>JBFYVZ010000277.1:0-8191 GCA_041298995.1 Desulfobacteraceae bacterium
TTTTGGGCAAGCTCAAGAAAATCAAGGGATTGCGCGGAGACATACGCTTTGTATGTCGCACAAGAAATCCCGCAGATTGACACAGAGATCGCACAAAAGGGCCATTTCCGGATGGAAACTAGTTAGCTATATTTCCCTGGTTACTTTATATTTGCCTTTCACTGGAACCCCGGAACCCTTGAATCCTTGAACCCTCATTTAATTCGTTAATCTTTTGTCAGAACGAAGCCCTCTTGTCAATCCACGCTTTCTGTCGTCCTTTAAAATAGTTGCCTTTTTCCGGCACAACTACTACATATTGAATATATTTGTTGACAAATAACTATATATTGGATATTGAAGCACAGCATGGATGTCTTTTGCTGACAATCCTCGGTTGTACTTTTTACAAAACAATCAAAATTCACCGTAATACATGACCATGTGCTTTCTGTTTTCTTTAAACTGAACAGGTTTTTTTCATCTCTGATTAATGCAGAGATTTTTCCATTTTGAACCGACTAAACATGAAGAGGTGGTACTAGTGTTTGAGGAAATTAAAAAACGTGATGGAAGGGTTGTTGAGTTTGATTCATCAAAAATTACAGCGGCTATAGCAAAAGCTGGAAAAGCTTCGGGTGAATTTGATGAAAGAGAAGCAAGAAAGCTTACACTTCGCGTTCTTACCCTATCCCATGAATTGCGCCTTGGACCTGTTCCGGATGTTGAGGGCATCCAGGATATTGTTGAAAGGGTGCTTCTCGATTCCCCATTTTTTAAGACAGCAAAAGCATATATTATATACAGGGAGCAACACGCCCAGATACGAAGCATAGCCACCAATGCGAATATTGACCTTGTTGAACACTATATTCAGAAGCTTGATTGGAAAATCAAGGAAAACAGCAATATGTGTTACTCACTGCAGGGGCTTAACAATTATATATCATCAGACGTAACTTCCGAATACTGGCTTAACCGAATCTATCCTCCAGAAGTAAGGGATGCTCATAAAAACGGGGATCTGCATATACACGACCTGAGCCTCCTTTCCGTTTACTGCGTCGGATGGGATTTAAAGGATCTCCTGAATAAGGGATTCATGGGCGTTGAAGGAAAAGTTGAAAGCGCGCCCCCCAAACACCTGCGATCTGCTCTTGGGCAAATCGTAAACTTCTTCTACACATTACAAGGTGAAGCGGCCGGCGCCCAGGCCATTTCAAACTTTGACACACTTCTCGCCCCCTTTGTCCGCTATGACAAGCTAAATTACACAGAAGTAAAGCAGGCAATACAAGAATTCGTTTTCAATATAAACATTCCTACCCGTGTTGGATTCCAGACGCCATTCACAAACATAACAATGGACCTGTATGTTCCTTCAATACTAAAGGATCACCCTGTAATAATAGGCGGAAAAGAGCGCAAAAAAACGTATTCCGAATTCCAGCCGGAAATGGATATAATAAACAGGGCTTTTGCCGAGGTAATGATGGAAGGAGATGCAAGAGGAAGGGTCTTTACATTCCCGATACCCACATACAGTATCACTTCCGATTTTGACTGGGATAATCCAAATCTTGAAACAGTATGGAAAATGACAGGCAAGTATGGAATTCCTTACTTTTCAAACTTTGTCAATTCAGATCTCTCTCCCGAAGATACAAGATCGATGTGCTGCCGGCTTCGTCTTGACAACAGGGAGCTTCTGAAAAGAGGCGGCGGACTGTTCGGAGCAAGTCCCCTGACAGGATCAATCGGAGTTGTAACCATAAACCTTCCACGCATAGGCTACCTTTCCGGAACTGAAGATGAATTCTTTTCGCAGCTGAAAAAAAACATCCATCTCGCGATAACAAGCCTCTCTATAAAACGCAAGGTGCTTGAAATGTTTACAGAGAACAACCTCTACCCGTATTCAAAATTTTATTTAAGGGAAGTTAAAAACGGGACCAGTTGTTACTGGAAGAATCATTTTTCAACAATCGGGATTATCGGCATGAACGAAAGCTGCCTTAATTTCCTTGGCAAAGATATAGCAAGTAAAAAAGGCCTCGATTTTTCACTGAAAGTTATGGATTACATACGCGATATTCTTTCCGAAACCCAGGAAAAAACAGGAGATCTGTACAACCTTGAAGCCACACCCGCGGAAGGAACATCCTACAGGCTTTCAATGAAAGACAAGGCGAAATTCCCTGACATCATCTGCGCCAATGAAGAAGATTATCAAAACGGGTCCGCACCATACTATACCAATTCAACACAGCTCCCGGTAAATTATACCGATGACATCTATGAAACTCTTAGATTGCAGGACAGCCTCCAGACAAAATATACCGGCGGCACTGTTTTGCATATCTTCCTTGGCGAACTCATATCCGACGTTACAACAATAAAAGGGCTCATAAGAAAAATATCAACCAATTTTCACCTGCCCTATTTTACCCTGACGCCAACATTCAGTGTGTGCCCGTCGCATGGATATTTAAAAGGCATGCAGGAGCTCTGCTCCGAATGCAATGCCGAAACGGAAGTCTATTCAAGGGTTGTAGGCTATTTGAGGCCAGTCAAACAGTGGAACAACGGCAAACTGGCAGAGTTCGGGATGAGAAAAACCTATCTGTTGCCGCCTGATGAGTCAACAGATGAGAGCAGCTCCATAAATTCCAGGCATGATAATTCAGATGATGAGAATTCCTTCGATATGGAGCCGCTTCCAAAAGCCAAGAAAGCGGGAGCGCTTTGATTTTTGGCGGCATTCAGAAAAATTCACTTATTGATTACCCGGGGAAAATAAGTTGCGTTCTTTTTACCTCGGGATGCAATTTTGCCTGTTCTTATTGTCACAATCCTGATCTTGCAAAAAACAATCCTGCCTTATCTTTAAATGAAACCGAAATTTATGCTTTTCTGGAAAGCAGAAAGGGTTTTCTGGATGGAGTCGTTATTTCAGGCGGAGAACCGGCAATTCATAATGATATTGAATCTGTTTGTAAAAATATCAAGGCATTAGGATATCCTGTAAAACTTGATACAAACGGAAGCAACCCCTCGGTTATAGAAAAATTAATTAATGAAGGTCTTATCGACTATATTGCCATGGATATCAAGACCGACCCGGCCCTATACTTCTTTTTTGTAAAATACGGTTGCGAATCTGCGGATATATTATCAAGCATTAAAATCATCATGGATTCGGGAATTGATTACGAGTTCAGAACAACGTGCGTCAAGCCATTTATAAGCCGACCCGTCATTGAAAAAATTTCAAGTATCATCAAAGGCGCCAAACTTTATGTTCTTCAGCATTTTCAAAATAAAAACGTGCTTGATCCGGATTTTTTCGCCGCT
Source organism: Desulfobacteraceae bacterium (assembly GCA_041298995.1). GTDB lineage: Bacteria > Desulfobacterota > Desulfobacteria > Desulfobacterales > RPRI01 > RPRI01. Next base: position 3,334 of record JBFYVZ010000277.1, read on the forward strand.
GAAGATTGCGGATTCAGCGAAGACGCTTTGCTTGAGCTTAAAGCCGCGGCAGAACCCTTTGTGGGAAATTGCATGATCCGCTGATACAACCTCCGCTATCCCTGATCTCTGACCCATGACCCCCTTTTTCCCCCTTCAATATCAATTTATATTATTCAAATTATGTATGCCATTCATTATTTGCTTGACACTTATACTAATAATTTCTATTAAAAAAACAGCCTGTTCACTTTTACTATAATAAGGAGGACGACGATGACAAACCCGTATTTTGAAGCGTATGAAAAATCCCTTAAAGATCCTGAAGGATTCTGGGGCGAAGTGGCGAAAGACTGTCACTGGTATAAAAAATGGGAAAAAGTTCTGGATGATTCTCGCAAACCATATTTCTACAGATGGTTTCCCGGAGGAATGGTCAATACCTGTTATAATGCTCTCGATTTTCACATAGAAAACGGCAGAGGCAGTCAGGATGCGCTCATTTATGACAGTCCTGTTACCGATACGATAAAGAAGTTCACATACATTGAGTTAAGAGATCTCGTTGCCAAGTTTGCCGGAGCGCTCGCTTCCCTCGGAGTTGCGAAGGGGGATCGAGTCCTCATTTATATGCCCATGATTCCTGAAGCGGCCATAGCAATGCTTGCATGTGCCCGCCTTGGAGCAGTTCACTCAGTTGTTTTCGGAGGATTTGCAGCAAACGAGCTTGCAACCCGGATAAACGATGCAAAACCGAAAGTGATTGTTTCAGCCTCATGCGGTATTGAAGTAAAGAGAGTGATACCCTACAAACCGCTTTTAGATGGAGCCATTGAAATGGCTAAATCGAAACCGGATCACTGTATAATTTGCCAGCGTCCCATGGAAACTGCAAATCTGATTCCAGGCCGGGACCTTGACTGGAATGATGTAATGTCAAAAGCCAAACCGCACGACTGTGTCCCCGTCGCAGCTACAGACCCCCTGTACATACTCTACACATCAGGCACTACAGGTATTCCAAAAGGGGTCGTCAGAGATAACGGCGGGCATATGGTAGCGTTGAAATGGACGATGAAGGCAATCTATAATGTTGATGCCGGGGATGTTTACTGGGCGGCATCAGACGTCGGATGGGTTGTCGGACATTCCTATATAATTTATGGTCCTCTTTTAAAAGGCTGCACTACAATCCTGTTTGAAGGAAAGCCGGTAGGCACACCTGATGCCGGCGCCTTCTGGCGGGTAATATCCCAGCACAAGGTAAAAACCATGTTCACGGCGCCAACGGCTTTCAGAGCAATAAAAAGGGAAGACCCGAAAGCCGAACACATGAAAAATTATGACCTGTCCAACTTCAAGTATTTATTTCTGGCGGGTGAGAGGCTTGATCCGGATACCCTCCACTGGGCAGAAAGGAGTATCGGCGTTCCTGTAATTGATCACTGGTGGCAGACAGAAACAGGCTGGGCGATAGCCGCAAACTGCGTCGGCCTTCATCATTTTACCGTTAAACAAGGCTCCCCCACAAAAGCGGCTCCCGGGATGGATGTAAGGGTCGTGGATCCTAACAATAATATAGTCAAGCCCGGAGAAATCGGCGCCCTCGTCATTAAGTTGCCTCTTCCTCCGGGAACTTTACCGACTTTGTGGAACAATGATGAAGGATTTATAAGTTCATATTTGAAGGAATTTCCAGGATACTACAAGACGGCAGATGCCGGTTTTATCGATGAAGACGAGTATATTTATGTAATGACACGGACAGACGATGTAATCAATGTTGCAGGCCACCGCCTCTCAACAGGCGGCATGGAAGAGATACTCTCCGACCATCCCGATGTAGCTGAATGCGCCGTTTTGGGAGTCGATGACCAGCTTAAAGGTCAGGTTCCCATTGGCTTTATTGTGCTCAAAGCCGGAGTTACACGCAGCCAGGATGAAATAGTAAAAGATGTCGTCAAAATGGTAAGAGACAGGATCGGGGCGGTCGCGTCCTTTAAAACGGCAACGGTTGTAAAACGCCTTCCCAAAACACGTTCCGGGAAAATACTGAGAGGAACCATACAGAAGATTGCCGACAACAAGGAGTTCAAGATACCGGCGACAATAGACGACCCTGTAATTTTAGATGAAATGAGAGAAGCTCTGGTCAAAATCGGTTACGCTGAAGCCAGGAAATAATCCTGCAAAAAAACAAGCCGGGCGTTGTCTTTCCTCCGGAGTCAACGTCCGGCCAACAAAAGATAACTATTTCAAAATGGTTATTCATATCTCCGGCCTCAAAAAGATGGCTTTTGGCTTTTCACAAGGGGATGAAATTTCCTTGTATTAAATTCGATTACATGCTATCTGGCATCTTGTTTTTTCCCCTCGAAAGAGATTAGAAAATATCTTAAAATATTTAAGGAGGAATGACAGATGGAGCGGGACAAGATAGTAAATATTATCATGGTTATTATGTTTGGAATCTTCCTGCAGATAATTTTTATGTTTGCAGAAGCCAAAGAGACTCCGAACAAGACGGCAGTAACATTCACAAAAGCATACTTCTCGCTGGACAAGTCAATGGCCGGCTATCTGTGTAAAACACTGGCAAAATCTGAAGAAGAAAATATTGTTGAAAAATATATTCAAAAAACTGAAACAGAAGCGGCCGAACGCGGCCTGGGTCCAGATTTCATGAAAAGCAGACTATTCAACATAGAAACCGAAACAATAAGCAGAACCGATAAAGAAGTAACCTTAAAAATATCGGCGGACAGAATAGTGGCAATAAACCCCTTATATGCTCTTGTTTCAAAACTGTTCCATTTAAGTAAAATCCACAAGGTTGAAGATACAATTACCGTAATTAAAGAAGACGGTAAATGGAAGATCTGCGGCAAACCCTTTTCCTTGCTGTAATATTCTAAACCTTTATCCCATCAATAAAAAAGAGTCCGGTTTTAATCTGCCGGGCCGGACTCTATCGAGTGAACAAATCGAATACATGGAGACTCTATCTACGCTAATATACAAAAGATAGCCCGGCGGATAGCCTCCGGCTTTCCTCCCCCGGATTTTTACAAAGACCATGATTCATCCATTAAATCATCTGTTCAGGTTTTTGAAACAGACCCCATGGTGGCAAAGGTTCACCAGTTTGTGGCAACACATCTTGAAGATGATTTCGGTCACGGTCTTGATCACGCCATAAAAGTAACCGTGGATGCCGGAGCCCTTATGTTTATTGAAGGCGGGCTTGCCGGATATGAGGGTTGTTTTTGCAGGCGAAGAGTTCTGATTCTCCAGTGTGCTGGGCTGCTGCACGATATAAAACGAAAGAATAAAAATCATTCGATCGAAGGGGCTGCTTTTGCGAGTGAAGTCCTGAAGGATTATCCCTTTTCTCCTGAAGAACTGGACGATATCTGTATTGCAATAAGGAATCACGAAGCGTTCAAAAATACGGTGGAATCAAAAACCCCCGAGGGAAATCTTGTTTCAAACTGTCTTTACGATGCGGATAAGTTTCGCTGGGGACCGGATAATTTTACGAGCACACTCTGGGAAATGGTATCTTATCTTAATCCCCCCTTTTCTGAATTTATCGCCCATTATCCGAAAGGAATGGAAAGCCTTTATAGAATCAGGGACTCTTTCAGGACCACAACAGGAAAGAAGTATGGCCCGGAATTCATCGATATCGGAATTACAATAGGAAAAGAACTTTTCAATATAATCAAGTCCGACTATGCGCACCTTCAATGATATTGATGGTTATGCAATTAATCTTTCTTTAATCCCCTGCTGAATATCTCGAAAGCTATCTCAAGGGTTGGTTTAAGGTAATCCTTTTCGTCGTTTATTATCTTCTTGCTCGATTCCCAGAGAATAACCCCCGAAAACAACGCCCAGAAAATATCGGCAAGAGCGACCGGATGTTTTTTGATAAATATACCTTTTTCAGCGCCCTCTTCAAAAATATCAGCTATAGTACCAAGCGATTTGCGAGAAAGATCTTTTATTTGTGTCAGAAGCTGGGGAGATAAATTTTTTAGTGTTTCGCTCGATTGAAGCTGGAACATGTTTATTATTATCAAAGGGTCAAACGCATAGACATCATACATTGCTTCAATCAGGAGTTTCATCTTTTCTTCAGGGCCAAGGTTTTTTTCCCTGTTAACATGTTCAATTCGGATAAGAAGGTACTGGAGTATTCTTATGGATAATGATGCGTAAAGCTCTTCCTTGTTTTTAAAATAGAGATAAAGGGTCCCGGGGCTTAATTCGGCCTCAGTTGCAATATCTTCCATAGTTGCCTTGTTGAAACCCTTGCTTGAAAAAACCCTTTTTGCGGCAACTATTATCTGCTGCCGTCTTCTTTCTCTTTCCCTTTCCTTTCTCTCTAGAATGCCCATTAGATCACCTTGCTGTGAATATATGAATATAATTTATTTTAGGAATATATCTATAATTTATTTGTTATATTTAGTCAACTGTTTTAATTCAAATAAAAGCAGAATTATTCATCCGCAAGAAATTGTGCCGAAATTTCCATAAGACGTAATTCCGGACGGGATGTCCGGAATCCGGAAAAAATATTTGCTAAGTCAATTTATTACCGGACAAACATCCCAACAACAGGTGCGAATGGCTTAATTAGTGTCCATCCGGAAACAAAACATGGACACATTCAAGTTTCCAATTCGGAAATAGGCAATTTTGGGCAAGCTCAAGGAAATCAAGGGATTGCGCGGAGGCGTACGCAATGTGCGCCGCACAAGAAATCCTGCAGATTGACACCGAGATCGCACAAAAGGGCCATTTCCGGATGGAAACTAATTACACAATATGCATGGTTTAGGAAAGTTCAAGGAGTTGGAAGCATAACTGG
>JBFYVZ010000278.1:0-4397 GCA_041298995.1 Desulfobacteraceae bacterium
ACATTTCCGAACCTGCCGTGCCGCATGGTTGAGATAAGGGATTTCCCGGCCATGTGGGCGATATCCGTCCCGATGGCGAAAGCCATTGGAAAACCGAGAATATTGAGTCCCGGTGTCACCATCCATGCGCCGCCCATACCAAAAAAACCGCCTATTATTCCGACCCCGATTCCAAGAATAACCAGGCCGGGCCAGAATATTGTCACTCCTGAAATGGGCATTAGAACATATAACCAATCCATGATTTATCCTCCCGATATTATTTAAAAATTTTTAGATCGCATAAATTTTAATGTTCGGACAACTCCCTCGATTTCAAATCAATACCTATATGGTTCATAACAAGGTCCGCCAGAACTCCGAGAATAACCCCGATAATCGGGATGGCGACAACAGTGACAATCGTAAAGTATATATGACTCTCATTATAAAGATTGGCAAACCATGCCTCCCAGCCCGACAGTTTGCGGGTATCAGCCACAATCACAAGCAGGGAAGCGGGTTCTCCTCCCGCAGCAATAACAGTTTTCGGCAGAAATACTGCCGCCGCGGCCGCCAGACATGTCATTTTTGTCCACAGTTTATACATTTTGTTAATCTCCTTTAATTATTGGATTATACCTACACTGCATGGGGCGTGAGCCACCACCTTAGCCGCTGTGCTCCCTGTCATGGCCCGTTCTATTCCGGTTAGCCCGGTTCTTCCCATAAGGATCATGTCGAATTTATCCTCTTTCGCTCTCCTTATAATATTGTTTGCCGGCACTACACCTGTCTCAAGGATGGTTTTAACCTTTATCCCTTTTCCATCAAATATGGCTTTCGCACTGCTAAGGGCATCCTTTGCCTGTTTTTCCAGTTTCTCCTGGATATTTGGGGGCATGTCATCAAAGTCGCTCTTTGAAAAATAAGCAACCGACATGAGAGTTATCTCCGCCCCTTCTTTTTCGGCCAGCTCCACGGCACGCGAAACCGCCTTCATGGAATGTTCCGAACCGTCTATTGCCGTTAATACCTTCATAAACACCTCCTTTAATATTTGAATTCATTCATAATTTATTATCTCCCGTATCTTTGCGCCCCGGATCTTCTGTTCCTGGGCATTCTTTTTTTCAAAAGCGGCGATCAGTTTCTCCAGGAGTTCCGCAAACTTTACAGGTTTTATCAAATAATCAAAGGCGCCTGATTTCAGCCCCTCAATGCTGGTTTCAACTGATGCATGTCCGGTGAGGAGAATTACCTCGGTCAAAGGCTGAATCTTTTTGATTTCTCTCAGTATCTCGATGCCGTCCATCCCGCCCGGCATCTTGATGTCCAGCAAAACAACATCGAAAATTTTTTCCTTCATCAAAGCAAGAGCAGCCTCTCCGCCGGGAACACCCGTTGCCTCAATTTTTCTTTTCAGGAACCGGTTTACTATTGTTTCTAAAAAATCCGGTTCATCATCTACTACCAAGACCCGGAAGGTTTCCATCATGACCTCCTTATTTCTTCTCGGGAATAACAATCGGCAATCTCACGGTGAATGTTGTCCCTTTTCCTTCTTCGCTGTCGAGAGCGATAGATCCTCCCATGTTACTGACAATGTTATAGATGACTGAGAGACCGAGCCCTGTTCCTTTGCCTGACTGTTTTGTGGTGAAAAAGGGTTCAAAAACCCGTGACTGATATTCTTTGGGAATCCCGGGGCCATCGTCTCTTACACTGACTGCAATCTCTGAATCGATCCTGCGGCTGGTCAGATAAATTTTCCCATTTTTGCCTATCGCATCAACAGCATTGGTTAAAAGGTTCAGAAACACCTGCTGCAGCTGGGCACGGTCACTGGCAATGATGGGCATATCGGTCTTAAGCTCTTTTTCTATCACAATATTATTTGTCCGGGCATAGCTTTCCAGAAAAGATATCGTCTGGCCCAGGACTTCGTTGATGTCCACATCTTCCAGACGTGGCTCCATCCTGCGGGCAAATCCAAGCATGCCGTGGATTACTTTCCTTGCCCTCTCGACGTGTTCCTCTATTTTCCCGAGCGATTTTTTATACTCCTCAAAATGCTGACTCTTCTGAAAATCTTCCTCAGTAAGAAGATCTTCCATCCAGCCTGTTTTTTCGGCAATCACAGCAAGGGGATTGTTAATTTCGTGGGCAACACCAGCGGCCATCTTTCCCAGAGCAGCCAGTTTGTCCGAATGGACGAGTTGCGCATTCAATTCGTTCGTTTTCCTGTCCGCCGCTTCAAGACGCCTTATTGCCATGTGGGAGGTAAAGATGGTTGTTAGGATGATCATCAAACAACCGAAGACAACTATAACAATTTCTATTCTTTTCGTTTTTAACAGCTTGGTCATCTCTTCCGACGGATCCTGGCTTATTACCAGAAGCCAGCTGTTCTTTTTCAGCCAGCTCCCTGCATATAATATTTTTTTGCCGTCCGTGTCCTCTTTTTCCACCACTGTTGTTCCCTCTCCGAAGAGAGAGGGATCGAGATGTGATCTGGTAAGAATTTGACCGCCGAAACGAAGGTGTGTCTGATAAAAACTTTCCTTGTTGATAATAAAAGCGTCCCCCGATTTTCCAACCTGTGCCACACGGACGAGGCTTTCAAAAATATCAGAGTCAATCGTCGCCCTCAGTATCCATCTTTTTTTATTCTCCTGTCGCTGGAGAGCGATAATGAAATGAGGTATCTGCCTGTAACCCATGAAAATATCGCTGCTGTAAACGCCCTTGCTTTCGACCTCATGAAACCACGGTTGTAAATTGTAGTTCAGATTAACGAGGTTATAAGGGCCTACGTAAGCGACTTGCCGGCCGGTGCTGTCAATCAGGCCAAGATCAATGAAACCGCCGACCCGGTTGTTCATTATCTGAAAAACTCTTTCTAAGTTGTTCTTCTCTGCCAGATAATCGAAAGTATAAGTATCGGCCATGGCCAACAGAATGGCAGTCCGTTCCTTCAGGAAAAGATCTATTGCATTGCTTTGGACCCTGGCGCGGTATTCGATCCGTTCTTCAATTGTATTCTTGAAAACCTGGGTAAACTGGTAGTAAATTATAACGCTTAGAGAGATAAGGGGTATAAATGAAACCAGCAGGGTGATGAAGATGATTTTTCTCTGAAGGTTAGCATATATCTGTTTTTTTATATCAGTTCTTTTCAAGTTGCTTATCCTCATATGAATATAATGAGCCGAATCGGTTAATGCCGCTCACCATGATCAAAGGAGCAAAGGAAACGGCCATGACAATAAAGAGAATCTTCTTAATTGTCAATGATTTGTAATAAGGATCTTTCAGCCTGTTTTCCTGGTTTATTACCGCATATCCTCTGCTTCACTTTTCACATTGCCTGTTCCGGCGGTTTTATTTAATATTTCATTCACCACTTTTTTAAGCTTTTCAATGCTGCTTCCTCCCTTTTCAACAAATTCTGTCGGATTGATAATTTTGGCGGCAGAGAGATAATCTGATAAAAAAGTATGAAGAACTACCGGAAGATATGGAATTCTTTGCTTCAGTTTTTTCAACAATAAAGATTCTTCGGCATCCGGCAAGTCCGGATCAAGAATTAAAAGATCGGCGGATTCGCGATTATATGCCCATTTCAACACTTCCCGGCCGTTTTCAGCCAGTTGTACAGAGTAGCCTTCCGCCAACATTTCACGTCTCATGAATTCTCTCACATGGGAATTTCTGTCGGCTATCAATATTTTATATGCTTTTTTCATAAATAATCAAAAACGATAAACTAGAAAAAAGTCAGAATTTGTCTTTTTATGTCATTCCCGCGAAAGCGGGAATCCTGTAAATTCAATTTGTTCTGGACTCCCGTTTTCACGGGAGTGACGGGATTTAGACTTTTTACAATACCGTCAAAAATGTATGGTTTTAAATGAAATGATCAGCAAAGTGCATGCCATGTCTAATTTTTTCATGACATTTTAATAACTATCTTTAATTATTGAATATTGATTTTGAGGTGGGTGGACGCAACAATGATACCTTGTCGAAAAATTTTACACAGTGTAAAATAGAGCAAGAGTAAAGTATCCAGCGGGATATCGTTCGCAGTATAAATCAGTTCCTTACGAGTCCATCATTCTTGACAATTTGATGAATAAAATGAGAGAAAGATTAAAACATTTGCAGTCTTAAGGAGGAAGCCATGTCCCGAAACGAATCATTTATCATAGGTGGAGAGAATTTTCAGCCTGTTGTCCAGTTGGGCCGGATGAGTAACCGTCATGGGATGATTGCCGGCGCCACAGGCACCGGTAAAACAGTTACACTGCAGGTTATGGCGGAGGGGTTCTCCCGCATGGGTGTGCCTGTGTTCGCTGCCGACATAAAGGGAGATCTCTCTGGCCTCGCCGCAGCAGGCAAATCCCATCCCAAAG
>JBFYVZ010000003.1:0-3905 GCA_041298995.1 Desulfobacteraceae bacterium
CCGCGGCATAAGGATAGGGAATAAAAATTGCTCCCAGCCCCATGGCTGTGACTTCCGCAACAGTTGTCGCGCCGGCCCTGCAGATTACCAGGTTTGCCCCGCCGTACCGCTCTGCCATATCTTCAAAAAACGGTTTCACAGTGCATGAAATTCCCGATCTTTCATAGACTCTGGCTACATATTCTTCATCCTGAGCTCCTGTCTGGTGCACAAAAAAATATTTTTCCCTGTTCTTAAGAAACGGCAGGGCTCCGATGACCGCCATGTTTATTTTATGAGCTCCCTGGCTTCCTCCAAGAATCAGAACGGTAAACGGCTTATCACGGTCTGATGAGTCGGCAGGAACATTTTTGCCGGCGGCATAAACAATTTCTCTTCTTAAGGGATTTCCGGCAAGGATCGCCTTTTGAGGGGGAAGCCTTTTTTTAGTCTCTTCAAAGGAGACGTAAACGCGGTCGGCAAACCGGGACAGGATATTGTTTGTTATGCCCGGTATGATATTCTGCTCATGCAGCGCTATTTTAACGCCCAGAAGCCGGGCAGTGATAACAAGAGGCCCGGAAGAATAACTTCCAACCCCGACAACAAGATCCGGTTTGAAAGCCCGTATTATTTTGAATGACTCGAACATGCCTTTCGGTATTTTTAAAACAGATCTTAACTGTTTCAGATACCCACGCCCTTTTATGCCTTCTGCCGAGATGCTTTTGTGATTAAAGCCGGCCTTTTCGACCGTTGTTTTTTCGAAAGTATTTCCTGCTCCGACAAAAAGAATTTCACTTCCCGGGTCCTTTCCGGTAAACGCCTGTGCTATGGCGATTCCGGGAAAAAGATGACCGCCTGTGCCGCCTCCGGCAATGATGACACGCAGGCTTTTGCCGCCGGCGCCGTATGTTATTGCCTGCGCGGAGTTTGCGGTATGCTTTGAGCTTTTTCTTTTTTCTGTCATGCTCTCCTCGGATGCCTGAAGGCATATGGCTGTTTATGCGTCCTGGTTCCTATGTTCATGAGTATTCCTATCGACGCCATGTTAACAAGGAGCGATGTTCCTCCGTAGCTTAAAAAGGGGAGAGTAAGACCTTTTGTCGGAAGCAATCCAAGGGCAACACCCATGTTGGTGCAAACCTGAATAGCTATCGCGGATGTAATTCCTGTTGCCAGAAATGTTCCGAAGGGATCCTCCGCGTTTTTCGCGATAATGATTCCTCTCCATAATATGAGCACATACAAGAAAAGAATGATTGTGACCCCAAGAAGCCCCAGTTCTTCTCCTATAACAGAAAATATAAAATCGGTATGAGGTTCGGGAAGGTAATGAAGCTTCTGATAGCTTTGCCCTATGCCTGTTCCCCAGATTCCCCCTGTTCCGAAGGCCATCAGGGAATGGATTATCTGGTATCCTTCATTTGCTGAGTATTGCCAGGGATCCCAGAAACTCATCAGCCGCCTGGCCCTGTATCCCGCGCTTACCATATAAATATATCCTATCGGTACGAGCAGGAGTAAAGACGGCGCAAGATGCAGTATCCGCACACCCGCGACGAAAAGCATGAGCCATGTTATCGCGCCCAGTATCACAACAGAACCAAAATCCGGCTGCAGAGCTATAAGTGCCGTAAATATTCCCAGCACAAAAACGTGCGGCAGAAAGCCTACATAAAAGTTTTTAAGCTCCCCACTTTTTTTATCCAGAGAATAAGCGAGATAAATGATCATGGCAAGACGGGCGAATTCGGAAGGCTGGATTGTAAATCCGCCAAGACGGAGCCATCTGGCAGAACCCCCCGCGGAATATCCGATGCCCGGGATGAATATTGCCGCAAGCAGTATTATTGCGATTATTAAAACCGGATAAGCCAGGGGTTTCAGATGGCTGTAAGAAAAATGTCGCCCGCAGACCAGCCCGACAAAACCGGTCATCGCGAACAGAGCCTGCTTTTTCAGAAAATAGAAGTCCGTTCCGAATTTTTTTAAAGCGAGAACGGAACTCGCGCTGTAAACCATTATTATTCCTATCGTCACCAGTATGAGAACAGGAAACATAAGTTTTAAATCATAATGGCCGGGAGATTCATCAGCCGATATATATGACCGCCTGTCACGTTGCATTATTGGTTTCTCTTCAGTGTTTCAACCGCACCGCGGAAGATTTCCCCCCTGTGCGAATAGCTTGTGAACATGTCAAAACTTGAACAGGCCGGAGACAATAGCACGATATCGCCGGGCTCTGCCGAGCCGTAAGCAAGGTTAACGGAATCTTCCATCGATTCTGCAGAAACAGTTTCAACAATATCCCCAAGAGAGGCTGTTATCTCCTCTCTTGCTTCTCCCAGAACAATCAGTTTTTTAACATGTTTTACCACTGTATTTTTCAGAAGGCTGAAATTGCTTCCTTTATTGCGCCCCCCCATTATCAGTATCACGGGTCTGCCGAATACTTCGAGCGCCTTTGCCACCGAATCAACAGTTGTCGCCTTTGAATCATCATAGTATTCGGTTCCTTTGATTACCGCCACGTGTTCTATCCTGTGCGGCAGGCCCCTGAATTTTTTAAGCGCCGACCTTATACCTGCCGTATTGCCGCCTGCAGCAAGTGAAGCAAGAGCTGCGGCTGCAACATTCTCAATATTATGCCTTCCCGGAATGCCTATTTCAGAGAAATATAATGAAAAAATACCTGTCTCCATATTAAAATCTATGCGGTCATTTAATATCTTCGCGTATTCTTTATGTCCCTTTAAATGCTCCTCACCGGAAAAAGGAATTTTTCTGCACCTTATATTTCCAGCCATCGAACGAATATGATTGTCCGATGCGTTGAAAATACAGATATCGCCGCCTTCCTGGTTTTCAAAAATCCTTCCTTTTGATTTTACATAAGCGTTAAAATCGGCATAACGGTCGAGGTGGTCCTCGGTTATATTCAGCAAAACACTTATCTTCGGCCTGAAGGTCTCTATGGTGTCGAGCTGAAAACTGCTGATTTCGGCGACAATAATTTCCGCTTTCTTTTTACTGTCAACATAATCTATCAGAGGTTTCCCGATGTTCCCGCCCACAAAAACATTTAATCCCGATTCTTCAAGCATTTTGCCGGCAAGCGTAGTTACCGTTGTTTTGCCGTTCGTTCCTGATATTGCGACAACCGGTTCTTTAATAAATTTTGATGCGAGTTCTATCTCTCCTATAACAGGAACACCCAGCTCAACAGCCCTCACGACAGCCTCAATAGTGTGCGGCACTCCGGGGCTTAATACTATCAGCCGGGCATTTTCAAATGTATCCGGATTGTGTGATCCGAATTCAACCTTGATGCCCATATTAATGAGTCTGTCCGCTCTATCCGCAAGATCTCTGTCGGCTGAAGAATCGGTGACAGTAACCTGAGCGCCCCTTTTTTTTAAAAAAAGCGCTACAGACATTCCTGTTCTGCCCAGCCCCGCAACAACAATTTTTTGCCCGGATATTTTCATCTGTTCCTTAAAGGATCGAATTTCGAATATCGAATATCAAACTGAACAAAGGGTTCAAGTGAAAAACCTTCTCTTTCGCTTCATGACTGTTTGACCCTGCACCCTTTTTTCACTATTCACTCCGCCCATGGCAAAAGCCTCTACACTAAATCACTTGAACCCTTGTATCCTCGATCCTCTTTTTTCACCTCAATTTGAGAGTGCTTAACGCAATAAGAGCAAGAGCGATTGAAATTATCCAGAACCGGACAATGACTTTCGGTTCCGGCCATCCTTTTAATTCAAAATGGTGATGAAGAGGCGCCATCCTAAAAATCCTGCGGCCTTTTGTTATTTTGAAGAAACCCACCTGGAAGATAACGGAGAGCGCCTCGATTACAAACAACCCGCCGGCAATAACAAGGATAAATTCCTGCTTTGTAATTACTGCAA
>JBFYVZ010000300.1:0-4785 GCA_041298995.1 Desulfobacteraceae bacterium
TTGCACTGCAAAGCACATCCAACCTGTCCACCCCGAGAAATGAGATCTGATGACAATCTTTCCTTTTTGCCAAGTTCATGAACTTCTCTCTGGTCCGCTTACCGATAAAATGTAAGTTTTGAGCTGCCCACTCTCCCCATTCCAAACCAGCCTTTTTAACGAGCTTTTTCTGGCCTATGAGGATCTCGCCAAGATTGATCGCCCATGTTGCGTCGTATTTACCGAATAGATGCTTTAAAGAATTATAGTCAGCAAAATTCTCTTTCAGAATATCAATCCCTTCCTCAAGCAGGTTATTGGGATCAACGCCATCTTTCTTGCTGTTGTTTAACCAGGTCGTTAATTTTAGCGTATTAGCCTGGCCAGTATCCGGAACCGCATTGACGATTCCATATCCGGAAGTACCGTAACTTCCACCGTGCATCTGCCGGAACTGTTGAAGGTTAATGTTACCGATCGCCTGCTGTTGAGGAATCGGATAAGTTTCATTGACATTGTTCGGTTTTACATCTGTAGTTTTTTCTTTCATAATAAATTCTCCCTTTTGTTTTTTAAAAAAGTAATGGTTTTTGTAAAAAAAAAGGCCACCCTCACTTGAGAAATGGCCCGAACTGTTACTGCAACTATTTGTTTATTTTATACAATCATAAGCATCACCTCCCTCCAAATAAAAAAGGCCATTCCCGAATAGAGAATGGCATTTTTGTGTAACTATTGTAATTATCTTAAAGTTGAAATTTATTTATAATTGTGACATTGCATACAACGAGTATTAGAAATATATATTTTTATATGGGTTTTCGGCTTCAACTTTTATGGCACATATTTTTGATCATGTTCTTACTATGTTCTTGCTATATCGAAAAATATATATTTGAAATAATTAATAAAATGGCGGAAGTGCATGGGAATCGAACCCACCCGGGACGGTATCAGCGCCCCACACCGGATTTGAAGTCCGGGAGCCCCACCAGTGAGCTGCGCACTTCCATTTAAAAAAGTGGGCTTATCATAGTGGTATTCGTTTATTTGTCAATGATATTATATAGGAGTCCAGGATTCGAGGGTTCAGGATTCGAGGGTTCGAGTGGGAAGGGTTCGGAGGAAAACAGATTAACAGGAGATTAAAATGATAAACAGAGAAAGATTGATTGATACTTTCCGGTTTCTCGCAAAGATTGACAGTGTTTCAAGACACGAAGGCGATATTGCAAGGGAGTTAACGAAGATTCTTGAATCAATGGGCGCTGAAACTGTTATTGATGATGCAGGAAAGAAGACCGGAAGCAATACAGGGAACCTGATTGCAAAATTCCATGGCACCGAAAAGGTCCCGCCCCTGCTTTTAAACGCACATATGGACACCGTTGAACCCGGAAGGGGTGTTGTCCCTGTTCTTAAAGACGGTATATTTACAAGTGATGGAACAACGATTCTCGGGGCTGATGACAAGAGCGCTATAGCGGTGCTGATTGAAGTGATGATGGTTCTGAAAGAGAACAACATCCCTTACGGGCCGATTGAGATGGTTCTTACAATATGTGAGGAAATCGGACTAATGGGCGCAAAACATTTGGATATGAGCCTTATTACAGCTAAGTACGGTTATGCGCTCGATGCAACTGATACGGAAGGCATAATCACCCACGCTCCCAGCGCCAACAAAATTGAGTTTAAGGTTCATGGGAGGGATGCTCATGCAGGCGCTGCTCCTGAAAAAGGCATAAATGCGATTCATCTTGCAAGCAAGGCAATAGCAGGCCTTGAACTGGGGCGTATCGATAAAGAGACTACATGTAATATTGGAATTATAAATGGTGGAATAGCAACAAATATTATACCCAATCTTGTGATTGTTAAAGGAGAAGTAAGAAGCCACAGCGATGAAAAGTTGAAAAGGGTAACAAGCGATATAATCTCATCTTTTGAGAATGCTGTTAAAAATTACGGGAATAATTCGTCAGACGGGCTTCCAAGGGTTGATGTAATTGTGGAGGATGATTTTTCAAGGACAGATATTCCCGAAAACCACCCTGTCATCACTCTCGCGCAGAAAGCGGCGGCAAATCTGGGAAGGAAAATGATCACAAAAACAACGGGGGGCGGGGCAGACGCAAATATATTTTATCAAAAGGGCATAGTTACGGGAGTTATCGGAACCGGAATGCGCGATATGCATTCAGTGCGCGAATCTGTGAGTGTTGATGACATGGTGAAAACCGGCGATCTTCTGCTTGAGATAATAAAGCTTCATACACAGATAGGCTAAAGGCTGTAGGATATTAGGCTGTAGGTGTTTAGGCTATAGGCTAATAGTCTACAGTCTGATCAACCTGATTTGTTAAAAGGAACAAATAAATGCTTGCATATTTTGACTGTTTTTCCGGAATCAGCGGGGATATGACTCTGGGCGCTTTCATAGACCTTGGTGTTCCCGCAGACTGGCTTAAAGAAAGCATATGCAAAATTCCTTTAACCGATTTTGACCTGTCTGTTTCTGTTGTTTTGAGAAACGGAATTAATGCAAAACGTGTTGAAGTTAAAATTTCTCAAACTGCGCCCACAAGGGATTATTTCCGGATTAAAAATCTTATCTCGGAGAGCGCCCTTTCCGAAAATGTTAAAGAAAAGAGCCTTTCTGTTTTTGAAATAATTGCTGAAGCCGAGGCTGTAATTCACGGATGTCCCAAGGATAAGGTCCATTTTCATGAACTTGGTGGAGTTGATGCAATTGTCGATATTGTCGGGACGGCACTCTGCGTCGAGTATCTGGGGATAACGAAAATGTTTTCGTCAAGAATTCCCATGCCCTCGGGTTTCGTGACATGCCGCCACGGGAAAATTCCTGTTCCCGCACCGGCGACCATATCGATTTTAAAAGGAGTTCCGGTTTATGGGGTAGAAATAACCCATGAACTTGTTACTCCGACAGGTGCGGCAATTGTAAAAGCCTTTTCAGAGTCTTTCGGGGTTTTCCCTGATATGACGGTTGATAGATCCGGTTACGGAGCAGGAAAGCATGTTCTTGAAAATATTCCAAACCTTTTAAGAATAGTAACCGGAAGATCTGATGAAAAAACGGGATATTCAAAAGACAGGATTGTGGAGATTGAAACCTGTATTGATAATATGAACCCTGAAATATTCGGATTTTTAATGGACAGACTCTTTGAAGATGGAGCGCTTGACGTTTACTGGACGCCTGTTTTTATGAAGAAAAGCCGACCCGGAACAGAGGTGCATGTCATTTGCCATCATGACAAAAAGGATGATGTAATAAAGCGAATCCTGTCTGAAACTACTACCATTGGAGTCAGATATCACGAAGCTGAAAGGAATATACTTTTAAGAAAGAACGTGGAAATTGTTACAAGTTATGGAACAGTCTCTGTCAAATGTATTACAAACCCTGACGGGAGCACGCGTTTTGTTCCTGAATATGAGGTTTGCAAAAAAATAGCACTCGCAAAAAAACTGCCACTTAAGATTGTTTATGAGAACATTATAAAAGAAATCGGGGTATAAATGTTTTTTCCAGGTCTCACAATTCCTTGACAAAATTTGCGCCTGAATATAGAAACAAGCCATGAATTTTAAAGAAAAGCTGGTTATGTTTCTTGCAACAGGCTGTTTTGTTGGAAATATACCTATCGCTCCCGGTACTTTTGGTTCTATCGCGGGGCTTTTATTTTGCCTTTTTTTATCCAGGGCAAGCTTCCTGTTTGCCTCTCTGATTGTAGTTGTGTTTATAATTTTTGCGGTATGGATTGCCGGGGAAGCAGAAAAAATAATTAAACAAAAAGATCCCGGCCGTATAGTCATTGACGAAATTGCGGGAATTATGGTAACGCTTCTCGGACTTCCGTTTAATTTTATTTCAGTAATATCAGGTTTTTTTATCTTTAGAATTTTGGATATCATAAAGCCTTTTCCAATACGTACAATAGAAAATAAGCTGTCAGGCGGGGCTGGTATAGTAATGGATGACGTTGCCGCCGGATTTTTGAGCAATTGCCTGTTGAGAGCAATATTTTATGTGACAGGCTTTTATAGGCTGTAGAAAGATAGGCTGTAGGTGTTTAGGCTGTAGGCTGAAGGAACTATTCCTAAACACCTTCAGCCTACAGCCTAAAAGAAAGGTTATGGATTTAAATTGGAAACAGATAGTGTAAACAAAAATAAATCAACTGAAATAAAAAAGAAGAGCGCCCTCAGGGAAAACATTGAAGCTATTATTGTGGCAGTAATACTTGCGATGTTTATCAGGACTTTTATTGTGCAGGCATTTAAGATACCTTCAGGTTCGATGAAAGAGACTCTCCTGATAGGAGATCACATACTTGTGAGTAAATTCATATACGGGGTTAAGATTCCGTTTTTTAGGACTACTATAATAAAAGTAAAGAATCCTGCGAGAAACGATATACTTGTCTTTAAGTTTCCTGAAGATCCCGGCAAGGATTTTATAAAAAGAGTTATCGGTGTTGCGGGAGATGTTGTTGAGATTCGCGACAAAAAGGTTTATGTTAACAATATGCCTATCGATGACATCTTCGGCATGTATACCGATCCTCATTCTTTTCCGGCAAGTTTTCAGCCCAGGGATAATTTCGGACCGGTAACAGTGCCTCCGAACTCTCTCTTTGTAATGGGAGACAACAGGGATCACAGTTATGACAGCAGATGGTGGGGATTCGTTGACCTGAAAGCTGTGCAGGGGAAAGCTTTCATGATTTACTGGTCGTGGGATAAAGATAATTTCGGTGTGAGGTGGAACAGGATAGG
>JBFYVZ010000033.1:0-14620 GCA_041298995.1 Desulfobacteraceae bacterium
TTTTTTTTGGAGTCAAAACATGTCAGAAAATCAGGACAATGAAAATCAGGACAAAGAAGATCAGGATAATGAAAACCGGGACAATGAGGACCGGAGTTTTGCAGAGCTTTTCGAATCATACAGTTCCGGCATGAAAGACGATCTTCAGCTCGGGGACAGGATAAAAGGAAAGATCATTTCCATAGGAAAAGACTCGGTTTTTATGGATACCGGCACGAAGGTTGACGGTACCGTTGAACGGGCTGAGCTTTTAGACGGCGATGGGAATATGCCATTTGCCGAAGGTGATGAAATTGAGCTTTATGTGGTGGCGATTGATGATCATGAGATACGCCTTTCAAGAGCTATTTCGGGTATCGGAGGGCTTGAACTTCTGAAAGACGCATTTGAAAATGAGATTCCTGTTGAAGGGAAAATAAGCGCAACCTGCAAAGGCGGTTTTCACGTGGAGATTCTTCAGAGACGCACCTTTTGCCCCATCAGCCAGATTGATGTCAACTATACTGAAACGCCTGAAGATTACGTGGGACAAACCTGCCAGTTTTTAATTACCCAGTTCGGGGAAGGGGGCAGGAACATAATTGTCTCCCGCAGGAAGCTTCTCGCCATGGCTATCGAAAAAGATAAGGAAGCGTTTTTCCGCACATTAAAAGCGGGCGATATTTTTAAAGGCCGGATCACAAGGGTCATGCCTTACGGAGCGTTTGTTGAACTGATTCCGGGAGTCGAAGGTATGGTCCACATTTCAGAACTGAGCTGGTCCAGGGCGGAAAAAGCCGAAGATATTGTGAGCGCCGATGATACGGTTTCGGTTAAGATTATTGCGGTGGCGGACGGTGAGAAGAAGAATCAGAAAAAAATATCCCTGTCCATGAAACAGGTTGACACAAATCCATGGGATAAGGTTGCAGATAATTTTCATCCTGGAGCGAAGGTGAGCGGGAAAGTAACCCGGTGTATGAATTTCGGCGTTTTTGTAGAAATAGCCCCGGGTATAGAGGGACTGGTCCATATAAGTGAAATGAGCTATCTTAAGAGGGTTATCAACCCTGCCGATGTTGTCAAAGAGGGTGAAACGGTTTCAGTTACGATAAAAGAAGTTGACGCTAAAGGGCGACGGATATCCCTCAGTCTCCGTGATGCTCTGGGAGACCCATGGCTGGAAGTGCAGGACAAATTCAGTGTCGGCCAGGTCGTCATCGGAACCCTGGAAAAAAAAGAAAAATTCGGATATTTTGTTTCACTTGCTCCCGGCATTACCGGGCTTCTTCCGAAATCGAAATTCAGCGGGGCCGAAAAGCCCGGACTGATCGAGCAGCTGAAGGCAGGAGATCCTATTGCGGTGACCGTGGAGGAGATCCATCCCCATGACCGGAAAATTACTCTTGCTCCCGGCGATGCAAAAGAAGAGGGCGCCTGGAAAAGTTTTGCACAGGCGACAATTCCCGCACCAGTCAGTGATCTGGCCGAAAAGCTGCGGCAGGCAATGGAATCCAAAAAGAACAAATAGATGCGGATAGCATCAGCCCATAGCCATACCCTGTCACCGTGCTCCCCTGAATTCCTGCCAGTTCAATTGTACAGGAATTCAGGATGCTTGTTTCTGATTGACCCGCCAGATGCACTATGATACCCAAGGAAGTATATAATGAGTTTTAATGGCACTAATTTTATTTAAGGAGGGATACCCATGTCAAAATCAAAAGATGTTAAGAAAGACACCAAAAAGAAGCCGGCCAAATCATTGAAGGAAAAAAAGCAGGAAAAAAGAGATAAGAAGAATAAATAAAATTCATCAATTTTAATTGAACCAGTAGATTTATGAGTAGAGCCCAGCTTGATAAATAAATCACGAGCAGAAGAAATCGAGAGAATTTGCAGGACTGAACCTTCTTCCTTCCGGAGCAGCCGCATTCTTTTCGATCGTGGAGATTACAGGCTGATTGGTATTGTCAATGATGCTTTTTCCAGAGGTCGGGATTTTGAATATGCACGGAGGCGATACGCAGGCTATTTCCATCCTCACGGCATTAAAGAGATGGCCGAAACCAAAAGGTTGCGGATCGCATATGCAATGGTCCATCTGCTAACCTCTCTCGAGACAGGCGCAATGGATGAACGTCTCGGCGCGCTTCGCTCTTTGCGCGATGAAGTTCTGGATACAGCCGAAGGGCCGATGCCGAAAAACACTGCCCGGGTTTTGATGCAAATCATGAAGGAGGTCGTGCGAACCCGTGATAATTACAGGCGGCAACTCGAACTGGCTCATGATTTCCGTATAACCGTTTCGGGCAGACCCCGGGTCGTACGTAAGCAGCTCAAACGATACCATCTTCTTGAAATGCCGGAAGAATGGAATCAGATTTCATTTGACGATCATGTGCATGACGCAAACACAAAGGGACGCAAATCTTCAACCCACCTGATAATGGATGCCTGGATAAAGGGCATCAGGCGTTTGAGGATTGTTCATTACAACTATATTGAACCGCGTTTTGCTACCGAGCTTCTTGAAGCTGCACGGATAATGGATATCGACGTACGGATCGGAATCGAGTTTTCATCCCGGTTTCGAAACAAGTATGTAAATCTTATATGGGTTCCGAGGGGATTTCCGGACTCCCAGGCATTTCTCTGCTTTCTTGAGGAGCCGGCGGTTGTCAGGCTCATGGATGAAGGGCGGAAGGTTTCTGCTTACCAGCAGGCTTACGTGATGGAGCTGCTCAGAGCCTTCAATCACAGACATTTGTCGGATTTCAGGCGTAAATACGCAATCGATCCGGTCCCTGTGGATGAAAATGAGTTCCTCGCTTTTGTCGGTATCGGTCAGAAATCGACGTTCCATCTGGGCAAATTTATTCATCAGAATATTCTGAATGCCATGCAGAAGAAGGCTGAACAGCTCCGGGCAGTCTATTGCACAGCCGGTAATGACGAACAGGCCCGGATTAAAAAGTGGTTCGACGAAATGAATCGCCTTGATCTGGAAGTTCTGATTGCCGGCTACCTCAAGCCTTCGAGCAATTCCGATATTCCAAATCCTTCAGAACCATCAGATGACCCCGATGTTCCGGAATTACTGAAACTGTTTCCGGCAGAGCTTCTCGACCGACTGGCCGCGCTGCAATCAGGGTACCGGATCACACTCAATTTGTCTAATGTTGAAGTGGAAGAAGTACTGGAGTTGCTTTACGACTGCGATGGCAAAATCTCAAGACTGGAACTCTTTAACCTCAAGGATTGGGCTGCCGCTAAAACCGACCATATTAAAGATATCAGCCAGCTTCAGGAAGCCATCAACGAACAGAGCCCGATAGCGCTGAAGCGATTGATCCTTGAGATTATACAGAAAGTGGAGTCAAAGAATCTTCCTGAGAAGAGAAAACAGATCGATAAATTGACTGTCATCCTTCATGATATAATTCATCTTCAGATCATGTACAAGAGCAAGCCGATCAAAGCACGTCTTGGAAGTGACTCTACCGGACGATCCAGCCGATCGCACGGCATGGGTCTTGCGGTTATTGAAACCCTCCCGCGGAGAGCACGAAATCAGATCAAGAAGGATGTCGGCTCCGGAAGGGACATTATTCCAATATATATTTACGTCCGTAAGCGTCATACATTCCTTGCCCGCAATAATATAAGCAAAGCTTTTCATGATATGGCTGAATCGCTGCCCTTAATCCGCTGGATGGGTTATACTCAAAAGGAAGATTGGGAAGTTCTGGAAAATGCCGCCCGCATGACTCAAAAAGGAAATGTCATAACACTTGGCGGAACAGAGAAGATCATTACCAATGATCTGTATCTGGAACCTCCTGTTTCCATCAACGAAAAGAAGCGCATTCCCTGGACTTACATAAATTCCCACTTAAAAAACCTGTTAAAGGTTTTTATCGGGTTCGTGCCGGCATTCGCCACATTCGCTCTTACCAAGGACTGGTGGCTTCTGGCTTATTTCGGCGCTTTTATCTGGTTCGGTATCACGGGTGTCCGGAATGTTCTTCAGTCGGTTCTGGGTGGCGGAGGCTTTCGCCGATCTCCCATGCTCAGGTGGGATGCCTATGTAAACTGGGACAGAACCGCCGATTCATTGCTTTTTACAGGATTTTCGGTTCCATTACTCGATTATCTTGTGAAAACAGTCATCCTGGACCGGATGTTTGATATTACAACCGCCACTCAACCTGTTCTCTTATATTCGGTTATGGCGCTGACAAATGGGATATATCTCTCAAGTCACAATGCGTTCCGCGGTTTGCCGAAAGGCGCGATTTTCGGAAACTTTTTCCGCACCATTCTGTCCATTCCGATCGCTATCTTGCTTAATTATGCTTCCGGATCGATATTGACCGCTTATGGGGTGGAGGCAGCAAACAGCGTGCTTCAGAAGTGGGCCGCAATTATTTCCAAGACAGCCTCGGACATAATGGCAGGAATCATAGAAGGCACGGCCGACCGTTACGCCAATATCCGGGCCCGGTTCCGGGAATACCGGAAAAAGCTGTCGGACCTGATGGATATCTATGCAAGGATAGAGCTCCTGTTCCCGGAGACCAATACGCTTGAACTGCTTGGTCATCCCAATAAATTTCAGGAAAAAGCCAATGCCGAAGCTCAGGATATGGAAAAAATTATCTGCATTCACGCCCTTGACGCGCTGTACTTCTGGATGTATCAGCCGCGTGCCCGGAGCGCTATCAATCATCTTATGAATTCAATATCAGAGGAAGAGCGCCATATCTGGGTTACTTCCCAGTTTACTCTGATGCGTCAAAAGGAAATAAGCCAGATGTTCATAAACGGCGTTCTCGGACCCGATTTTGCGCGCGCGCTTTCTTTTTACCTGTCCCGTTATCCGGAATATCTGGAAGAAATGAAACGTTTTGTATGAAGGAAGAACTCTGCTCTCAAATTCCTCCTCGATGAAACCGTCTCCGGGTTTAAGATTTGCAAGCTTCAATCCTGCCGGTATTTTATTTGAAATCCATGACATCCCGCAGTTTTTTGAATTCGTCTTTTTTAATTTTTTCCAGAATCATCAGGCTCGCGTTTGAAGCCGCTTTCACGGCCATCGGCATACCGCCTCCATATTCAGCCCAGTGTCCTCCAAGAAATAAATTCTTAACCGGTGTTTTGTAATGGGCAAGCCGGTTTTTAATATTTTTGTCCGTCGGACTTGCTCCCATAGTGCTTCCGTTGCGATTTCCGGTATAACGCCAGTATGTGATCGGAGTCGCAATTTCAAGCGCTTCAATATGCTTCTTAATATTTATTCCGAGGCCCTTTTCAACTCTTTCGATCAGGATGTCGGCATATTTTTGCTTGAATTCCCTGTATGCTTTTCCGCGCTCCCGGTTTTTATCCGTCTTCCAGAAATCTCCATAATCTATGCGGACCGAACAATGTATGGTCAATGTCGATTTTCCTTCGGGGGCAAGCGATTTGTCTCTTGCCGAAGGAGACTGAATGACAAGAGTATTGTTATAAGGGTCTCCTCCTGAATGATCTTTCCTCGGAATATCATCGACAGTCAGGTAAATCAATTCTCCACGCAATCCGAGGGCGGACTCATCACAAGCAAGGCCGATAAATACTGTGACACTGGAAGAATAGAGATCGGCTTCTCTTTGACGGCGGATCAGTTTGTCCGGCACCGAGCCTTCAGGAAGCATCCTCTCATAGAGATTTTCTATGTCACAGGCGGCTATAACGTATTTGGAATTAATGACCCGTCCGTCGGAAAGAGATACTCCGGAGGCCATTTTGTTTTTCACCAGCACCTCTTTAACGCTGTGGTTCAAAAATATCTGCGATGACGAATTATGAATTTTTCCGAACAACCATTTTACAAAACTCTCAGCTCCACCCTCCGGCGGAAAGAGCAGATCGTTGACGAAAACCCACCCGATCGGCATGACTATGGACATGAACTTCTCTTCACTGCAGAATATTTTTTTTATCTCATTGTCTTTGAAGTATCTGCCCAGGCCTTTTTCAGCAGAAATTCGCAAATATTTCCACACCGGAACAGCCCATCCGAGCATTTTAATTCCAAAAATCATCCTTTCAGTTTCAGGCATGGTTTGGTGTGCGCGCAGGCATCCGTTTAATTTGCCGAAGTGGATGCCGATTTTTCTGCAGTCCTCAAAGAACCTTTTTATACCATCCGTTTCGGCGGGAAATTCTTTTATCAGCCGGTCGCGGAGTTCATAAGGGTTGCTGGTAAGAATGTAGTCGAAGGATTCACCCTTGTACCTGCGGATACGATCCGATATTATGCATTTTGGATAATCAGATCCTATGTATTCGAATATCCTGCCGACAAACCCGTCAGCATTGAACCCGTTTAACCATTGAATGGAACTGTCAAAAGTGAACCCCTTTCTTTTAAATCCCATGAAGTATCCGCCCGGTCTTGACTGCTTCTCAAGCAGCACGACCTTAAGTCCCGATCTCGAGAGGAGGGCCGCGGCCGTCAGGCCTGCTATGCCTGCGCCTATGATTATAACATCGCATTCGGAAGG
This sequence comes from Desulfobacteraceae bacterium, assembly GCA_041298995.1. Classification (GTDB taxonomy): domain Bacteria; phylum Desulfobacterota; class Desulfobacteria; order Desulfobacterales; family RPRI01; genus RPRI01. Next base: position 6,531 of record JBFYVZ010000033.1, read on the forward strand.
TAATCCGTTTTTCTGCATGATATTTACGACTTTCTCTTTTTGCAAACGCCTATTTGAATAAGGTCGGGGACATTGTCCGCCAGTCGGCAGGCATCATATTCCGTTAGACCGCCTGCGGAAATTCCGGAAACAATGCCAATCGGGACTGTTCCCCTGAGGGCTTCCCGCAGTCCCGTCATTCCCTCCCATTTACCGCATCGCCCGCCGGTTCTTCCGATGACTTCATCCGCATCGAGGACCTCGATAATTTCACAATTATTGGGACAATCCCCGCATTCGAAACCCTTTGTAATAATGGCGTGCGTGGAGGCTTCAATTCCCCGATATTTTGTCTTTTCGATGCCGGATTTTGACGCGATCAGGGCGGCCCCATAGGCCCCCATGACCATATTGTAGGGTGGAACCACGATATCGCACTGAAGCGCTTCTTTGAAAGCCCGGCAGATTCCCTTGTTTGCGCTCACGCCGCCCTGAAGAACAATAGGCGGTTTGATCTCCTTCCCATTGCACACATTTGAAAGATAGTTTCGGACAAGGGCGTGACACAGTCCCATCATGATGTCTTTCTGTTCATGCCCGCCCTGCTGTTTGTGAATCATGTCCGACTCCGCAAAAACCGTACAGCGACCGGCTATGTCCGTGGGATCTTCCGATGTCATCGCCCGGGCGCTCAATTCTTCAATCGTGATATTCAATCGTCTGGCCTGCGAATCGAGAAAGCTTCCTGTGCCCGCAGCGCAAAGCAGGTTCATTGAGAAATCGACAATAGCTCCATCCCTGACAATCGTGACCTTACTGTCCTGTCCGCCGATTTCAAATATTGTGCGCACGTCAGGATAGAGATGTATCGTCGCACGGGCATGGGCCGATATTTCGTTTTTAATCACATCCGCGCCGACGACCGCTCCGGCAAGAATTCTTCCGCTTCCTGTTGTGCAAACTCCCTTGACGCAATAAGTTTCAGACAATTGTGCCGTGATTTGGGACAGACACTTCTGCACCGATTCGATCGGGTGGCCGTCCCCCCGCCTGTAAATTTCAGAAAGGACATCACCCTCCGGCGTAATGACGACGCAATTTGTGCTGATGGAACCGACATCAATCCCCATGTAACAGGAGTTATTCATTGAATTATCCATGGCGGGCCTTCTCCCTGCGAAAGGCGGCGGCGCCGCTTTTTCTTCTTTCCATGAGGACATCGGCAAAGGCTTCAAGGCGGGTCGAAATCCCGACGCCACAGGTATGTTCATCATAAGACATTTCCAGTATGGGAATGTCCTTGTCTTTACTGACGCGCTTTAATATCGGTCGTACGCTGACTTCAGGCATGCATCCGGAGGGACACAGATGAATCATGCCGTCATACCCCTCGTCCGCGCAATGGATCGAGTTCGCAACGGAATCGAGGGCATGTCCTCCAACCGAATTCTGCAAATACCGGTCCGCGATTCGAGTCAGGGACTTTCTCCGGCTCTGGTTGAGAAATATGATTCGCGTTATGTTCTCCAACTCTTCTCCAAGCAGAAAGAAGTTTTTCAGCTCAATCCCCTGACTGCCCAGTATATACTCAATGTTCTTATTCAAACATTTGTCCCGTAAAAAAGATATTTCACCGACCAGTCCTACCTTGAGCGGTTGTTTCTCTTTATCCACGGGAATATCCGCAAAGCTCCCGGCAACTTTCTTGCGAAGGGACCGGGTCTCGGCCATGGTTTTTGACTCACTGAGTTCCACCAGCAACTTGTTCATGACCCGCGTTGTGTCTCCGGGGTTTATTTCGATGGGTCTTGTCTTCCAGGCGGCCACTTCCAATTCATCAATCACTTTGATCTTTAAGACCGTGTGGAATAAGGGTTTGATAAATGTGATTGGTCCGGGATCAAAATGGCGGACGATCGGCGGTTTGAATCCATCGAAGCCCAGGCCGAAGATCTTTATTTTCAGCCCCAGATCCTTGAGTATCTGGTCTATCATGTGGCGATAGTACCGGAGCCTGCATGTTCCGACACTGTTGATCATGAAAGCATATTCTACACCTGCCCTGTCCGCTTCAATGAAGTGGCCCAGATGGGCCTTTAGAGGCAGACAGACAGACTCCGGGGCCGCTTCGATGCCTAACCTCAGGGCTTCAGGCGTCGTGGCGGTCGAAGCCCAGGCCTTAATCCCGAGAGATTCGACCGCAGTCGCTAACGCGATGGTGTAGTTGCCGATGTTAGGAATAGCCATATACGTCATATACGCCACCCGAGCGAGTCAACAAACGCCTCCACCCGTGTATCCATACCGGACTGAGCCAAATGCTCATCAACCATGAGATACATGAAAGGGATATTCTTTTCTTTCATCAGACTCCGATATGTATCAATCATCATGGAATCACATCCGCAATTAAATACCGTAATCTGAATTACCCCGTCATAATCTTCACGGGAGAGAGTCTTCATCGTGTGATAAATCAAATTGGCTGTGCTCCACAGGATATAACTCTTTGCCGGAGCGTCCTCCGCGAAAGAGATCAGTTCGACTTCACCGCCCATCTTTTTCAGCTTCTGCAGAATCGGTCCCGCGATAAAATTGTCATGAATGACATATGGATGTCCAATAAGCAGGAAACGGAGCCCCTCCTTTTTTCTCAGGTAGCGAACCGGCTGATTCTTTGCCGATTCCATGGCTCTTAATGAGCTGTTAACGGCTGACCGGACTTGACTCTTTTGACACTTTAACTGTTTCCCAAGAAGCAGCAGGCTCTCGGATAAGGGGCGTCTGCTTTCATCAAGTTCAATAGACAGGACATTCGTTTCCCGGGCGATATCCGCCCTGGCCGCGTCGGGAAGCGGGCCGAATTTTGGACAGGAGAGATGGTTCTTTATGGTGGACAGAACACGGGGCACAAAAACCATGTCCACCTTCCCGACAAGTTCAGCAAGGTGGGCATCAAAAAGTTTGTTCGGCAGACAGTGTTCGGTTTCGGATATTTGAGAGGCTTTCTCAACCGTCCTGATGGTGGACGGCCCGGAAACAACAGGTTCCAGTCCCAGTTCTCTGAAGAATGTCTCCCATAGATCGGGATAGATATAGTAGAAGAACATTCGAGGAATCCCTATCCTGAGTGAACGTTGATCCTGAGAGGCTGATTTCCAAGGCCATGCCGGCGCGATGAACTTAAAGAAATTGTGATCTGTGTCCATCGTCACTTCAGCACGTAATGTAAATTTTTTGATATTTGATATTTTTGATAATGCATTGCTTTTACCATCTTTTGATTTTTCCGCTTGCCGTTTTTTCAAGCGTTTTTACAGGATTAATTTCCTTCGGAACCTTGTATGATGCAAGAAGTGGGTAGCAAAATCTGCGGATTTCGTTCGTGTCTAAATCAGGACTTGTTCCCTCTTTAAATACAACCTTCGCACATGGCAGTTCACCGTATCTAAGATGAGGGAGGCCATAAACGAGAGATTCTTTGACGGCCGGGTGCCGGTTTAAAACGGATTCGACATCTTCCGGAAATATTTTCATGCCGGCAAAATTAATTACGTTTTTATCCCTGCCGAAAATATACAGAAAACCGTCGTCATCAATTCTGCCGAGGTCTCCCGTGTTAAACCAGCCGTCGGATAAAACGCTCTTTCTGTTCTTCCACGGAGAAAAGTAGGCGTCGAAAAAACCTTTTCCTTTTATAAAAAGCTCGCCAATCCCTTCCTTGTCCATCTTCACTATTTTTATATCATAATCGGGCAGAACTTTGCCTGCGGAACCTCTTTTTGAAGGGTTTTCCGAAAGATTTACAAATGGAAGCCCGACTTCAATTATCCCGTAAGCTTCGGAAAGCTCGAGTCCGAACTTGTCGAAAAATTCACCGGCCGTTGATTGCGGCAATTTCATCGCCGTAGAAATTGCAATGCGGACACCGGAGAAAAGATCCGCCGGGATATCACCTGAATTGGAAAGAAGGTGATAATGAAAGGGAGATGCGTAAGTAAATGTTCCATTCCTGTTTTTTATATTCTCAATAAACAATTCAGGGAACGCATTTCCGCAAAGAACAATGGTTGAAGCCCTTCTTAAGAAAAGGAGAATGGTCACAACAAAATGATAGCTCATGGAAAGAACCCATATGACGACATCTTCGGGAGTCATGCGAAGCGCCCTGTCCGCGGCATCCGTTCTTTCAATTATCGATTCGTGCGATAGAAGAACGCCTTTGTTTGCTCCGGTTGTGCCGGAAGAGAATCTTATGAATGCAGGATTCAGGGCATAATATTCTTCCGGAAGAAGATCCTTTGCTTTTCTGCTGAGCAGGAAAAATTCCCCGCCGCCGTTAAACCCTGAAAAGAAAGGGTCGGCATCCATCCCGGAATAGGACGGCTTGTCAAAAATGAGGCAATTGACATCTATCCTGTTTAAAACAGCATCCGTTTCATCCCATGAAAGAGAAGATGAAATTGGAACAACTGCCGCTTTTGAAGCAAGTATTGCAAGGCTTATAATTATATAATCGATAGAGTCGTTGCAGAGCAGGGCGATTCTGTTTCCCGGTTTAATCCCGTTTTTTTTCAGCCGGGAAGCCAGATTTTCAGCGGCATCAAGAAGTTCGCGGTATGATATGCCCTGATTTCCCTCGATAACCGCGATTTTATAGCCGTAACCGGCGGTCTCTTTTTTTATGGTTTCAAATATGTTCACCTGCTTTTCTCCGGGAAGTAATCCTTGTAAATGGTGTAGAGCGAGAAAATATATTTTGTTCCTCCGGATATTGCCCTTACCAGATCCTTAAACGGGACTTTAATTTTATTGACCCGCAAAGGATTTGACCGCAATGCAAGGCTGTTTAATCTTCCAAAGTGCTGGTAAAAGCGTTTTAAAGGAAGCCGTGTCGGAAGCACGGAATGCATGCAGTCATAAAAGCGGTAGGGATCACATATGAACCTGTGCTTGTTGTCATGCCAGAATTTTGTTCCGGGAGAAGGAGAGAGAACCGTAAACGTCACTTCTGCCGGGCGTACATTATCAACCTCTTTCTCAAGCCGTCTGAAATCCTCGACAGTAAAGTCAGGATGAACAATGAAGGCGGCATGAAGGGTTATTCCCCATTCCCGCAAAAGGTCCACGGCTTTTCTGTTCGTTTCAACGTTTGTCCTTTTTGAGTATTCATCAAGGCGCGATTTGTCCATGGACTCGAGGCCGACATAGACCAGATCGAGGCCGGCTTTTTTCCATATTTTAAAGACTTCAGGATATTTTGCTATGGTGTCGCTTCTCGCCCAGCTTATATATTTCTTTTTAATTCCGCGCTCAATAAGAAGCTCTGCAATCCTGGTAACTCTTGCCGGGTTCAAAAACATCTCATCATCTACAAAATAAATGTGCTCTTCACGAATGCATTCTATCTCATCGACAACATCTTCCGGGCTTCTCTGCAGATATCTTCCGTGCATAAGATGCGGTATGACGCAGAAAGAACAGGAAAAAGCGCATCCGATTGAAGTGCGCATGCTTGCGACTCCCGGGAACATTGTGTCAAGCCTTCCTGTCGGGCTTGAAGTCCAGACGCAAAAGTATCTCGATCTGTCCACAAGATCCCTTCTTGGACGGGGTATCTCGACTGCCGACGGATATACCGGCGGGGAAAGTTCGGCCTTTTCATTAAACAGAGTGTCTTGAGGGGAAAGAGAGCGGTCTTCATAATGGAGGGATTCATTGTTTTTGAACCTGCGTACAAGTTCCCGCATTACGGTTCCGCCTTCACCCCGGACAATGATATCTATCTGCTTAACCGCATAATCTTTGGGAAGAAGTGTCGCATGAACTCCTCCCACGACAGTAACGATAGCGGGGTTGAAATCCTTAACCATCTTTGCGAAATTTTTTACAGAATCGACATTCGTACTGTATCCCGAAAAACCGGCCATATCAGGAGAATATTCCGATAAAGTATTTCTTAAAGCTCCGGTCGGGTCTCGTTCAACACTGAGATCAAGAATTAAAACATCATCTTCATCAGGTACTCCTCCTGCAACTATTTCAAGCTCAAGGGGCTCAAGATGAAGAAAACCTTCCTGCAGCCGTTTTGCCACCAGAAGCTCAGTGTGTGGTTTTACAAGCAAAATCTTCATAATATTAACAACCTGTTTCTCTAAATCATTTCTTTTACAGCCGCAAGTCCGGCCTGTTCGCCGAGCGAGATGCATGTTCCCATGACCCTCGTTGATCCCAGCGCCTCACGGGATGCAGAAATACAGCGTCCGGCACAGTAAAGATTCTTTATGTCACAAGACTTAAGACATCGCAAAGGTATTTCATACGATGCTCCCGGTTCGAGATACCTGTAGATCGGGCCTTTTTCTCTGTCCCACAGCTCTATAGGCCAAGCGCTTTTTACAACTCCGTCGTGAAATTTGCGCCCTGAAAGCACATCTTTTTCAGTCAGCGTATATTCCCCTTTCATGCGGAGACCTTCGCGTTCTGAGATTACGCTGGACATTTCCGTTATACGGGAATTTCTGAAAGAATCTATCGAATCGGCCAGGATATCATGAACCGCTGCGGCATATTTTTTTGCTTCACGGATTCTTTCAGGGCTGTCGCCCGGAGGGATACTTATAAGGCAATATCCTTCATGGTCAACATCGCTCTTATAAAACCTGGCATATTTCAGGTAAGATGGAATTCTCTTTTCAGCAACAGCCTGCGATATGTGATAAGGAACGCTCACGGGCGCCATCTCTCCGGGATCTTTAATCCCTTTTATTTTGAAACAGAAGCCTGCGAACTGGCGTTCATCCGGTGAAGAAATATCGTAAGCCGCCCCACTCAGGCGGATTACCGCCCCTTCTCCACTGCAATCAATTACCGCCCGTGTCGATATTTCTATTTCGCCGGTATTATTCCGTGCAAAAACATTTCTTATCCTGCCGTTTTGCACTTCGACCGATACAACTTCCGTTTCATATAAAAGGTCGAGTTCTGCCTGCTTTTCGCTTAATGACCTTAAAACACTAATAAGATCTCCAGTTGTAAAAGGGAAAAGGTGGACTTTGCCCATCTTAACCGGTTTTGTTCCGGGCGCAAGTTTTTTGAGTTCCACACATATTTCATCGGTGATTCCTCCGTTCAAAGTGCCGTCCGGAGGCAGGGGGCCGGAAGAATATAATCCGCAGATATAACGGTGCATGCAATTTACGGCGGTTCCGCCGGGAAAACCGTTTGTTTCCGCAAGTATCGTACGGGCCCCTTCGCGCGCAGCGCGCACGGCTGCCGCTATGCCGGCAACTCCTCCTCCGGCGACAAGAACATCGCATGACAGACGCATATTTTATTCCACCCCCAGACGCGATTTAAGGGACGTTAAAATAATCTCTTCCTCATCTGCGCTTAACATTCCGTCAAGATAAGAAAGGATTACATTCAGTTTTTCATTCGACTGCTGAAAAAAAATACCGATTCCTGGAGGAACGGGTGTTCTCGGCATATGAAATATATTCGTTATTTTATTCCCCATGAAATAAGGGGATGTGTAAGCCGTTCTTCCGACATATGAAAAACAGAAAGAGGCTATTTCTCCCTTGAAATATATTTTCAGCAGGTGGCCGAGAAGAGAAGCCGGTGCGATCCGCATCAAAAGGCTTGCTTTGCAGATGTCTCCGGGCAGGTCAGACCTGACCTGGCTGTACATCTGCTCTTTTATTGATTTCAGTAAAGCAGAAAAATTGGAGGCATCGGACGCTTCGGCTTTGAAAATGAAAAAGGAGACATGATTGAAAAAAAGATCTTTATTTACTTCTTCCCGCTTCCTTGTATCAATTGAGACAGGGATAACATAATCGCCGGATGATATTCCGCGGCCTGTGAAAATTCCGTGCAAAGCGCAAACTGAAGCTGCAAGGGCATAAGGCATAAGCATCAGGTACCCCGCTTCATTGAAAGCATTTTCAGCTATTGCTTCCGCTTCCTTCGTGCCGAAAGAAAGAACCTTGAATTTAAATCCATTATTACCGGAAGGAAGAGGGAACACGCGGGGAGGCGCCTTTCCCGCTATTTTGATAAATGCCCTGTTAACACGCTGTCCGGCCTTGAACTTATCAATCCAAATG
>JBFYVZ010000025.1:0-9447 GCA_041298995.1 Desulfobacteraceae bacterium
ATACCTTCACTCTGAGTCTGGCGGCCGCCTCGAAAACGGACCGGAGTGCGGTTCCTTTTCCGCCCGGCCCACGGTAAATGGTGACAATCTTTTCCTGCCATGGCTTGATCTGAAATTCCCTTGCAACCTCCCTGGTATCATCGGTAGAGCCGCCGTCCGCGATAATGATGACACTCTTTTTGTCCTTGTAGTGTTTGGCCAGGCCGTGAGTGACCATCTGAACCACGTGGACTATAGTCGATTCGTTGTTGAAACAGGGAATGCCGATAAGAATATCCGCAGATTCTATCTCCTCCAGTCGCTTTGAGGAATAAGGCCGCAATGCGGTGTCATACACCATTATGATTCTCCTTTCCGCCACCGGGTTACCTGCAGATGAGGAACCGGCGGCTACCAGCCTGTCCAGTCTTTCTAAGGTAAGAACTTCCTTTTTCTAACAAGGAGTATAGGTAAACAGCAATTGTCTGTCAATGAATAACAGGCAATAAAATATGGTGAAGTTCATCGATTATCGGGGAAATCCGGTAAAATTTTTACATGTTTTCTGCGGCAGAGACCGTCCTGTCTCCCAGGATATGAACATACCCGCCCATCTCGTTGTCGTACCATCCATATATGACCGCCTGCGTAACCGGTATTCTGATGATCTTCTCCTTGAGGGAAGAGATAATATCCTTTTCAAGCCCCGGCACCTTTTCCAGATCGAATGTAACCTCGGCAGTACGTGTGTGGATTTCGTGTCCTTCTATCAGAGCCGCAACGCCCGGCATCCCGATAATGTCACATGATACATTCTGCTTGTCCGAATAAACGAGATATCCTTTCGGATCCTCAGCGGCAGCCTGCCTGTAGATTTCTTTTATCAGTTCCCTTCTTATCGACTCACCTGATATCTCCTCCTGAAGATTAAGAACAAGAATGATAAGAGATCCTGTGCTGGTTGGAATTCTCACCGATTCGGCAATAAATCCTATCTGTTTCATCTCTGGAATCACGAGTCTTAAGGCATTGGCAGCGCCTGTCGTAGTCAAAATAATGTTGTTCATCACGCTCCGGTTTTTCCTTAAATCTTTTGCCCCTGTTTTCGGCAGGCGGTCCAGAACTTCCTGGGAGCCGGTAACCGCGTGAACTGTCGCCATGGAAGCAGACAGTATCCTCTTTGAACCGAAATAATTGATTATCGGTTTTATCATATGAGCAAGGCACATGGTCGTGCATGACGCTCCCGATACTATCTTGTGGCGCCTCGGGTCATAATCATTAGCGTTTATTCCCATGACCGTCGTTACAACATCGTCCGGCATGGCTTTGCCTTTGTCGGCTATTTTGAAAGGAGCTGAGACTATTACTTTATCTGCCCCTGACTCAAGATGCCCCCGAATGGATCCGCCCGGATGATCCGGCGCAAGCGTTGGGTCAAGGAACTGTCCGGTTGTTTCAACAACCAGTTTTACGCCCTGATCACTCCATCTTATTTTTGCCGGATTACGTGTAGTCCGTAAAAATCTGATTTTTATCCCGTCAGCAACAATAGTCCCGTTTTTTTCATCGATATCGTTTAGGACCGAAGAGGCCTTCTGTCCGTATAAAAATTGATGAAGGTTCCCGTATGTTGAATCCGTTTCAAGGTAATGTGCTATGTCAGATATCGATGTTCCGGCTTCGCGTCCAATGTTCACTACGATTTCATCGAAAAATTTCCGCCCGATATGATGCCATGCCGTAAGTTTTCCGATTCTGCCAAAACCATTCAGTCCAAGCTTAAAGCCCTTCCCCTTGTTTCTGGAATCCATATTTCTTCTCCTTACAGGTTTTCTTCGATTTTAATGAGGCCCTGATAAACCGAGCCTTCCTGACCATCGATACTTATGTAATCACCTGAACTGAGCATCACCTCCCCGAAAAGGCTTGTCTTTGTACTCTCGTCGCAGACAAGATTTCCGCAACCGACCACGCATGTCTTTCCGAGCCTGTGAGCAACAACGGCCGCATGCGATGTCAAACCGCCACGACCGGTGAGCAAGCCGTCGGCTGCATATATCTCCCTTATATCATCCGGCACTGTATCACTTCTTACGAGAATAAGGGAAGTCTCAGGCTCCTTAATCCTCCAGTTGTTAATCTCCTCAAGGCTGAAAACAATCCGTCCGCTCATTGCCCCACCGCTCACGCCTATCCCGTGCCCCAGAAATATCTCCTCCTGGGATCCTTCAAAATGAAACGCAAGGGCTCTCTTTCTTTGCCGCATGGCCATGTCTCTTGTCTGTAGAAGGTAGAGCTGATCCCTTGAAGGTCCCTCAAATGTAAATTCTATCTCCTGGGGGCTCCATCCTTTTTCATATACCAGGTCTTTTGCCCAGTCTCTCAGCGCAGTGTAAATATCAGGAAAATGGGTTTCAAGAGTTATGTCCGTTTCTCTTTTTTCAATCTCCTGCTGAAAAACAGAAATCGGAAGCGTCTTTACAAGGCCTGAAACGACGTCTTCGCCCTGATTCTCCAGTGTAAAATCGCCCCAAAGCCTCAAGGTATCTCCTGACCATCTTGGATTATGTGTAAAGAATACGCCGGTTCCGGATTCTTTTAAAATATTTCCGAAAACCATTGCCTGGATAGTAACAGCAGTACCCCAGTCATCCGATATTCCCATGATCTTCCTGTATGCTTTAGCCTTGGAAGATTCCCATGAATCGAAAACCTTGTTTATTATTACCCTGAGCTGTTCAAAAGGAGCGTTCTGAATCTCGATTCCCGAATCTATTACAAGGTCTCTGTACAGAAATGCCACTTCCCTCATCTGCCCGCCTGTGAAATTCCTCTTATAAGGAACTCCCTTCTTTTGCTTGAACTCTCTTATTATCGCGTCGAACAGATCTCTTTCAAGATCAAAGGCCATACCGTATCCCTGAAGGAACCGCCTGTAATTGTCCCAGGCAAACCAGGCATTCCCTGTCTTTGCAGCTATTCCTTCAGCTATTTCTTCGTTGATACCGACGTTTAAGAAAGAGTCCATCATCCCGGGCTGGGAAATTGAAGAACCGCTTCTTACTGAAAGGAGCAACGGATTTGAAGGATCTCCAAATGTCTTCCCTGTTATTTTTTCAAGGGAAAAAATGTTATACGCAATCTGTTCCTTGAAATTCTGCTCTGCCGGAGGATAACTGTCTATTATCTCTCTGCACCTGAAAACTTCGGTTGTTATTATAAAACCCGGCGGAATAGGAAGACCGAGCTTTTTGAGCTTGACCATGTTAAGCCCTTTATTCCCGAGATAAATAATACCCGAAACCTTTCCTTTTGCTTCGTCAATGGGAGTCATGGCATTATGCGGATCATAGTTTAAAAGAAGGCGAAGCCTGTATTTGCTCAGCCTTTCAGACTGATCGAAAAGAATTTTCAGTATCCTGCTTAAAAAAAGGTCGAGCTGCTGGAGTCCCAGTGAAAGGGCTATTCTCTCCCTGAAAAAGACTTCGGATATTCTGTGCTTCAGTTTTTCAGGATCGGGGATACCATCTTCCCGGGGAAGATATTTTGGTAAAATCTCTTCCGTTTTCAGCCTTGAAAGAATGCGGTTTAAATTCCGCTCGTGGATATTGTTGTAATAATCATTGATGATGTTTTTTACGGCCTGGGCAAATCCCTTGAAAATATCAAGATACTGTGTGAAGGTAAATCCTTTTACCTCTAAAGAATGCAAAAGAAAATCGAGCTGGCGTTCAAGTTCAAATGAGGAGATGCCGTCCAGCTTCAGCGCCTTTTCAAAGAGCCTCAACCTGTCATAAATCTGATAAAATATTGCTTTGGTTATGAGAGTCAGGTCAATTTTCTCGATAAGCTCTTCAAAAAGAACATTGATCAGAGACTCGATGCGGAATACAAGCCCCAGGGCATCAAATTTGTTTTCGTGGTAACTTCCATACATGGACGGAATATTCAGCGCGATATGCCTCTTTTTGTATATATCCTCTCTTGCCTCATAAAAGCTGGAAGACAATATAAGCCTGTTCAAAGAGTCAAGACAATCAAGCAGTTTAAAGAGTTTCTTCTTTGAATCGGGTTCGGCAAGGGCAGCTTTTATCTCGCCAATCCCTGGAAAAGCATGTGAATCAAGCTGGGCAAGGTAATTATCCATTTCGATAAAATCGAGATTATACTTATTATGAAGCAACTGATAAAAAACAACGGCAAGTTTTGCTCTTTCCTTATCCCTGTCGGACACATCATCAACATTTTCAAGAAGCCTGATCAGTCTTTCCTCGTTTATTCCAAGAAGATCGTCAGGGATGACAACACCCTTCTCTCCAAGCTTTGAAAACACCGTAAAAAGACCGTCAATATACTGCCCCGTTGATTCAATCTGGTTGTATATGGTTTCAGGAACAAAGGGCCCGATAAATTTCTTGTCTCTTGTTTTCCAGAAATTAAGGGTTGCCTCCATGAAAGATATTGTTCTGTTGCTGCTTTCGACATGACTCTGTTTCCTTAAACAATGGACAAGCACATCTTTCCTCGATGTTATTTCATCGAGCATGGTCGAGATGTCTCTCAATCTTCCCTCGGCGCCTATATCATTAAAATATACGGGAAATAGTCTCGCAAGCTGCTTGGCAAGATTGTAAACAGGCCCAACATCGCTGTTTAAAAAACGTGTAATATTCCTGGGAAACAGGTCTGTATCTCTTATGAACACACCGCAAAGCGCGAGGTTTACTACCAGCGCCGAAAGAAGCCCTGTTGACCATTTCGGCTTCAGCTCTATAATTTCAAGCCACGTCCTTATGTTTTGCATATGGGCTCTGTTAACCCTTATCTGCCAGTCATCCCCAACCCCTTTTATCATGGGGGTTTGAAAACCAAGCTCTATTACGGAATCTATGAAATAATTCACAAGCTCTATATCGCCGGTCTTATAAACACCCTTTCCCACGTTAAGAACGCAGTTTAAAGCCGTCTCAGGATATCTGCCCGTCCGATCCTTGAGCACCGTAAAGGTTTGCCTGATAAGTTCCTGAACATCGCGATAATTTTCATGGGCTATAATCCATTCAAGGGTTTTGCTTATCTCCGCAAGGACCTCCTCATGTATCATGGAAAGTCCCGATATGCTCATCAAATGGAGAAGAAAAAGGAGTTTGTACTGATATCCCTTGCTGCTTCCTGCTTCAGACTCAAGAAGTTTCTGCGGCATTTCCCTGTAAGTCTCTATGAATTGTCTGTAGCCCGGAAATTCGAGCAGCTCGGCTGTGGCTTTCCCGGAATCGGTTTCAGCGCTGGATGCTATCTTTTCAAGCTTTCTCTGATAATTTTCAATCAGCCTGTGGGATATATCTCTTGTCAGTTCATCAATCGTTTTCCGGCTTCTTATCTCGCTTGCCTCTTTCTGAAACCAGGATATAGGATCAGGCACGCTCAGCCAGTATGAATAAGTATATTTAAAATATTTTATAAAGAGCGAATTGAGGGCATCGTAACGGAATGAATCCTTCGGCTGGGTTTCTGTAAGATCCCTTGCAAGTTTCTTGATCTGGTAGAAGCTTTTCACAAAAAGAAAAAATTGTTCGTCCTCAAAATCCCGGATGCGGATAAAGGCGGCATCTAAAACCGGCAGGAACCTTCCAAGATTCACGCCCGATTCCTTTATTATCTTATTCAGGAATAGAAGCAGGTTATCAACAGCGTCCGCTTTGATATTTCTGTCGGCGGCAGATTCAACGACACTGATGAAGATATCAATAAATATTTCGGCTGCTTTTGGACCTCTTGGATGATTGTAGATAAAATGAAAATAATCGAGGCTGTAACTTCTTGCTTCTTTAACTATAAATTGCCAGTTTTTGTAAGGATGGGAGAGCTCTTTTAAGAAAATGTTAAGACCTTCCATAAGCCCCTGGTACCTTGAAAAAACATCTTCAAGTACCGAATATTTTGAGTCAACGGCGACATCAATGTAATAGCTTGCCAGATTGACTTCAAGGGCTTTCGATTTGATCATAACCCGAAAACACTCCATTTAAAAGCCGAATTTCGAATATCGAATATCGAAGAAAATAAAGGATTTGAGGGGCAGGGGGTTCAGGAATTCAAGTGAAAAGCCATCTCTTTATCCTGCACTATGCACCCAGATTACTGATCATTGTTCATTGATTACAGATTGCTGGTTGTTGTTCCCCGATATTCGATATTCGATGTTCTATATTCGGTTTTCGATATTCGATATTCGGCTTTAGTCATCTCGCCAGTGCCATCAGCCTGTAAACCAGCATCCCGGCCAGCCAAGCAACATCTTCAGGAGAGAAAATATCACCGATTGTATCATAAAACAATATATTTGCTTCAGGCGTAAACTCCTCATCACCTTCCCATAGAATAACCTGCAATGAAACATGCGGAAAGATGCTGAACTCAAAACCGGCATTTCCCGCATCAATTGCCTTTCCGTTCAAACTTTTTGCGGCTTTTATAAACAAGCCGGCTTCTTTCCCGAAAGTTTTTTTGAACGGATCTACTGCTCTTTTGACAAAAGCGGCATAATAAAAGGCTGCTCCAGGGATTTCACGGAAGGATATCCATCTGCCGGATGATTTTTTTTCACCTTTTGCAGCAAGATAATGGAGTATAAGAACCTGCTCCTGAAGAGGCACATCCTTTTTTTCAGATGATTCGTCTTCAAATTCAAATCCCGGCCAGACGACGACAAAGCTCCTGTTTAAAAAAGGAATTTTAAGTTTGTTCTTCTCTATCAGCCTGTAGCCTGACCTTTCTGCTATCGTGTCCAAAGCCTCAATGGAAAGCTCTTCCACGGCAATTTTTTTTGCATTAATATAATCGTCAACACGCGCCATGATAATATCTCCCCGGCCGTTATATTTGAAATATCAAATTTGAAATTTCAAATCTACTTGCCGACCATGATAACAAAAAAGCCTCACCCCGGATAAGGGAGAGGCTTTTTTTTCTTCATTTTACAATAAAAAAATCAGACCTCAAGCCATGAATCGGAGTAAAGTGTCTTTCCAAGGATTACACTGGCTGTCTTTGCATATTCCTGCAGCTCTTTTGAAAGAGAACTTACATCAGGGTCATTACCATCAACTATCGAGTATATCAGATCGACTATATCCGGGCGTTTCCCTTTTGCTATCTCGGTCAGCTTTTCATCCAGAGGATCTGAAATAACCGAATACATACCCTTTTTCTCCAGCATAACCATGTAAGTCTGATTCAGAATCGGTCGCAGATGGACAGGCGGGCCATTTGAAATGTTTGATAGTCCGCAGGTGCTCTTGGCGCCCGGAGCTATATCCTGCACCATTCCCTGGAACTCCATGAGACTTATAAGCTGGGGCTGCTGGATATTAACAGGAGTGACGATCCCGTCGATCCAGATTTTCTCATTCGGAATACCGGCCTCATTTGCCGCGTAAACAAGCTCAACGCAAAGGGCTGCACGTTCATTCTCATCACGCGGCAAACCTTCGGGTCCCCACATGAGGGCTATGAAATCAGCTTTGTATTGCGCGGCAATAGGAATCATCTTCTCATAGCGCTCCGGACGGCACATGATGGAATTGATAAGCGGCGGAAGCTTGCAAACTTTTAAAGCCGCTTCAATGGCATCTATATTGGAGGTATCAAGAACCAGCGGAATATCGTCAACGACTTCCTGGACAACCTGTACCACCCATGGCATCAGCTCATGCCCGTCTTTTTTTGCCGGTCCGAGGTTGATGTCTATGTAATCCATCCCCTTCTTCTTTTGCAGAAGGGCTTCTTCCTGGATCGGCTTGGGATCGCGTTCTTTGTAAGCTTTCCCAATTGTTTTTGAAATAACGTTTAAACTTTCACCAATTAGTATCATACAACCTCCCCGGTTTTTCAGCCCTTTGCATAACACTCTCTTTTGCCCGATTACTGTGTCAGGCTCAAATTTTAATCCTCGAAATACTTCTATGTATTCCTGCGGTTAAAATTATCGCCTTCCTTGTACTTGGCCAAAATTGAGCGCTCTTCAAAGGTCTTATTTTTCATGGTTAAAACCGGAGGCATGCCTCCGGTTTATTTTTACTTATCTTGCTTTCAGAAATGCCGGAATATGAGCAGCTTCACGAGGCCCGACTGTAATAGTCCACCCGGGAAGTTCTTCTTCCATATCGCCTGCTATTGCCGCGGCATAGCCCGGAATGATTATCTGCTGATGCTTGACTTTGTCTGAAATGCCGCTTTTTTTGACGAATGATCCGACATCGTCCCCTGAAAACTTTCCGGCAGCCCAGGCAGTCATTACCGAAAGGCCTTCCGAGTCCTTGATCAGGAGCCAGGACGGAACTTTGCTGCTTTCAATTTCACCCGAAACTATAAAATAGGTGAGGGCGAAGTTTGTCGTAACAAGCACCGGCGAATTTTCGTCCGGATTCCCGATAGGATAGATTCCCTGTGTAACGGTCATCGGCCTCTGAGGATCGGTGAAAATATTAAGCCTCTCAAGAAGAAGCGGGAAAATATTATCGCCAGTGAAATCCGACATTACAACTATGCCGCCGTACTTTGCGACATGCATGCCGGCGATAAGCGTTTCCATGTCGAGGTTTGAAGCCATTTCGCACGGAAATGTTATTGTCGGGAAACCGAGAGACCTGTTCCCTGCTTTGAGCGCTGCGCGCCTTATGGCAACAAGATCCTCAAGAGATTTCTTAATTTCCCTCGATCCCGGATCAAGAATAAGTTCTTTCAGTCCCATGCCTGTCAGCTTGTCCGTAAGGGAAATGAGTCCATCAACGGAACCTGCCTTGACTGCAAGCGGCAGGTTGTTTTCCTTCGCCACCGCTCCGAAAGCATCTGCATTGTCTGCCGTAGCGGCATATATGACTGGTTTCTTGAATTTGCACGCCTCTATGCCTGCCTTCATTACTTCAGCGTTTTCACTCATAAGAATAAGGTTGAATTCGGAAGTTTCGGCGACTATCTTCGCTTTCTGCGCAAATTCTTTCTTGTCCCCTTTTACATCCTTTAGCGCCACCAGTTCGGGCCTCAAGTTCAGCCCGACTCTTTCGTACTGAAATGCGTTCCATATCTTAAGTTTATCCTTAAGATCCGAATCCTTTATGTCGGAATTGACAAGGGCAGCAAATGCCGTCGGGTTGAAAAAAGTCTTCTCATGACGGTATTGCACTGTCTCGCCGCCGGTCGTGAATGCGCGAACACCTCTCCCAACTGCAACAGGACGAATCGGGGGCGCTGAAGCCTCTGAAAGTTTTTCCCTGGCCTCGTCGGATACATATGGACAGCTATCAAGCTCTGCCTTCCCCGATGCGAGGTTCATGGCAAATGCAAGGCATGTGGGAACACCGCATTCCTTGCAGTTGGTTTTCGGCAGGAGTTTGAAAATCTGAATACCGGTTAATGCCATTTTTATCTCCTTATTTAAAATTAAGTACTCAGGTTGTTTAGACT
>JBFYVZ010000028.1:0-4926 GCA_041298995.1 Desulfobacteraceae bacterium
TTTACTGATGAAGATGAAATCCGTAAAAACATCCTGAAATTCGCGGGCGGGCGCGGTATTGCCCAGGCAACGGATTTCGGACGCTGATAGAAGACAATATCTGGAGATTGATGCAATGGCAAACAGAGCAGTCTATTTTATATTTAGTTTGCTGATATGTTTGGTCGTGCAAGGCACGGCGCTCTCGGCCGAACCCGTCGTCATTCCGCAGCTTCGCGTCGAGACGGGTATGCATACCACACTGATAAGGCGCGTTCTCCCGGATCTTCAAAGAAACCGTCTGATAACCTGTTCCGATGACAAGACTGTAAGAGTCTGGCAGATGCCCCAGATGCGTTTACTGTCCGTACTGCGCGTTCCGGTTGACGTAAGCCATGAAGGCCAGTTGTACGCTGTTGCCGTGTCGCCGGACGGAAGGACAATAGCAACAGGCGGCTGGACAGGCTGGGATTGGGACGGAAAAGCCTCAATCTATTTTTTTGATGCGGTAAGCGGAGAACTGATCCGCCGCATCGGCGGGTTCGATAATGTGATAAACGCTCTCGCCTGGATGCCGGACGGAGAACATCTGGCGGTCGGATTGCAGGGATATTCAGGATTCCGGGTTGTGCGACTTAAGGATGAAAAAACAATCGCGGCCGATGTCCAGTATAAAGACGACCTGATGGATATTGATATCAGCCGAAAGGGGCGCATTGTTACAACCGCTTTTGACGGTTTTGTCCGTCTTTATGACAACAATTTCAAACTGATCGGACGCCGCGCTGTACAGGGCGGAAAGAAACCTATATCAGTGCGCTTTTCGCCGGACGCTGAGATGATCGCTGTCGGGTTCATAGACGTGCCTGTAATTTCAGTTATTTCAGCCCGTGATATGTCGTTTAAATATCATCCTGATACCGGCGGAATCCCTCATCAGGTCGGCTTTACAAGCGTCGTGTGGTCATCAGACGGAAAAGTCCTGTATGCCAGCGGTCAGTACGCCGGTGAAGGACTGAACCCGGTTTATCGGTGGAAAAATCAGGGGCAGGATCCGCCTGAAAAGATTCCACTTACACAGAACCGTATTTCAGAAATTCAGCAGATGCCGGACAACCACATCGCTTTTGCCGCTGAAGATCCGGGAGTAGGGGTTATGGGGCCGGACGGTAAATTAAAGTTATTCAGAGGTCCGGATATAGCCAATTTCAGCGGATCTCAGAGAGACCTCGCATTGTCGGCAGACTCCTCCGTGGTGCGCTATCCGCTGCACAAAGACAACAGCATACGCCGCAGCTTCGCGGTATTCGGAGGGGGCGATCAGGATACTGAAAAAATCAGAGATGAACAGCTCTTTACGCCTGTTCTTGAGGCTAAGGGCATTACGGTTTCAGACTGGCAGGAGAGCTTCAGGCCGAGAATCAACGGAATAACTCCAAAGCTGGACGAATACGAATTTTCACGTTCCTATGCAATTGCCCCGGACGGTAAAAGCGTGCTTTTAGGGACTGAATGGGCGGTTCGTCTGCTGAGACCCGATGCCTCGGAAATCTGGAATGTCAAACTACCCGCCGTAGTCTGGAGTGTCAATATCAGCCGCAGCAACCTTTTCGCAGTCGCAGCGCTGTCTGACGGAACAATCCGCTGGTACCGCATGCAGGACGGCAGGGAGACGCTGGCTTATTTTCCGCACAGAAACGGACAGGACTGGATTGCATGGGTTCCGGACGGCTATTACATGTCGTCAATATATGGAGACAACTATGTTGGCTGGCATCTCAACCGGGGCAAGGACCTGACGCCCGATTTTTACCGCGCAGTTCAGTTCGACCGCATACTCTATCGCCCCGATGTTGTTACATCATCATTTCGAACCGCGCTGGGTCCGGTCACTCGCAGTCTGGATGCGATGCCTCAAAACACCGACTTCCAGATTGCCCGGTTGAATGAAATTGCTCCACCGAGGCTTCGATTGAAGCCGGTAAGCCCGCCGGAAAGCAATGAAGGGCGTTTCAGGCTTACATTCGAACTGAAGGGCGAAAAGAATATTCTTCCTATCCGGGACTACAGCGTTTTTCTCAACCAAATCCCAATCACTCCGGCGCGGGAGCGCAGACTTTCAAATGATGAAGCCGGCAGCTTCCGCCGTACTTTCCAGCTCGACCTGCCAGCCCGTGACAATGTAATCCGGGTTGAGGCCTTCAACGGCGTCTCGATGGGAATCGTCGAGACATATGTAGGATTATCCGGGGATGTGCGTCCCACGCCTGTAAAAGGTAATCTCTATATGCTCGCAATAGGGGTCAATGTGTTTCCAGCACTCCCGAAACGGAATCATCTTGACTACGCCGCGCAGGATGCCGAGGAATTCAGCCGGGCATG
The DNA here is from genome assembly GCA_041298995.1 of Desulfobacteraceae bacterium. Taxonomy (GTDB): domain Bacteria; phylum Desulfobacterota; class Desulfobacteria; order Desulfobacterales; family RPRI01; genus RPRI01. Next base: position 2,362 of record JBFYVZ010000028.1, read on the forward strand.
GAAAGTTCGCTCCGCGGAGAATTATGCTGAATTTTTCATCCATACCATTTCCGATCACAGCGCGGATAAGCCCGACCAGCAAACCATAATATCAGCGTTAAAGTTCGTGGAGCAGGCCGGACCGAATGATACGGTGGTGATTTTCCTTGCATCTCATGGTATCAGTGACGCAGCGGGCAATTATTACTTCGTGCCTCGTGATGTCATTGCGAAGGATATAGCCAATGCTCAGAAGGGTGAAAAAGTCACATCTCTGATTCCCTGGACGGCTTTCTTCGACGCCTTGCGTGATGCTGCGGGACGCCGTGTGCTGATAGTCGATACCTGTCAGGCGCGCAGCATCGAAGGAAAATTCGAGGCGCATTCACTCATGAAGCGCTCTGCCGCCTCGCAGTTTGCTTTGATCGTCGCGTCAAAAGGTAACGAGGAATCGCAGGAATACACTCCTGCCAAACACGGGCTCTTTACGTATTCATTTTTGAATGCGCTGAAGCCTGACTCTGACGCGAACCGCGACGGATGGGTGTCACTTAAGGAAGTTTTTGATTATGTGCTCCCGATAGTGGAGGAACTCCGCCACAAGCAGGCGGGGCCGCAAACGCCTCAAATGGTCTCCCCGCAGGTTCTGGCTGAAATGCCTGTTTTGAAAAGCGGCCTGTCGGGTTCCGGCGCTAAGGGACCATGAAAAGAGGGTTTAGATGGGTTGGTTAAAATGGTTTAATAATATGTTTTAATATATAAAATGAGGTTAAAAATGATAAAATGCTTGATGGCAGTTGCTTTGATAATTTGCATGGTTCAGTATGCTGTTGCTCAGGAGGAAGGCGAATTAAATTTTCAGACCACCGAGCAGGGTATAATTAAATCCCTGACAGCTGAAAGTCCCAAAATAAAAACCCGCAGCCTGGGAGAAATCAAGACCCGATCTATCAAAATTGTCGGACGGGAAAACAATCAGATCATACAACAGGAAATCACAGTTACAGATGATGCGCCGGCACAGTCTGTTAACCTGAAAATCGAATTTAATGTAAATTCCTTTAACATAAGGCCGGATTCTTACGACCTGCTGAATAAACTTGGAAAAGCGCTGACTTCCGAGAAACTGAAGGAGAAAGCGATTTTGATCAAGGGGCATACGGATTCAGACGGAAATGATGACTATAACCTGAACCTCAGTTTAAACCGCGCCCAGGCGGTTAAATCGCATCTTGTTGGACGGTTTTCAATACCTGAATCAACGATTAAAGTCTATGGTTACGGCAAAACCATGCCACTGGCGCCCGATAACAACCCGGCCAATAAACAACTTAATCGCAGGGTCGAAATTGCAGTGGATGAAAATTGACGGCTTCGTAAAAAGTCCGATTTCTTCGTTGCGCTTCATCTTTCGTCATTGCGGCGTACTTTAATGTACGTCGCACAAGAAATCCCGCAGATTGACACAGAGATCGCACAAAAGGGCCATTTCCGGATGGAAACTAATATAATCCTCTATTTGTAATTTCCTCCGATAACTTTTTGACAGCCATTATAAAATCATTATCTGGCTTCTTGCTCTGAGCATTTACTAACCGTGCTCGTTTACAGATTTCAATCAAATCCTCGTTCGGAATTATCTCAAGTCTTTTTTCATTCACAGTTGATTTCAATAATTTAATAAATTCATCATTTTTGCCGACTTCAGGGCCGTCAGCGATTCCACTTATTCCGGGGGTGTCTATTCCGGCACGTAGTATCCCATACGATATTACCGCCGACCCAACCGCCGACCAAAAAAAAACACTCCCCTTATTCATTAACCATCCAAGAACTCCCCCAATAAAGAAAGAAGGAACTGTAATCATACCTGCAACCCACTTATTTCTTATAGGTTCCCTCCATATCGCATAACGTATAAGGAGTGGCACAAATGAAGTTATAGCGAGAGAAATTAAAATGTATATGATAAATGCGAAAAAATAATTCATTAGACCTTTCTATTGCCATGCATCATGCCGCTGCCTGTTTCTGATAAAGATACTTCTGGAAGCCGAAAAACACCTTGCCGATCTCTTCCGGCCTTCCAAGATCAGCCAGAGCATCGGCAATAGAGTCGTGATACTTCAGCCGCAAAAGCGGGTTAAGCTTGTTTTGGTCAAGCTCTTCCACACCGACGCTGACGTAGTGGTATAAAACGAAATCAAGGAAAACACGCTGCTTGCTGTTGAAGTGTGTGCTGATAATTATTTTGGCCTTTGCAGCCCGTTCTTCGCGGGTAAGCGGCGGCATGGCATAGGCAATATGGGCAAGTACGTCGAACAGATCGCTTTTCTCCGCGTCGATGATCTTCTGCATTTCTGCAAGTTGATCCTTGCCAAAGCCCTTCTCGGCAAGTCCTTCCAGCAGCTTTTTGCGCGTATCAGGTGCGCTCCACAGGGCGCGAAGCTCCTCTTCATCTTTGAAAAACTCCGGCAGTTTGCCAAAAAGCATTTCCATGAACTGTTGTGCCGACATGGGTGTGCCGTCCGGATGCCAGAAGCTTGTCACCATCATATGCTGAATGCTTCGCTCCTTGCCGTCGGC
>JBFYVZ010000037.1:0-22846 GCA_041298995.1 Desulfobacteraceae bacterium
TGCCGGATTTCTCGATAAGGGTAGCGCCAAAGCCCTGGTCCGCAAGGCTGAGTGCTGCCGTCATTCCGGCAACGCCACCGCCGATAACAAGGGCGGACTTGTTGACGTTCACGGACAGTGAAGGAATCGCCTCCAGCAGCGTCGCCCGCTTGATCGCCATCCGGACCAGATCCTTGGCCTTCTCCGTTGCCTTTTCTTTTTCCCCCGAATGAACCCAGGTGCACTGATTCCGGATGTTGGCCATCTCGAACAGATAGGCGTTCAATCCGGCGTTTCGAATGGTTTCCTGAAACAGCGGCTCGTGCGTTCTCGGCGTACAGGCCGCAACCACAATGCGGTTAAGTTTCTGCTCCCGGATGATCTCGACCATTTTATCCTGAGCATCCTGGCTGCAGGCAAAAAGGGGCTCTTCGGTATAGACCACATTACCAAGTTCCCTGGCGTATGCCGCAACGGCCGGGACATCTGCAATGCCGCCGATATTGATGCCGCAGTTGCAGACAAATACGCCGATTCGCGGTTCCTCTTCCTGGACGGCCAGTTCATCCGGAAAGATTTTTTCCTTTACCAGGCTTCCTCTGGCCGCTGACAGGTTGATCCCGGCAGAGCAGGCCGCAGCGCTGGCTTCAACCACGGACTGCGGAATATCCTTGGGGCCCTGAAGCGCGCCCGCTACGTAAATGCCATCCCGTGAGGTGGAGACCGGAGTGAGATCGGAAGTTTTGACGAATTTGTAGGAATTCAGCTCCACGCCAAGGATACTGGCAGCCTCGATGGCTGATGCCGCCGGCTCCATTCCCACTGAAAGCACCACCATGTCGAAATCTTCGGACACGCGTTCCCCGGAGTCTGTTGCGTAAGAAAGGTTAAGGGTTCCGGTTTCATCGATTTCGGTAATGGTATGAACTTTGGAGCGAATAAAACGGACACCTTCCGATTTGGCGCGTTCATAATATTTTTCAAAGTCCTTGCCGTGGGTCCGCATATCCATAAAAAAGATGGCGGGCTCAAAATCCGGTCCAAGATGCTCCTTGGCAATCACCGATTCTTTGATGGCATACATGCAGCAGACCGATGAGCAGTATTCATTATCGCAGCGGTTCAAATCGCGTGATCCCACGCACTGGAGCCATGCGATTTTCTTGGGCTCTTTCCCATCCGAGAGACGATGGATATGACCCCCGAAAGGCCCTCCGGCAGACAGAATCCTTTCGAATTCCATGCTGGTAACCACGTTGGAGAATTTGGCGTGCTGGTAATTGTCAAATCTGTCCGGATTAAAAGGGGTAAATCCCGCGGTAAGGATGACCGAACCCACATTGAGAGTGATATCTTTTTCGACATCATCAAATTTAATGGCGTTTGTCGGACAGAATTTTTCACAGGCCCGGCATTTGCCTTTCTTGAAATAAATACACCGGTCTTTATCAATGGCATATTTCAGCGGCACGGCCTGGGCATAAGGGACGTAAATGGCTTTTCGCTTGGCCAGGCCCTCATTGAATGGGTCCGTGGTTTTAGCAGGACATTTTTCAGCACAGGTTCCGCAGGCAATACATTTTTCCATATCCACAAAACGGGGAGACTGTTTGAGGGTAACTGTAAAATTGCCGGAATCTCCGGAAATAGAAGTAACTTTGGAAAGGGTGAGAAGTTCGATGTTCATGTGCCGGCCGACCTCGACCAGTTTCGGGGAGATAATTCACATGGAACAGTCGTTGGTTGGAAATGTCTTATCCAGCTGGGCCATGGCGCCGCCGATGGCCGGGCTTTCTTCAACAAGGTAAACATAGTATCCGGATTCAGCCAGGTCGAGAGCCGACTGCATACCCGTTATACCACCGCCCACAACCAGAACAGATCCAACAACTTTTCCAGCCATTCGGCACTCCTCATTCAATAAAATAAATAATAGAACATCAGTTGATTAACATGTCATATCTATATAAAATTCGTTAATTCCTCACGATTCGCATGCTTGTATTGATGACAATTCATGAACCGCGTTTATTCGTTTTAAGGCATATAGTCGATACCCAGTGTCCAGTCAAGAAAAAATATCCACAAAAATAAGGTTAATAATTTAGCCTGTTATAGCCTTATTTCGGGATAAAAAAAGGGGGAGGAACAATTATTCCTCCCCCTTGATCAGGTTCTATTTTATAATATCATTTTACAGTCCCACTTCTGCCAAATCAGGTCCTAAATACGTGCGCTCATTTTCTCCGAGAACACCCAGCGATAAGCATATCAGCGTCCACAGATGAACAGTATGATATCCTCCGCCGTGATGCTCGGACAAATCATGAACCTGCGCATGGCAGTTATGGCAAGGAGTTACGCAGTATGTGGCGCCGGTATTCTTTATCTGCTCGTCTTTCAATTTTCCATAGGCGCGTCTTGCTTCAGGCATACCCGACTGGAGAAAGCCTCCCCCGCCTCCGCAGCAGTAATTGTTCGATCTGTTCGGCGTCATATCAACAAAGTTCTCTTCGCCCACAACGGCTTTAACGGTATATCTCAAATCCTCGGCAACTGGATCTCCGAAACTCTTTCTCACAAGCTGGCAGGGGTCCTGAACCGTAAACTTTACCTTCAGATCCTTATTCCAGTCCGAATTGACCTTCAGCTTTCCTTCCTGGATCCACTGGGCATAATACTGAATGATGCTCTTAATTTCAAAATTGAAGGGGATGTTGAATTTTTTCAGTCCGGCCCGGACTGCAAAAAGTTCGTGCCCTCACTCCGTATTGAGCCAGACTTTGCATTTCAAATCATCTACAGCTTTAGCCTTAACTTCGACAATGTGTTTCCATGACGGGTTATCTGCCATGAACAGGCAATAATTCTCAGCGGCCCAGCCTTTTGAACCGTACGTCCAGTCTGCGCCTACAAGATGAAGAATCTTCCACAGGGGCACCATTTCGTCAGGCTCGGTTACAGGCTCTCTCGAATTCTGGTTTAAAAAGAATTCAGCGCCTACCTTGTCCATCGGAGCCTGGAGATTTTCAAATCCCTCCTGATTATCCCTTACCTCAGCCGCAACATCCTCAACAACAAACCTCCAGTCCTCCTCGGTTGCCCCCATTGCGCTGCATGTGTCATTCCTGAGCGCCATATCGCATGAGCCGAGTATCCCTTTCGGCCTCTCTTCCCTTGGCCGGCTCCCTCTTACATTGAAAACTAGCGCCGGTATGTCGATCTTCATCGGACATACATATATGCATCTCTGGCACATCGTGCACATCCAGGCCCAGTCGCTCTTTAAAAGTTCATCATCCATTCCGAGCGCCGCCATCCGTAAAAATTTCCTCGGATCCATTCCCTCGAGCCCTGTTGCGGGACATCCTGATGAACAGGCTCCGCAGGTAAGACAGAGATTCAGATTGCCGCCATCGGGAAGCAGAGCCTTTACCTTATCGATAAACATGCTTTGTTTCCCACGTTTAAGACTGATCACTTCTGGTGACATTATTATTTCCTCTTGGTCTTAACTAAAACGTTTATCCCTTTTTAACAGAGAACTCTATATCTTCAGCAACCTCTTAACGCTCTCAGTAATCTGTTCGGGTGATGCCGGTTTTGGCAGATAATCATCAGCTTCCATACTCATTCCGTCATAGTGTGAATATCGTGTAGAGGTAACATGAGAAGCGACTGCCGTAAGGAGAACAATAGGAATGCCCGAATATTTGTCATCGCTTTTTAATATGGAACATACTTTGTACCCGTCCATTTCAGGCATCATGACATCAAGAACTATGGCATCCGGGGGATTGCTTTTAACCTTGGACAGGCCTTCAGCTCCATCGTAGGCGACTTCCACATCAAATCCCTCTTTCTCTAAATTCTTTTTGACAATCATAACGATATCAGGTTCATCATCTACAACAAGAATTCTCTTTTTACCACTCATTGGCAATCTCCTTTAAATTTTCAGGGAATTGGTATCTTTTCAATTGAATACTTACATAACTTAAAGTCTGTATTTCCTTTCAAGTTTGCCTGAATATAAATATCACAGGATGGCTATAAAAATCAATCAACTTTAGGTCTTGGATAAAGTCCTGTATTTTCAACTATTTCTGGAACTTTTTCTTCCCATTCTATCGCCATTATGTGAAAACCCTTAACCCCTTCAACCTCTTTTAAGCGCTGAACCGATTCGATGCATATCTTAATACCCTCTTCTGCCTGCTTTTCCTTCGGGGTACCGGCCATTCTTTTGATAACCTCGTCCGGAACATCCATCCCCGGAACCCGGTTTTTCATATATTTTGCCATACCGGCAGTTTTTAAAGGGGTAAGCCCTGCCAGGATATGGACCTTTTCATGCAAACCCCGGTCTCTCACCATTTTCATCCACAGTTCAAACTTGTCAAGATTATAAATACACTGGGTTTGTATGAATTCAGCCCCCGCAGCAATTTTCTTGGCAAGACGCGGGACCCTTATTTCAAAAGGATCCGCAAAAGGATTTGCGGCTGCCCCAACAAACATTTTCGGCGGACGATCAATATCGCCGCCACCAAGGAATTTCCCTTCGTCGCGCATATGTCTTACCGTTTGGAGCAGCTGCATCGAATCAAGATCATGAACGTTCTGCCCCTGAGCGCAGTCTCCAAAACTCTGATGATCTCCGGAAAGGCACAGCATGTTAAATATGTCAAATGAGGCAGCGCCAAGTATATCGCTCTGAAGGGCTATCCTGTTCCTGTCGCGGGTTACCATCTGAAGTACAGGCTCAAGCCCCATTAATTTGAGGCGTATACAGGCCGCAAGGCTGCAGAGGCGTGTAACGGAAGTCTGGTTATCCGTTATGTTTATGGCATCCACATGATCCTTTATCAGATTTGCTTTATGAACAATATGTTCTATGTTGCTGCCGCGCGGAGGGCCGCACTCCGAAGTAACGGCAAAATGACCTGCGGCAAGAATTTTCTCCAGTTTACTCGGTGTTTTGCAATTCATGACTGCACATCCTCCCTCGCAACTTTTCGGGGTCCCCCGGCTCTGTCGGTGGACCAGTCTTTCAAAGGAATAATATTTTCATAATCGTCAATTTTGCCAAGAGCGTTAAGGCGGTCGACTATAAGCTGCCAGGCACAGTCAATATCCTTGCTTATTTCACATTTGCCTTTTGTGGAACCGCCGCATGGCCCGTTAAGAAGTCTCTTTGCGCATCTTGAAACAGGGCAGATGCCGGCTGTCTTCGCAAGCATGCACTTCCCGCAGGCCTGACATCTTTCAGTCCACAATCCACGTTTCTCCGTGACACCAAGAAAACAAGTGTTTACACCCGGATATACCGGCATTGTCAGGTACTTTTCCGCAGTAAACTGAACGCCTACTCCGCAGGCCAGAGAAACAATGGCTTCATACCTATCCACCTTGTCCCTGATCTCTTCAAGGTACTCATGATCGCATTGACGCTCCAGTGTAACCTCATCAATTTTTACATCCTTTCCCTGATTCAGAAAATACATCCGGAGCGCGGAGGCCAGAATCCCAACTTCTTTTTTTCCACCGGCCTCGCAGACTGTAACGCATTCGTTACAGCCCAGTATAAGAACTCTATTGTAACTTTCGATCTCCTTAATTATCTCCTCTATCGGTTTTTTATCGGCTACAATCATATATCGCGACCTCTCTTTCCCTTAAAATATTAAAACTCTCTGGTTTTATGATTTTATAGCAACTGCCCTCAGGCTGCTTTCTTTTTAGAAGCCAGTTTTATCGGATTCGGGCCAAGCTTTCTTATCAGCTCATCCATTTCCACTGCATATTGGGCAAATCTCGGGCCCTCTGCGGAAGAAAGATTCCTCATCTGAACCCTTTCACCACCGACTCCGATTGAATCGAGTATTTTTTTGGCCTGTTCTATTCTTTTCCTTGCCCTTAAATTACCACTGTTGTAGTGGCATTCTCCTTCCAGGCAACCGACAGCATATACACCGTCAGCACCTTTTTCAAAAGAGCGCAAAATGTGAAGAATATCCACCTTGCCGGTACATGGTACGCGTATGATTTTAATATTTGTCGGATAGCCCAATCTCATGGAACCTGCCAGGTCCGCAGCTGTGTATCCTCAGTAATTGCAGCAAAAAGCGATGATTACAGGTTCGAACTCCTGATTCATAAAACCCCCTCCAGCAAGGCTTCAACCTTGCTCAATATCTGATCATCCTCATACCAGTTTAATTCAATAGCCTTTGCCGGACATTCAGCCGCGCATACTCCGCAGCCATGACAAAGTGCAACATCTATCTCGCTAACTCCATCCGTATTGATTTTCGGAACACCGTACGGACATGACCTGACACATATCAGGCAGGACGCACACTTTTCCGCCTCCACACAGGCAGTAACAGCAGAAAGCGTCAGATAATCCTGTGAAAGGAATGTTGTTGCCCTTGAAGCAGCAGCCAAAGCCTGAGGAATTGCTTCAGTAAGAAGCTTCGGGCTGTGAGCCGTTCCGCATACGAAAATACCCTCCGTTGCCATATCAACGGGTCTTAACTTTACATGGGCCTCCATGAAATAGCCCTCTGCATTCAAGGCCAGCTTGATAATGGAAGATAACTCAGCGGTGTCGGTTGGCCTCATTCCTGCGCTTAAACCAAGAATATCGGCCTGGACTCTTAAACGGCGGCCTAAAACATGATCCCTGAAAGTAACCATCAAACCATCGCCGGTTGATTCAACCACAGGCATATCCTCAGGCGTATATCTGAAAAAGAAAATACCCTTGCGTCTTGCCTCCGTGTAATAATCCTCCAGAAGCCCGTACATCCTCATGTCCCTGTAAAGGATATAAATGTTGACATCCGGGTTCAGCTCCTTGATATGAAGAGCGTTCTTCACAGCGCTCTGGCAGCATATTCTTGAGCAGTTGGGATTAGCCTCGTTTCTGGACCCGACGCATTGAATCATTACCACGCTGTCAAGGCCCGCAGATCCTTCCTTTTCAAGCCGGCCGGCAAGCTCTATCTGTGTTATAACCCTTGAATCCTGACCGTAAAGGAACTCGGTAGGGACGTACTCGTTGGCGCCCGTGGCAAGAACTACCACGCCATGATCAATTTTTCTCTCATACATTCCGGGTCCGACAATCAACTCTGTAGTAAAATTTCCCTTGAATCCCGAAAAGCCTACAATAAGAGACTGGGTTAAAACCTGAATTTTGGAATGATTGCTTACTTTCCTGATCAGATCGGAAACATATGGGCCTATTTTTTCTCCTTCAATGGTTGCTGTCAGGCGGTTTGCCATGCCGCCAAGCTGCGGTTCCTTTTCAACAAGGACTGTTTCAAAACCCTGGTCTGCGAGACCAAGGGCTGAGTTCATGCCTGCCACACCACCACCGATAATAAGCGCTCTCTTGACAACTGGTATCTTCTTTTCATGAAGTGGATTAAGCGTTGCCACCCGTGCAACCGCCATTTTAACGAGCTCTTTGGCCTTTTCGGTAGCCTTCACAGGTTCATTTGAATGCGTCCATGAATCCTGATTCCGGATGTTTGCCATTTCAAAGAGATATTTATTCAAACCGCAGGCTTCCAGAGTATCCATGAAAATCGCTTCATGGGTCTTGGGTGTGCAGGCTGAAACAACAACTCTGTTAAGACTCTTCTCCTTGATAATTTCCTTCATCCTGTCCTGAGAATCCTGTGAACACGTAAAAAGATTCTCCCCGGTAAAAACAACATATGGTAGCCCGGAAGCATATTCGCATACGGCTTTAACATCCACCACTCCGGCTATATTAATACCGCAATCACAAACAAATACTCCGATTCTCGGCTCCTGTCCCGCCACATCAATTTCATCAGGAACCTTGACGGTTTTTGTCCGTGTTCCTCTTGCTTCGTTCAACTTACCGCCCGCAGCACATGCTGCGGCACTGGCCTCGATAACGGAGCTTGGGATATCCTTGGGACCCTGGAAAATTCCGCAGGCATACACCCCGGCTCTTGACGTTTCAATCGGAGTAAAAGGTTTGCTGGATGCAAAACTGTACTTGTCCAAATCTATATTAAGACGCTTTGCCATTTCAACGGTTGACTGCGGAACCTTCAGGCCGACAGAAAGAACAACCATGTCGAATTCTTCTTCCTGGATATCTCCGGATTCATCAGCGTACCTTATACGAAGATTTTGGCTGTCATGAACTTCGTTCATGGTATGAATACGCGCCTTTACGAAACGGACCCCATTATTTTTTGCCCTGTTATAATATTTCTCGTAATCTTTCCCGAAAGTGCGCATATCCATGTTAAATACCGCACAGTCAACACCTCCGTGTGAGTGCTCCATTGCAATCATGGATTCTTTCACGGCATACATGCAGCATACAGAGGAGCAGTACCCGTTCCCGCACTTGTTGTTGTCTCTAGAACCGACACACTGGAGCCATGCAATTTTTTTCGGCTCTTTATCATCCGACGGTCTCACGAGATGCCCCATTGTCGGCCCGGATGCGCTGAGTATTCTTTCAAATTCCAGGCTGGTCAATACATTCGGATTGGTCTTGTAATGATAGAATTCGTCAAGAACCGATGGATCAAATATATCGCTTCCAGGGCAAAGTATTATGGAACCAACCTCAATCTCTTTTTCAGCAACTTTCTGGCTGTGGTCAACCGCTCCGGCAAGACAGGCATCAACACACTGCAGGCATTCGGAACAATAACCGCAGTTAAGACACCTGGAAGCTTCAGCCTCTCCATCTTCATCGCTGTATCCCAGCTCAACTTCCTTGAAGTTGCCTGCGCGTTTTTCAACGGGAAGTTCCGACATTGTTATCCTGAGCTTTTTAGTCTCTTTTTCAGGTACCGGTCTGTACACTGGATTTTCATTTGTAACCGGCTCTCTGCCCTCTGCCATGTCCTTTCCGTCAAGATACCTGATAATGGACTCTGCGGCGTCTTTTCCTGCTGCAATTGCGCCAATGGCAACCCAGGGACCTGTCTGGACATCCCCGCCGGCAAAAACACCCGCGAGTCCCGTAGCATAAGTAACGGAATCGGTTTCAACAGTTCCCCAGCGTGAAATATTTATTCCTGCGATGTCCTCCAGGGCGGACAGGTCGGGTTTCTGGCCGATGGCCGGAATAAGCTGGTCTATTTCAATGTCATATTCGCTTCCCGGAACAGGAACAGGCCTTCTCCTTCCGGATGAGTCAGGTTCTCCAAGTTCCATGCGGATACAGCGCAAACCGACAACCTTCCCGTCAGCCGTCAGAACCTCCTGAGGTGCGGAAAGATAGGTAATTTCTGTTCCTTCAACCTCTGCGGCATGAATCTCTTCTTCCCATGCCGGCATTTCGCTCCGCGTCCTCCGGTATATAATATTTACCTTTTCAGATCCGAGTCTCACGGCACACCGCGCAACGTCGATAGCAACATTGCCGCCTCCGACTATGGCAATTTTCTTGCCGACCTTCGCTTTTCCGGTAAGATTGACCTCCCTGAGGAAATCGACTCCCTGGCGGACTCCTTTCGCCTTTTCCCCCGGAACTCCAAGTTCAAAACCCTTGTGAGCTCCTATCGCTATATAAACGGCCTTGTAGCCGTCAGCCAGAAGACTATCGATTGTTAAATCATTCCCGAGAGGAGTGTTTGTTTTAATTTCCACTCCAAGATTTGTTATTACTTCTATTTCCCTGTCAAGAATATCCCTGGGAAGTCTGTGTTCGGGTATGCCGACCCTGAGCATCCCTCCCGCTTTCGGCAAAGCCTCATAAATCGTGGAAAGTACGCCTTTCCGCGCAAGGTGATATGCTGCAGAAAGACCCGCAGGACCTGATCCGATGATGGCGACCTTCTCTCCTCTTCTCGGAAGGGTTTTAATTTCAACCTGCCTCGGATCGAATTTGTCGGCAGCAAGACGTTTCAGACTGCGTATTGCAACAGGCTGATCTACCTCGCATCTGCGGCATGCATCTTCACATCCATGAGGGCATATTCTTCCCAGAACACCCGGCAAAGGAAGATCTTCCATAATTATCTGAAGGGCTTCCTTATATTTTTTCTGGCCTGCCATCTGAACATAGCCCTGAACATTGAGCCCGGCAGGACATGCCAGCCGGCATGGAGCCTTATCAGCTTTTTGGATGGCATAGGCGCCTGGAATAGCCTGTGGGTATTGTTTATAGGCAGCTTTTTTTACTGAAAGATTTTCATCATATTCATTTGAAAGCACTACAGGACAAATCTTTGAACATTCCCCGCAGCTTGTGCATTTAGACAGGTCTATAAAACGGGGGTTCTGTCTGATACGGGCAGTAAAATTTCCGGGGTCTCCTTTAAGCTCAAGAAGTTCGGAATTCATAAGGAGTTCTATATTAAGATGCCGGCCGACCTCGACCAGTTTCGGAGAGATGACTCACATGGCGCAGTCATTGGTCGGAAAGGTTTTGTCAAGCTGCGACATAAGCCCCCCGATAGCGGCCGATTTCTCCACCAGATATACGTAATATCCGGAATTAGCAAGATCAAGAGCGGACTGCATTCCAGCTATTCCTCCGCCAACTACCATAACAGATCCAACAACTTTTCCAGCCATTCGGCACTCCTCATTCAATAAAATAATAATATCAATAGATTAACATTTGACAGCTATATAATTCTTCAAATCTCTGCGATTCGCAAACTTGTATTGGTAACAATTTATGAATAACATTTATTTCGAGCCATATATTAGATACCTGGTGTCCAGTCAAGATAAAATATCCGATAAAATGAGGTCAATAATTTAGCCTTGAATCAGGTATTTAATCGTGATAATTGAAAAGGGAAAGTGAATAGTTAAGATCCGAATATCGAACATCTAAAAATTTTTTGTTAATTCGGAACTCATTCCAATGACAGATAACAACATTCCTTCCATAATTAACATTGCGCTTGTAGGTGGCGGTGATCTGTGCAAAGAACTTCTTGAAAAAACCACCTTCGATTTAGAACAGGAGGATGTTTTTTCCCCCATAATTGCAGTCGCTGACCCTGATCCCGGCACACCCGGAATGTTGCTTGCTAAGAAAAGAGGGCTCATCACTGTCGATGACTACCACGAACTTTATGACCCCCGTTACAGCATTCATCTCATAATAATTTTAAGGCCTGAAACGGTTATTCTTGAAGATATTCTCGCAACAAGACCTGCTCGCATCCGCATACTTTCATATCATGTTTTTGAAATTTTCTGGAAAACAATAGGCCAGGAAGAGCGTAAGCTGAGAGAACAGAACAAAGCCATGGAGACCATATTAAACGGAATTCAGGACTTTATATCCGTAATTACACCCGACATGGCTATAGTGGATGCTAATGAAGCTTTCCTGAACAATTTAGAGCTTACACGCGATAAGGTCATAGGTCGAAAATGTTACGAAGTTCTTCAAAAAGATCAGATTGACTGCACCAGCAAGGATGCACAAGTATGTCCCCTTATGGAGGTTATACGCAATAAAATGACTGTGCGGCAGGTAAGGACGCGCAGGGATAGTCGTAATAAGATTCATCATATCGAGGTTAATGTATATCCCGTATGGGAAAAGAGCGGAAAGATATCAAAATTCATTCATATCAGCCGTGATATAACAAAGCGAATGGAAGAAGAAGAAGAGATTACAAGACGCCTTGAGAAAATGGTTGAGGAACGCACAAGACAGCTCAAGGAAACCCATGAAAAACTCATCCACAAAGACAAAATGGCTTCCCTTGGCAAGCTTTCAGCATCAGTTGTGCATGAAATAAACAACCCAATTGCAGGAATCCTCAACCTTATACTTCTTATGAAGCGCATCATGCAGGAAGGCACAGTCGGGAAAGAGGAAATGGATGAATTTTTCCGCTATCTCATCCTGATGGAAAATGAAACAAGAAGAACAAGCCGGATCGTATCCTATCTGCTTGCATTCTCCAGACAGAACAAGATGGAACCAAAGCCGTTAAATCTGAACAAGCTTATTGAGCACACCATCTTCTTAAATTCAAACCTTCTTAAAATCAACAAGGTTAAGGTACAATACCGGCTCGATCAAGACCTGCCGGATCTTGTCGGTTCCGAGGATCAACTGCAGCAGGTTATTATGAACCTCGTATCTAACGCAGTTGAGTCTCTCGAATCGAAAGGAAAAGGTGTTCTTACAATTGCAACAAAATATTTTCCCGGGACAGGAAGGGTTATTGCCGAATTTCAAGATACCGGAGCAGGAATTCTTAAGGAAAACTTTACCATGATCTTCGAGCCTTTTTTTACCACAAAAAAACAGGGAAAAGGAGTGGGGCTGGGACTTGCCCTCGTATACGGAATTATCCAGGAACATGGAGGCTTCATAAAGGTTAATTCCACGGTTGGAAAAGGGACTACTTTCAAAATAGATCTTCCTGTCAGGCGTTGATCAGGTTCATGCTGACAGCCAGGCCGGAGCAGGCACAACGAGGCATGAGAATACAGGAGCCAGGAGTCGTAATAACAATGGTATTATTTTTTTCTTCTGTATTCTGTATTCTGACTCCTTTATTCTCATATAAAATTCTACGGAGGTTCAATAATGAAAAGAGCAAGGATCCTTGTTGTAGATGACGAGTTGATAATGCGGGAATCCTTGTCCGGCTGGCTCCAGCGTGATGGTCATGAGGTTGAAACAGCGGCAAGCGGTGAAGAGGCTCTGGATAAAATCAAAGAGGTTCGCTTTGACATTCTTCTGGTCGATATAAAGATGGAAGGAATGAGCGGTTTGGATGTTTTAAAACGGGTAAAGGATGATGACCCTGATGTGGCGATAGTCATGATAACCGCCTTCGGTTCCATTTCAACAGCGATAGAGGCTATAAAAAACGGAGCTTTTGATTATCTTCTAAAGCCTTTTGATCCCCATGAGCTTGGAGTGCTTATCGAAAAAATCCAGGAAAGCCAGGCTCAGGCCATAGAAAATCTTTACCTCAGGGAGCAATACAAGGAAAGAACACGATTTGAAAGCCTGATCGGCCAGTCACCCGTCATGCAGAAAATATTTGATCTCATACAGAACGTAGCCCCTACTAATTCCACTGTCCTCATCACAGGTGAAACCGGCACAGGTAAAGGCCTTGCTGCAAAAGCCATTCATTCAAACAGTCCGCGATGCCACGGTCCGTTTGTTATTGTAAATTGCGGCGCAATACCTGAACACCTTATGGAAAGCGAATTATTCGGACATCAAAAAGGTGCTTTCACAGACGCCAAATTCACCAAGAAAGGTCGTCTCGAAATGGCCCATGGGGGAACCCTTTTTCTGGACGAAATAGGAGAAATCAGCATGAGAATGCAGATTGACCTTTTACGTGTACTGGAAGACCGCATATTTTACAGGGTTGGGGGCACCCAGCCAATGGAGGCTGATTTCAGAGTTATAGCTGCTACAAACAGGGATCTCCATGAAGCAATCAAAGATGGCATTTTCAGAGAAGACCTTTATTACCGCCTGAATGTCTTCTCATTTAAAATGCCTTCCTTGGGCGAACGAAAGGAGGATATCCCGCTTTTGGCAGAGCATTTTCTTCACCGCTTCTCCAATGAAACCAATAAGCAGATAGATAATATCAGCCGCGAAGCAATGGATGAAATGATGCTTTATGAATGGCCGGGGAATATCAGAGAGCTTGAAAATGCAATAGAAAGGGCGGTCGTTGTCAGCAAAAAAAGAAAAATTCTGCCTGAAGATCTCCCCATTTTCCGATCCGAGAATATTTGCGTTTCCTCCGACAACACCCTTGCGGGAATTGAAAAAGCTCACATAAGCAGGGTGCTTCACGAAAACGATTGGAACATATCAAAGACTGCAAAAGAGCTTGGAATAGACCGTTCCACTCTTTACAGCAAAATCAGACGATACAGTATAGTGCAACGAGACCTTTGAATATATATCCCGAACATAGCATCGTAATTTCCCCCATAGGCAATTTTGGTCCTGAAATAACCGAACCTGTTAAAAATGAAATAAACAGGATATTCGGTTTCCCGGCGCTGATTATCCCTGTTCTTGAAGATGTTGACTTTGCGTTTGATTCAGGCCGAAACCAGTACCACTCAACATCGATACTTAAACAGCTTGAAAAATCAGCGCCTTCTTTTGCAATGAAAGTAATTGCCGTTACAAAGGTTGATCTGTTTATTCCGATTTTAACCCATGTTTACGGGGAAGCACAGCTTGGAGGAAAGGCCTGCGTTGTTTCCACATACAGGCTTAAGGATCAGATATCTGCGGCACACCCGGACGTCGTTTTTAAGCAAAGGATTGTAAAGGAGGCAGTCCATGAACTCGGCCACACATTCAATCTCCGCCATTGCAAGGAACACCTGTGCATAATGCACTATTGCCGCACCGAGCTTGATGTTGACAGGAAGTCGGATCAGCTTTGCAGGTACTGCAAAATACTTTTAGATGATGAAATTAAAAAAACAGGGTTCAAGGGTTCAGGGGTTCCGGGGTTCCGGAATCCCTGAACCCTTTCTCCCAAATCATGTGTGGAGAAAAAGCCTTGTTAATCTTTCCCAGCCTATCTGGGGCATATTTCCATATATGTCTTCACCGAGATACCCGCCATCGGTATTTAAAAGTTCCCCTGATTTTTCAATGACATCATAAAGGTGACTGATCTCTTTTTCGATAAATTCTTTTGATTCTGTGCCCATGTAAAGATCTTTAAGCTCATTCCTGAGACCTTCCGAATGGAGTCTCACAACCCAGCCATCTGTATAAGGATTTCTATTGGCCAGGCGCCCCTCTTCTCTCAGCCTCGGATTAATATCCGTCACAACACCGCTGACAGGCGAAAGAACTCCTGCGCTCTTTTCACCCCGTTTCAACACAATCTGGGAGATGTTCTGTTTCATCTGTTTTCCGACAAGTGGAGCTTCAATATTTTCAAGTGGCCCGAGGAGCCTCAGGGCAAAATCATCAAGCCCGACTCTCACTGTTGAGCCTTCTTCAATCTTAACCCAGGCGTGCCCTTTATGGAGATAATACCCCTGAGGAATTTTGAAACCGTGCACATTAAGAACTTCCACAGGTTTTACCAATGCGTGAACAGTATACTGGTCATAAAAATAGTGGTCGAACTCGCAATTTGCGCATTTGTATTCATGGCTGCAGTTTTTGAAATCAATCCGCCCTTTCATATGATGAATGCACGGACGCTTTGTTGAAGGCATTTCCTTCAGCTTCTCAATCCAGTTTACAATGCGTTTGCGCCTTTTTTCATAGAAATTACCTTTTCCGGGCATAGTTCTGTTTTCTTCGGACGCGCGCAACATTATCCTGTCGAAACGGCACGCTGCACAATCATAGGAAATCCCGCAATATTTATGGCGGACAACCCCTGCCTGCATCCAGAGGCAGGGGCTCGCACTTGATTTATTCTTATTTTTATTTCGGGCAGGTCTCATTTTTCACCTCACACTTCATGAAGTTCGAATATCGAATTTCGTACATCGAATATCGCCTTGCGCCTCTCGCCTATTTCCTATTCACTTTCTTTCCTTCGACCCCTTGAACCCTTGAATCCTTGAACCCTTCTTTTCTCTCACGTTTTAAGAAATGTTTTTGCAAGATTTCTCCAATCAAGGCCGGGAAGATTTCCATAAATATCTTCTTTTAAATAACCGCCGTCTGTGGCAAGGGGACCTGCAACCTCTTCAACCATCTTTTCCAGCTTGACAACTTCATCGTTTATCCACACGGGGCTCGTTGAGTCATCCATCAGTTTCTTTACTGTCCCCTTGATATCAGGAGAACGCACCATAAACAGCCATCCATCCCCGTACGGCTCTCTGTTTGCAATTTCAGGTTTTTCCCTGACCTTCGAATTAACTTCAACTATAACCCCGTTGACGGGAGAAAGCACATCAGCCGTATTTTCCCTGCGCCTCAAACCCCATCCCGCCAATCCCTGGTCAAGCTCCTTACCCATGAGAGGAAGATCAAGGGCATCGGCCTTTCCGAGCAGCTTTAAGGAAAAATCATCAAACCCGATTCGTATATATCCTCCGCTTTCTATGCGCGCCCATGTATGGCCGTCGTGGAAATAGTAACCGACCGGGACATCAAAACCCTTAACATGCTGAATCTCGCCAGGCATTGTTTTGCTTTTGGTCGTCCAGACGTCTTCGAAAAACTGGTCGAAATCGCATTTTGAACATTCATAATCATAGGCGCAGGTCCTTTTCTCAATGCGGTTTGTAAGGCTGTGCCGGCAGATTCTGTTCATATGAGGCCTTTTTCTCATTGCAGCCTGCCAGCTGATCTGATTTCCCTTTTCCACATTTCTCGACATTCCGATGTCAAACTTACATGTAGTGCAGTCATAAAAATTATTGCAGTCCTTAAAATTTACAAGACCTGTCTTCATCCATATGCAGGGATTGGAGGTTCGGGCGCTTTTATCAGGCTTTACCATCCATACCTGTCCGCCCAGAACAGTTTTAATCTCGCTCTGAGCCTGTTCTTTAGCATCTCCCTTTCTGTAGGTAGATCCATATCCCAGCTTGCTTCTTATTTCCTTATTCTCATGTTTTTCCATTTTATTTCTCCTTTATATAATTGATATTATTTTTCTCTCTGTTTTATATAAAAGCAAACATTGTGCCATTTATTAACAAGACCAATTTGTTGCTTCTATCAATTTGTTTTTATTGGATTTATGATATATAACGCAACTTGTGATGGTTTATGAGCTAAAATGTATTACTGTGGAATTTTGCGACAGTGGAATTTGAAACGCAGAATTATTTTTGATTTATTTACTATTAATCTTGATAGTTATATCACTGCAGGATTAAACGGCATAAAAAAAGCCATACTGCTGCAATTTACAACAGTATGGCTTTGGAATTTTTAAGACAGCAATAACAATGATGGATACGTAAAAATTATATTTTCTCACAAAGGCACTAAGAACACGAAGAAATAATTCATTTAATATTAATATGTTAACTTTGTGATCTTTGTGGCTTGGTGTGAGATCCTGACTTTTTATGAAGCCGTCTTCATCCCAGAATTTCAGGCAGCCTATGTTCCCATCCGATAGTTGAGATGAGGACACCGCCAAATCCTTCATTTTTAATCATTGCGATATTTTCAGATGCAATTTTTATACATTCGCTGACTCTGTCCGGAGCAGCCTGAATACGATCAATTATGGCGGAAGGAATTTTGATGTTATCCATATGGCGATCTATATATCTTGCCATTCCAACGGATTTAAGCAAAAGCACAGTCGGAATTATTTTTGTTTTTGACAGGTTTACACGTTCTAGAAACGGCTGAATACCGGCTGGATCAAACAATGGAGGTGTAACAAAAAAGCTTGCGCCGGCATTGATCTTTTTTTTCATCTCTTCAAGCTCAAGAACAAGAGCCTGCCCGCTGGCGCCCGCATTAACTGTTGAACCAGCCACAAACTGAGGTGAACCTGCAAGTTCAATACCGGCCATATCCTTACCGTTATTCAGACAGCTGATTGTCTTTATAAGTTCGATTAAATCAAGATCATTTACTGCCTTTGCTTCGTGATGATCTCCAAAACGAGGATCATCACCGTTTACTGTCATAACGTATTCGATTCCATTCGCACCGGCTGCAAGCAGATCAGCCTGCAAGGCAAGCCTGTTACGGTCTCTGCAGTTTATCTGGAATATTGTATCAAAACCGTTTCCCTTTAATAACAATGCGCCGCCGAGGGAACTGATGCGCATTACAGCGCTGCTCATTTCAGGCACCACAAAGGCATCTACTTTCCCTTTAACTTTTTTGGCATTCGTCAGCATCAAAGAAACGTCAACTCCTTTGGGAGGCTCCATTTCTGCTAAAACGGCAAATACCCCTTTGTCAAATTTAGACTTTAGATGCATAAGATTCCTCCGATAACGGTCAGCTTATATGATTAATTATTATTTTCTGAATAAGAATCATCACTGAAAATGCCCTATTAATTTATATTACAGCCCCGGTCAAGTGAAATTATTCTAAGGCAACTTCCTTTCAACATCGGCTTTTTCTTTCAGTTTATCAAGATACGATGCAACTCCTGCTTGAATTTTTTCCTGTTTCAGATTCTGTTCAATTCTGCTTTTCAGGTGAGTTTCAAAAAAGGCTCTTAATTCTTCCTCTGAAACAGTTATCTTCTGAATGAATTCCCTGTCTATTAACTGCTGTATAGTCAGAACCTGTTTAATCTGGCTTTTAAGGGAAGCTTCAGTCAATTTAACCTTGACCAGTTCTTTATTAAACTCTTCAACATTCGGAAACTGCTCTTTGAACTTGGCATATTGTTCGTCAACCATAGAGTCTTCGACTTTAAACCCCATTTTCTGGCTTTCCTGATAAAGAAGTTCACCATCGATAAGTTTTTCAAGAATCCTTTTCTTTATCTCGGAAAGCCTGGCCTCATCAAGTTTTTCTCCCCGATTAGCGGACTGCTCCTCAACACCCATAAGCTCCCGGTCAAAATCGTCCTGTGTAATAGCCACTCCGTTTACAACCGCAACATTACCCTTTGGAGCATCTTTTGTTTCAACCTTTTCGGTTTTTACAGCCTTATCATCCTTTACCGCTTTATCATCTTTTCCGGCTGAAACGGGCAAAGCAAACAAAACAATGCATAATCCCAAAACCATTAATCGGAAAACCTTTCCATTTAATAAACGCATCTAAATTCTCCTTATGTCTTGATGAATATGAAAAGGGCACATAATCAACATGCCCTTCTTCTGTCTTCTGAATTCTGACTCCTGAATATTCCGCTCCATACCATTTATCAATATTATTCTGCAAACAGTATTTCATCTTAAGAAAATATAAAACTTGGAATGAATTTCAAGCTATGTTAAGTAAGTCCAGCTTTCAGACGGGACCCGCAGGATCAAGCGGATTTTATATCATGTCAATCCTGTAAATCCTGTCAAAGATTTTTTTTGTTTTCAGACAGGATCAACAGGATGAACAGGATTTAATATCATCTCAACACTATTCATCCTGTCAAAAACATATAAAAAGGAGAATAAAATGCCGAAAGCGCTCATCTCATATTATTCCAGATCGGGCAACACAAAGAAAATGGCCGGATATATTAAAGAGGGAATCAGCTCGGTTGAAAACATGGAAGTCACAGTAAAAAAGATATCTGAAACGGCATTGGAAGATATGCTCAATTCGGATGTCATAATATTCGGAAGCCCTACCTATTTCGGGGTAATGACTGCTGAAGTAAAGGAATTGATGGATAAAAGCGTAAAATATTTTGGAAAACTGAACGGAAAAATCGGCGGCGCCTTTACATCATCCGGCGCTATAGGGGGCGGAAATGAAACAACAATATTAAGCATTCTTCAGGGTCTTCTTATCCACGGCATGATTATTCAGGGCGTTCAAAAAGGAAATCATTACGGGCCGGTATCGGTCGGGGCTCCGGATGAAGCCGTCGAAAAGGAGTGCATTAACTACGGAAAACTTCTTGGACAACTTGCCGTAAAGATGTCAAAATGAATCATCAGCCAGCGCCGCACAAAGAACTGGTAGCCGACAGGCAGTCCCTCATGCGAACATTCATAAGGCCGGAGAACACTGCCGCAAGAGACACCCTCGTAAAATACATGGAACAGATTCTTTTCGGTCTCCATGATTTTCTGAACACCCATGTCGGCATTACCGAAGAGGTAAGTTTAAGGGAGCTTTCTGAAAGATACAAGGATACGCTTATCAGTGAAAATCCGGAACAAAAACTGGCCGATGTTATTACGGATCTGATCGAAAAGATCGCTCCCCACGCGGTCAATGTAGCCTCTCCGTACTTTATCGGCCACATGACCTCTGCGATACCGTTTTTCATGGTTCACCTCAAAACAATTATTGCCGCTCTGAACCAGAACGTCGTCAAGCTCGAAACATCAAAAGTTCTGTCCGTTATCGAAAAGCAGGTGCTCGCAAAGATTCACAGAATTATTTACAGGCAAAGCGATGAATTTTATTTAGAACACGTGCAGAATACGCGGACATCCCTCGGATGCTTCACGGAAAACGGAACTCTTGCAAATCTGACAGCCCTGTGGGTCGCAAGAAACTCCCGGTTCGGCCCGAATGAAGGCTTTGAAGGAGTGGATAAGGAAGGGCTATATGCCGCATACAGAGCATACGATACGGAAAGAAGCGTAATACTTGTCTCCGAACTCGGACATTTTTCATTAAAAAAAGCAGGCGGCGTTCTGGGTATTGGCAACAACAACGTCATAGCAATAGGACTGGATGGAAAAAACCGGATTGACTTAAATAGTCTTGAGAAAAAAATTGATGAGCTGAAAAAGAGCCGTACCAGGACAAAAATAATTGCGGTTGTCGGCATTGCAGGCACAACCGAAACCGGCACAGTGGACCCTTTGCGGCAAATCGGAGAAATTTGCGCTGAAAACGGGATACATTTCCATGTTGATGCCGCCTGGGGCGGACCGGTTCTATTATCCGAAAAATACAAGCACCTGCTTTATGGCATTGAACTTGCTGATTCCGTCACAATCGACGGGCATAAGCAGTTTTACATGCCCATGAGTTCCGGCATGGTCTATTTCAAAAATCCATGTCAGATGGATTCAATAATCTATCATGCAAACTATGTAAACAGGCTTGGCTCTGTCGATCTTGGCATAAAATCACTTTCAGGATCCAGAGAAGCAAACTCCCTCATTTTAGACAGTGCCCTCAAAATAATGGGAAGCGGCGGCTATGCCCTTCTTATCGAACACGGCATTGAAACGGCAAAAAGTTTTGCTGAGGAAATCGATAGAAGAGCCGATTTTGAGCTTGTTACCCCTCCGGAACTCAATATTTTGACATACAGGGTCTGCCCGATGGAGATTAAGCGGGAGATAGGCACAAGCTCGGATGATAAAAGAAAAATACTGAACGAAAGACTTAACGAAATAAACATAACGGTGCAAAGGCTTCAGAGAGAAGCCGGGAAAAGCTTTGTTTCAAGAACAACGTTAAAAACCTATAAAGGACGTTGTGAAAGTATTGTGGTTCTCCGCTGCGTAATAATGAATCCTTTGACGGACATCGATATTCTTCGGGATATTCTTGACGAACAGGAAGAAATTTATTCGTCGTTAGTTGCTCGTTGATCGATACACGATTCACGATTCACTATTTACGATCCACTTTCTTTCCTCGATCACTTAACCCATGCCGAAGGCAGAATGTCCGCTAATTTGTGTGGCGGATCCGCCAACGGCACGTCCGCCAATCTTTTTGGCGGATCTTTATGGCGGGAATCCTTGAATCCTCTACTTTATGCCTCTTCTCTTATCTTCCTATGTAAGACTTCAAAATCCTAAATTATGGACACTAATGCGTTTCCAGTTCGGAAATAGGCAATTTTGGGCAAGCTCAAGAAAATCAAGGGATTGCGCTTAAGACATACACATTGTATGTCGCACAAGAAATCCCGCAGATTGACACAGAGATCGCACAAAAGGGTCATTTCCGGATGGAAACTATGTAAGATTTCAAAATCCTAAAATTATTCTGCCGGTAATATGATCTCTGATCAGCCTCCAGGAGCGAACACAGCTTGACGTTGTAGTCCTGGCGAGTCAAGGCGGCAATGGCAGTCAGGACCTGATCCCACTTCTCGGGGGAAATATCAGCCTGCACCCCCTTTTTGACCAGAAATTCAAGATCATAGGCGTCCCTGATCTCCTTTCTCTGCAGGAAGGCGTCGATCTTCGACATCATCATATCCTGAAGCGGAATAGTCCGAACATAGACCTGTTCCGATGAATGAATGCTGTACGCTATGGCCCGGTCAGTCTTCGTTATCTTCACCCCTTTGCGCATTTCCAGCTTCAGACTGCGCGGATAATCCGGTGATTTTAATTCAATGAGAAGAGTGTGGAGCTTGTCCGCCGCATCCCGAATCTCATAATGGCGGACCAAAAACTGCCGCAAACCGGAAAACCACTCCGTATGATCAAAATTCTTCTCCCTGTTTTTGTTCAGGAGCCAGAAATCGAGATCGACGGAATACCTGTCCAGCCCATAACACAGGCGCAGCATTGTGCCGCCGCCGAATATCAGTCGGTCCAGAAACCGGCCGCTCTGCAATCGGTCCAGCACCTCCAGCTCAAACTGTTCCTGCTTAATCAGATCCCGCATCTCTTTTCTCTAACCCCTCTGATCCCCCAAAAACGCTATATCCCAAGATCTGACCCCCAAATCTCCTTGACCTTGTTACGGGTTCGCTTCGGGAAAGGCGCCATCATGGTCTCCAGCACTGCTTTGTCCAGGCGACCCATGTCCAGAGCTGCCAAGTCAAAGGCATAGTGGCCGTGGGCGCTGAGGTGGCATGCATCGAGAAACGCTTTCTCTTTTTGCGCCATGAAATAAGGGCCGATTTTCGTAAACCCGAAGTAGAAGTCTTTTCTCAACTTAAAATAGGAAAAAGTCGCACCGCCGGCTGCGTATTGAATGGAGCGCTTAAGAGCTACGCTTTCGTACCATCCCTGGGGCGCCTGGGTGGTAACGCCGTGATAAACCAGGGCGGTTGTACAGGATATGTAGGAGGGTACCTGCAGATGGTTGGCAATTGCGAAGAAATCCTGCCGGTCAAGATATGGCCGGCGCTCGTCCAAGAGGTAAAAGTCTTTCTTCAAACGGATGAAAGCGCCGTTTTTTACCTGGCGGCTGCAAAACACCTGGGCCGAGGCCCTCGTTACACCGAATAGAGAGGCCACATCTTCCGAGTTGAAAAACAAGCTTTTTTTTAATGAACTCCAAGCGTCGCGATTCATATCAGGAACACTTTCTTAACTA
>JBFYVZ010000091.1:0-27648 GCA_041298995.1 Desulfobacteraceae bacterium
GAAGGAATTTTTAATGAATAGATTTAGCATGCTTACCCTGATGATTGTTCTTGCTATTATTATACTTTTTGCAGGATGTGCAGGAGTTCCGAAGGGGGATATAAAAGTAAAAGAGGAGCCTGTGACCTTTGTTGACCAGGCTCCGAAAACTATGGCTGTTTTGCCTTTTGAAAACAACTCAGTTACTGATCCTGACCGTTACGCCCCTTTGAGCAAGGGGCTTTCGGCCATGCTTATTACCGATCTTAAAAACAGCAGCACATCGCTTCAACTGATTGAAAGAGAAAAGATCCAGGCACTCTTGAAAGAGATTGCGATGAGCCAGAGCGGAAGCGTTGATCAGTCAACTGCAGTAAGAGCCGGAAAAATACTGGGAGCACAATCGATTGTTTTCGGTTCTTTCATGGTGCTTGGAAATCAGGTTCGGATGGATGCCAGGATCATAAAAGTTGAAACAAGCGAAGTGGTTATGGCGGAGTCTATTGTTGGAGAGAGCGGCGGCATAATGAATTTAGCCATGGATCTTGCCGGAAAGATAGCAAGATCCATGAAAGTGACTTTCAAGCCTCCTCAGGTAAAGGGTGAAGGGGATATCAATGCCGCCATATATTTTTCTAAAGGGCTTGATGCGCTGGACAGAGGCGATAGGAAGGAAGCAAAAAAAATGTTTTCAAAAAGCATTGAACTTGATCCTGCATATAAGACGCAGGTCGATAATGTGAAAGGTTTAGACTGATGAAAAAGCTATTTTTACTGCTTATTTCTGTATTAACCGGCCTGCTGATCTTTGGAAATACTGCTTTTGCCGAAGACAGGACGATTGAGACTGAAGGCATAAGCCAGATTTCGAGAGAAGACGCCATACGCCAGGCCCAGCGTTCGGCTGTCGAGCAGGCGGTAGGTGTCTTTATCAACTCACAGACAGAGGTTGAGAATTTTGAACTGAAAAAAGACAAGATATTTTCCAAAACCCAGGGCTATATAAAAAGATTTTCAGTTTTAAAGGAAAAAAAAGAGGGCGATCTTTTCAGGATCTTTGTGAGCGCGACAGTTTCACTCGATAAAATCAAAGATGACCTTATCGCTATGAAGATTCTCCTTGAGAGCATGGAACGTCCGAAACTGATGGTTCTTGTTGAAGAGGATTATAAAAGCATGGACAATCTCGGAATGGGCATTGCTTCAACCGAAATGTCCTCCATGCTTGGCGCCAAAGGATTTGAGCTTGTTGATAAGTCCCAGGTCGATGCTGTTATGCAAAATAATCAGGGAAGGCAGGCGCTGGCCGGGAACGCGAACGCAGCCAAGGCTCTCGGATTGAAGTTCGGGGCCCAGTATGTTATTGTCGGAAAGGCGGTTGCCCAGGATGCCGGAGAAGCCTATCCCGGTTCAGGTTTAAAATCGATACAGGCAAGTCTCCAATTAAAGGTTATCCAGACACAGACAGGACTTGTTCTGGGTTCCGTTGTGAAGAACGGTGTTTCAGCTCATATCAGCCCTCTAACCGGGGCTACAAATGCCATACAGATGACTGTCCGGAAGGCCGTGGATGAATATCTGGTGGATGCAATAACAAACTCCTTTCAGGGTTTTCTGAATAACGGCTCTCCTCTCAAGCTGCATATAACAGGGGTAAAATCTTTCCAGGACTCAAAAATGATTATTGCAACCGTTGAAAAAATGGAGAAAGTTGCGAGCAGTAAAAAAGAAGGGTGGAATAAAACCGGCGGAGTTCTTGTGCTCGACCTTCTTTACAAAGGGACGAGCGATGAGCTTGCGGAAGTTCTGGACGGGAAAAAAATCGGCAGCGGAAAGATCGAGGTCATTGATGTGGCTCCCGAGAGACTCGATTGTAATTTAAAATAAAATATGACGGCTTCGTAAAAAGTCATTCTGCTGTGTTGCGATTCATCTTTTGTCATTGAAGCGTACCAAAAAGTACGCTTCATTCCTCAAGATTCGCGCGCCTTGCATAATGAACTTTTTACGAAGCCGTCTAAATTTTGACTGCCAACCAGTTTATCTAAATCTGATGGAATAATAATCGGCTCAGGGATCTAAAATCCTTATACTCCGGATCGCATCGGCATGGATGGGGGCAAATTCAGGAACATTTGCCGCATAACCTGGATCATTGAAACGTGAGAGGAGGACGGGTGGTGAGTCTTCCCCTTTCTTATCCACATGGGTAAGAAAAATTTCCGTATAGGGTCCGTTAGCCTTGGAACTGAACAGGAGCCATCGACTGCTGGACGACCAGCTGTGCCATGAATTGAAAAAGTTTCGGTTACACTGCATCCGCCTTGCCTCTCCTCCTGCGGCGGGAATGATCCAGAGTTCGCTGTCCGGCTGGAGCATTATCCCGGAGCGGCTCCTGGTAAAAACGATCCAGTTCCCATCAGGAGAATAGCGGGGGAAGTAATTGCTCATGCCGTTGTCCGATGCTCCTTCAAGGGGTTCGGCGATCCCCCCATGTCCTTTATTAAATGGAATTCGGTAAAGATCGAACCGTATGTTATAAAGCTCGTTCAACTGGTGAATACTTCTGTTCTCAAATACTGTAGAAACATTCCGTATGTCACTGTGCAGTTCATTTTTAGTCTTTGCCCTGCAGAAGAGAAGATCCTTTTCATCGGGGCTCCAGGTCGGGTTTGCCTGGACATAGCTGTAATCACTGGCGCCGGGAAGAAGTTGTATTGAACCGCTGCCTGAGTCGTATATGGCGATAACACCGAATGTAGGGAAAAAAAGCTGCGAATACGCGATGTCGTTCATCACCGCAGCATAAGAAATCTCGTTAACAGATGCGGCCGCATATCGGCCCGTTGGGGACATTCGTCCAAAAAGTCCTCGTGTCGGAGGTATGACACCTTTACTTGGAAAATCGCTCCAGGAAAAAAAATCCTCTTTTTTAAGAAAGATTTCTTTGCGGACCGGCGTAATAAACTGGGCGCCGTTGTCGTTTCCATAATTATATTCCATGCTCAGCCATTTCCCGTCGGAAGAAAAGGCATGACAACTGGCGCAGACGGATATCCCATTCATGACGGTAGCCGGTTTTCCGTAAGAAGAAATATCACCGAGGCGCCATCGGGTTTTCTCAAAGCTCCTGCTTGCAACAGCAAAAGGAAGAGGGATCTGACGGAAGAAAACGGAATCGCCCACCGGGTCAGTGGATGTTCCTATAGAGATGGCATGTTCAGACAAAACGATCCCCGAATCTCTGTCCGTGAGGCTGTAAACGGAAAGAATTGCCTTCTTTTCCTTTGAATGGTCTTTGATGGTTTCCCATGTTTTCTTTTCGGGCATCCATGACCGATGATCCGTCAGAATAAAAATTGGTTTTCGCCCGTTTTCAAATTTAAAAGAAACGAGCCAGAACCTGGATCGGGGATCGTCATCGGTCCATTTAATAGTCGGGGAAGCAATCTCCGGCGGGAATACAGAACCGTTGTAGGGATAGGTGATAAGCAGCGTCTCACCGGAAGATGAAGCCTTTTTTGGAATTGCTTCCACCCGTGAGACGAGAGATTCAAGTTCGTAATAATAACGTCCTGATTCTTTTTCACCGCTGTCCCATAAAGCCACTTTCCGAAAAGAACACTGGAGAAGAAAACACACAAGAAAAAAAGAGGCCGCGGTTAATAATAACTTTTGATATATAGTTTTACTTTTCATGATGTCAGGTTTCCATTCTCTTTTAATCAAAAGAATTCCTCGAAGCTCTGCTTCGGGGTAAGAATCCGGAATTCAGAATCCAGAAGATGGATTAAAATATCTTCAAAAAAAATTCTGACTTCTGACTACTGTATTCTGTATTCCAGATACCTCGCAGCTCTGCTGCGGGGTAGTTCATTAATAAACATAAGATGAACAGCTTTATGTGTCAATGGCGTACTTCCGACATTGCGTATTCCCAATATATCCCAGATACCTGTATAATTTCAAGGATATTTATATTGACAGAAAAATATACAAAGATTAGCGTCTGTCAGTAATGAATATGGATTCGGATAGACTAATCACCAAAAGCATTGAGATGATTGTGAGCCGGTCGTTGAAAGGAGGAGGGTTTGCCCCGCGGCAGAATGGCGAGTTCCGGCCCGACGCGACCGCATGGAGCATCCTCGCTCTGGCTTCAGATAATGCCTGCGAGGATTTAGTTGGAAATGCGTGTAATCGTCTTGCCGCTAGTCAACTTAATGATGGCCGTGTACCGGTAGCTGAAGATTTGGATAATGTGTATTGGCCCACAGCGTTGGCCGTTCTGGCATGGAAAAGCACCGGTGGATTCGAAAATGAAATTAAGAGTGCAGTCAAATTTCTGGTCAAAACATCGGGTTTTCACTTTTCCATAGAGAAAAATTCTCCTTACGGACATGATACTACAATACGGGGTTGGCCCTGGATTGCAAACGCGCATTCATGGATTGAGCCGACATCCATGGCGATCCTCGCATTGAAAGCAACCGGCAACGCAAGTCACGAAAGGGTTCAGGAAGCAGTTCGAATGATTCTGGACAGAAAGCTTCCTGCCGGTGGATGGAACTACGGCAATACCACGGTATTTAACCGGGAACTCTCACCTATGCCGGAATACACAGGTCAGGCGCTCAGCGCGTTGTCGGGCTTTGTTCAGCGTTCTGAAATTGCGAAAAGCATCGATTACCTGGAAAAGGAAATATCAATCCTGCAAACACCTCTTTCACTCTGCTGGGGGCTTTTCGGTCTCGGGGCATGGTCAATTAAAATCAGAGGAAACCGTGAGCGCATTTTGAATTCTTTGTCTTTGCAGCAGCGATACGGTCAGTATGATACTTTGCTGCTATCGAAGTTGGTAATTGCATATAATACGGAAGGTAATCTTTCAGGGTTAATAATGTCTTAACCACCGAATATCGAATATTGAACTTGGAAGTGCGAATGACGGGAAAAACGGAACTGCAAGGAAACATATTGATGACATGCAATAGAAAGTACCGGGAATGGATAATAATGATCGGGTGATAGAAAATTCATCTCCAATCTGGACAAGACGAAAGTTTCTGAAGGTTGCAGGTGCTGTGGCGGTATCCGGTGCTGTTACAGCCGCTGGTGCTGCCGCAGAGGGTATCATGCCGGGGTATTTTACAGGAAACAAACTCAGAGCTTCAGCTTTTATCGCCTCGGTGTTCGGCTATAATCAGGATATCCGCGGGATAATTCTTTCCGGATTCAGGGAGCTCGGGATACGCGCGGAGTGGATAAAGGGTAAAAAAATTCTTTTGAAGCCAAACCTGGTTAATCCTCAAAAACATCTTGAGCATTTATATACTCACCCGTTAGTCATCCGAGGGGCAGTTGAAGCGTTTTTGAGTATGGGCGCGGATGAAGTATTTGTTGCCGAGGCGTCAGGACATGGGCGTGATTCGTTTATGGATCTCGAAGAATCAGGGCTTGCAGATATATTATATGAAGACAGAATCCCTTTTGTGGATTTGAACGAGAGTCCAGTCGTAAGAGTTAAAAATCTGGGCCAGACATCTCAATTGGAATATTTTTATTTCCCTGAAGAAGTATACAAAGCCGACATCATTGTATCAATCGCCAAAATGAAAACCCACCACTGGGCAGGAGTCACACTGTCCATGAAAAATATGTTTGGCGTAATGCCTGGAATCGTTTACGGCTGGCCCAAAAATTTGCTGCACCGGGCCGGTATCGATGAGTGTATCTACGACATCAACGCCACGCTCAAGCCATCGCTTGCCATTGTTGACGGAATTGTCGGCATGGAAGGCGCTGGCCCGATCATGGGTGACCCTGTTCGTTCGAATGTAATAATCATGGGACTTAACTATCCGGCTGTTGATGCTACCTGTGCCAGGATAATGGGAATAGATCCGGACAAAATCCCCTATCTTAGATATGCTTCCAGGAATATCGGTCCGATAAGCGAAACGAACATCGAGCAGCGGGGAGAGACTGTTTCTGGAGTTCAGAAGTATTTCAAACTTATTGAAAATATTCCCGCACTAAAGAGGCTAAGGCTTTAACCCGATTCTATTTGTCGATCAGGTTCAGGAATCGTTCGACGAGGTAGGAATTAAAAGCTGTACCGCTTCCACTTGTGAAGATCTGGATAATCTGATCCATCGGCACAGGATCATGTCGGTACGGTCGCGTCGTGCGCAGTGCATCATACACATCCGCGACAGAAATCATCTGACTTACGATATTCTGTTCCCATCCGTCCTTGACACGGGGATAACCGGTGCCGTCGTATTTCATGTGATGTTCGAAAGCGGCAAGAACGGCAATATTGGGTATATTTGCCTGTTCCATCAGGTTAAGAGCGCCCTTTATTGCATGCGTTTCCATCGCCTCCCGTTCGTCGGACGTAAGAGGCCCCGGTTTTGAAAGGACCTTATCGGGAGTTGTGACCTTTCCTGTATCATGGAGAATGGCTGCCACTCCGATATCGTTGAGGTAAGATCCTTTAAATCCGAGATGTTCGGCAAAAAACAGCGTCAGGATGCCGACATTGGTTGTGTGGGTGAACGTGTATTCGTCGTTCGATTTTGTTTTCGCGAGAAGCTGAAGAGGATTCGCTTCCCTGTGAATATTGTCCGTGAAAAGACGGATAATCTCGTTTGTGTCTTCCAGATTGATTTTTCCCCCGCCCAGGGTATCCCGGTAGATATTTTTAATCCTCTCATCCGTGGTCTTTTCTTCCATGTCGTGGATTGTGTCGATCTCCGCTGCGTATGAATCGTCATGGTCCGTGTCCAAATCCTCCCGATCCTTGGCCTCGAGCTTTCCGAACTTGATATATCGTATTGAAGGCGTGTCCGAAACACTTGCCGAAGACAGGTTCCTCATAAATTCCTTAAGCTGGAGAAGAGTAAGTCCTTTGATGAAGGTCACACGCTCTATCTCATTATTTCTAAGGATCTGGGCAAAAGCCGTCTCACAGGAGCCGGTAATAGTCAGAGGTCGATTATCTACCATGAGACTGTCTCCGATCAGAAGGAGAGTTATTTTTTCATTAACTTCAAACAGCTCCTCCAGTACGTAATAGGTTTCCTGGATATAGGAAAGGGACTGTGGATGGTTGTCCGGATAGATCCCGGCATTCTGAACGGCCGCCGTGAACATGGGCACCATTTTACTCATCATTTTTTGAAACTCTGCGGAACTCATTTTCTAATCCTTGCTTTTAAAGTTTTTGCTGATATTGTCCTGATCTCTTCATTGCGGGATCTGTTCCCTTTTTGCAGAAGCACCAATATCTGATTTTTCGGAAAATGGTGGAGATTCCTGTAGAGTGTGACTTTCATCCTGGAAAGATATTTTGGGGAGAAGGTGAACCATGTTGCTGCAATTATCTCCAGATGAGGGATGACCGACGGATGTCCTGTTTTCACAAGTTCGCCGACAATCCATTCATTAAGTATTGTATCTTTCTCGCGAATAAGAAAAGTCTTGAGCATGGATGTCAAATCCTTCAGCAACTCTCCGACCCGGTAACGGCAGGACAGTCCCACGGCCTCCAAAATCTCATCATAATCTTTGGCCTTCATGCTTTTTCGTAACAATTCGATTACAGCAGGATCATTAAACTGAATAAGTGTCTTGATGACCTCCCTTCTTACAGCCCAATCCTCATGATGAGAGAGGTGTTTCAAGGTTGACGAAACAGAGCCGTCGTCAATTTCGCGGATAAACGTCAGTAAACGAATGATCGTCTGCGAATCCTTGTCAGGCAGCCGTTTTACAGCTTCCTCGGTTGCGCCTCTTCCAAACCCTCTCATAATCTCGATAATCGTTGCCGATAAAGGCACCTTCGGATCAAGGTAAAGATCGAAAAGCCAGGAGAGGTTCTGCACACCGCTGGAGATCAGGAATTGCGTCAGCACGGCAGGTTCCTCTGTTCCTTTGAGGATAAATGGTGCAACATATCTGGCGATGGTTTCCTTTTCCGAGAGGGAGCTCAGAAGGGATATCGCTTTCTTGCGAATAATCTCGACGGGTTTTTCAATTGCATGACGGCGCAGGGTATCCATGACGGTTATCAAAAATGAGAATTGACCCGCCTTGAGAAGTTCAGGTATGGACCTCCTCAGTTTTTCGGAACATGCGAAGTAGTCTTCTTCCGAGGCCTCGTCGATTACGAAATGGACCAATTGACAGATCTGGAAATCGACATGTTCATAAGTGAGGGTTTTTAAATATTTGTGGAGAGGGAATTGAGATTTATCGATATCTTCGCCGGAAGAGGAGGTTCCCGCCGCCTTTTTCAATAACCTGTCGTAGTCTTCAGAGACATAGTTCTCATATTTTTCGCGTTTGAAAAGGGTTTCCATATCCTTGGATGAGAAATCCTTTCCCCGTAGCCCGTCTGCTGGGACAGTTGCTTCAGGAATGCCGGCCATTTTTTTGAGGAGATTGACGAGAGCGGGAGAGATCTGAGCCCCTCTTTCATTTGTCCGACGGAGAATATCAATGAATATGTCATCGGGAAAGCACTTCAAATTTTCCTCAACGAGCGCTGTGTCGGAGTGAATATTTAACTGCCGCTCAACGACGTCGATCAGTTGGTTTTTTAATCCGGGATTGAGATCACCGACAAGGGAGTTGACGCCGGTCAGCGTTGCATATTTTTCGGTGTTTACAGGTTTTTTTTTAGGTATTTCAGAAAAATATTCATTCAGCATCTTCTCATAACTGTTGACAGCCGAAGGCCAGCATTCTTGCTGCTGATTGAGAAGGCCGATGGCTTCAACCGGGCGCGTTTTTCGCTGATCTATCGGGATGCCGTCGCTCTGGCTCCTATTTAACTCTTCTGACTTCTTACCGGCAAAGAATTCCTGCCAGAAAATATCATCTTTTACCTTCTGATCGACCTTGGTCTGGACGATCTCCTTCTTCTCTTCCAGACGAAAGGAATCCGCATCGACGACCCTTACCTTGATGCCTTTGATACCTGAGCGGGAAAATACCGATTCGATTTTTCCCATGGCCCAGATATCGGCCGGTTTGGAAGTCAAAATACGATTGAACTCAAGCAGGTCTTTCTTATTCAGGTTGTGGTCCACGGTGAAAGAGACAATACGGAGATTGTTCAGGCAGTGAGCATAATCCATGAAAACGGTATTATTTTTTTCTTTATCCGGTGCGGTTTCACCGAACTTAATTGTGTCTCCGGCAAAACCGATGAATAATTCGACCTTCCCCTGAAGGATCTTCTGTGTCAAATCAAATGCATAATCAACACTTTCAGCGATTCGGGAATGGCCGGGAGGGTACATCCCAATATTCATCCTGATCAGGTTCAGGGCAGTAATGATATGCAATAACTGCATCGATCCAGCCGATAAAGGGTTTAATCCCGTTTTCCCCTTGAAATCATTCATAGATGGATATTGCGGTTTTTTATTTGATAATCGGTTGCTTTTACAGCTTTTTCAGAGATTGGAGTGTAACGGGGAGACGCCTGCGTGTCAAGGAAATTAGGAAATTAGGACTTCTCCGTCCATCCTTTGCAATTTTCCATAGTCTTCGAATGTCGGCACGTCACATCACTTGAGACCGTGTTTATTGACAGATATTAATGGATACGAAATTCCGTGTTGGAATATCTTGCTGAGACGACTATCGCTCCTATCACAACCACGGTCCGCAATATACCGCCTGAAGTGTTTCTCTTGAAAGCCGACGGCATGCCCTCAGAAATGAGTTGGCACCTCGTGCGATGCTATCCTTGAGCAGCCTTTTCCTTTTTATCAAACACTAAAATCTTTTTGGAACAATGTCAATTGCAGGTTGACCATTTCCATCAATTTTAATATGAATACAAAACATTGGTAATTGTGTTGACTTGTTTATGGAGGAAATATCAATGAATTGTTTCATCAGGTTACCCAGAAATATATATTCAGCCCGGTATTATTTGACATTCGCGTTTATTATAATATTTTCACTTTCATCTTTTGCCTTTGCACAGGAAATGAAACTTTCTAAAGATCAGGCGAAGGAGAAAATACATGTTACGGCAGACAGCCTCAGTTCGGAAAGCAATGCAAGGGTTGCCGAGTTTAAAGGAAATGTTAAGGTAACCCAGGGCGATTTTATTATTAGATCCGACAGTTTGAAAATATTTTACAAAGAAAGCAGCGAAGAGAAAAAGGCCGGTACGACCGAATCGATAGAGAAAATTATTGCGACCGGGAATGTGAAAATAGAATCGGAAGAAGCGACTGCTTTTTCACGGCAGGCTGAATACGATACAAACACTATGATTATGGTATTAACCGGAGAAGATTCCAGGGTAATTGACAAAAAAAATTCCGTTACAGGCTCCAAGATAACCTTCAACAGGAAAGACGGTCTTGTGAAAGCCGAAGGTGACAGCAAAAAAAGAGTTAAAGCGGTATTTTACCCTGATGAGAAAACAACTCCCGAAAAAGAGCCTGAAAAAAAGGAAGCAGTCAACGCTGCCGCAGCCACGGGGACTGCATCAGAAAAACCAAAAGTAAGCTATACGCGGAAAACGCCCGAAAGCCAGGCCAAAAGTCCTGTCCCCGAAAAACATTCCAGAGTATTAAAAGAAGAAATAAAACCTGTGATTCAGGCAAAGGCTGATTTACAGCCTGAAGCCGCTCCGGTTAATGTCATTTTCGTTCCGGCAGTTGTTGAAAAAGCAAAAGTAAGCGAACCGGTCATACAAAAAATTGCGTATGGAACTCTTATAAA
Source organism: Desulfobacteraceae bacterium (assembly GCA_041298995.1). Taxonomy (GTDB): domain Bacteria; phylum Desulfobacterota; class Desulfobacteria; order Desulfobacterales; family RPRI01; genus RPRI01. Next base: position 10,735 of record JBFYVZ010000091.1, read on the forward strand.
AAGCATCGGCATTTCACTTATCGAAAACAAAACCGGCAACGCTTCTATCGATTTTCAGGAGGATATACAAAAACAACTTTCAGAAGCTTTGAGGCGCAGTTGCCCGGGTCTTCAGCTTTTTCGGGCAGGTGATGAAAATTTTCCCGCCGATTTTGTCAAACTGCCGAAGAAGGCATCCGGCGGCATAGACAGTTTCAGGATATGTGAAACCGGAAAAAATTTCGGATTGTCGGCAATCATAACCGGTTTTTTAACAGTAATAAAAACAGGCGAGGAGCCGCGCGGAATCCTCTGGTACAGAGATTCATATCCTTTTATAAGCATATCCGTTCATTTTGATATTTACGATACCGAAACCGGCGCAAAACTTCTTAATGAGAATTTTAGTTATAAAAGAGATTCGGATGAACTCGAAATTGAATCGGTCAAGGCAGGCAGGATAGAGCCCGTTTTATTAAAGGACGCCTTTGAACATATATCTAAAGATGCAGGCAATAAGGTCTGTGAAATAATGAAAAGGCAATCCTGGAAAGGGTATGTTTCTTCTGTTTCCGGGGATAAAATTTTAATATCTTCAGGGAGCAGCGCGGGTGTTATCCCCGGCAACATATTTGAGGTTTATGTTAACAGCCTGCTTGAAGGAAAGGATGGTCAGAAATTTTATATTCCCGGGTCCAGGGCAGGTCTGATTAAAATAACTGCTGTAAATAAAGAAGACTCTGAGGCAATACTTGTAACAGGTGATTCTGTCATGAAGGGATATACGGTTAAGGCTAAATGATGTAGTGAATAGTGAAAAGTGAAAAGTGAAAAGCAAAAAAAAAGGGTTTCCGCCATATAAATTGGCGGACCTTCGGCAGGATTCGAGGGTTCAAGGGAATAAAAAACAGAATATCGAACTTCGATCCACGAATCACGATCAACTGATCACGATTCACAAGCAACCAGCCAGAAACCAGGAACATTTGTTTATTTCTTCCAGGAGGCATAGACTTTCTGCCTTGATGCGGCGGCGGCTTTCAGGATATCAACTTTTGCATCAACGTAATCATAAATAACGGCTTTGTTTTTTCCGGGAGCAGGCCTTAAAACCCTTCCCAAATACTGAAGTACTCTTCCGCTGAATTTTATAGGTGTGACTATAAAAAGGGTGGAGAGGTTCCTGCAGTCGAATCCTTCCCCTATGAGCTGGCCTGTGGCCACAAGGACTTTTATTTCCCCGTTATTGAGGCGGTCAAGAACCTCTTTTCTGCCGGCATCCGGCACATCACCGGTGAGCAGTTCGGATGATATTTTATGCCTGAATTTGAGAAGCGCCCGGAGTGTATCGCAGTGTTTTTTCCTGTCCGTCAGAACCAGGCAGCAGCTTCCTGTTCCGTTTTTCACTTCATTTGCCACATCAGATGCTATAAGATGATTCCTGCCGTCATTTGAGGTAAGTTCCGAGAGCATCTTGCTGTATTCGTTGACAGGGTCGAAAAAGGGGCAGAAATCCGTAGCCCTCACAACGATTTCAGCAGGCACGATATCTCCAGTTTCAACCAGTCCGGCTTTCTCCACTTCGTGTTGGACATCTCCAAGATGCCAGAAAATAAGCTTTGAGAGGTTATCCCTGCGCCAGGGTGTCGCCGATAATCCGACCATATATTTCGAATCAAAACCTGTAACCGCCTCTGTGAATGTTCTGCCGGGCGTCCTGTGGCATTCATCTACCAGAAGAAAACCGGTTTTTAAAGATACTTCATCAACACACTTATATAATGACTGAACAAGAGCAACTGTAATCTTATCACCTATTATTTTCTTTCCTGCTCCGATTATGCCTATTTCCCCGCCTGGAATTCCAAGAAAGGTTTCAATCCGCTCCATCCACTGGGAGGCGAGCTCTTTTGTATGGACTATAATCACTGCGGGCTGCATTCGCTGCGCTATCATATAAAGCGCCATAACGGTCTTGCCGCTTCCGGTTGGTGAGCTTAATGTCCCGAAATCCTTGGAAAGCATGACTTTGACCGCCTGATTCTGAAATGGTTTTAATGAGCCGTTGAATTTAAAATCAACCGGAGGGAGCGAGCGTCTTTTGTCTGATATTTCGCATTCTACTCCATGGCGTTTGCAGAGGAATATGAGCTGACGCATAAAGCCTCTCGGAATCCATAGTCCGCCCCCTTTTATCCTGTCGTATAAATGCAGAATCCTGGGAGTGCCCCTGTTCCAGCGTCCCATTCTCTCGTTTTCCACCCATTTGGGGTTTGATATTGTGAGTCTTTCTGTTAGTATTTGATATAACTGATTTGGAATTCCGGAAATCCTCAGGTTGTTTGTAATTATTATTTTCAAGCTATATCCTTATTGGAAACGTCATAGCGTCTTTATTTTGTTTCCGGATGGAAACTATCTTGGAATTTGGTTTTAAATAGGGAGAGCGGCAGTTTCTGATCTCAGGTATCATTTTTTATTTTGTTTATGCAATACATATATTGAGCAATCTTCTGATAATGATGGATTCGTAAAAAGCCCATCATCATGCCGGGGGCGATTGAGCCCCGGCCTGTGATGAGGGTGGAACCGCTTGAATTTACTTCAAGCGGCGGGAGAGGGGAATCCCTTTCCCGCCAAGTAAAAAGTCGTTTTTTGACTTTTTACGAGAGCATCAAAAATGGTATTGCTGTTTCGGTTCGTCTGGAATAGATTTTCCGGCATAACCTGACATATCGGTGATTGACCGGGGAAGACGGGAATGGTATAAAATGGAAGCAGAAAGGAGGTCATATGAAAAAATTCATGGTATTTTTTATTATTTTGTCGTTTTTCCTGATTGTTTCAGTACCTTTACAGGCGGGCAACAGGGATATGGTTGAAAAGAGGATTGGTGAGCTTGATAAACTGAACAAAGAAGCTGTGAAACGGATTGCAGGACAACCTGAAAGCGGAATAGTAAACATCAAGATAAGGGCAATTCCTGAAAAGGACGGTTACAGATTCGAACTCAAAGATAAAGAAATGACCTCTTCCATGCCGGCCACTTTTTTGCCGCAGGAGAGCGGCGATAAGTATTTTTCTTTCCGGGAAGGGATAGCAAGGCTTGCAAACAATAAGCCTGCGATAACTCCTTACAAGTTCTACGGCAATGAGGGTGAATATATCTCATTTAAAGACGCAATTATCAGGCGGAGCAGGAGCAAAAAATAATGCAAAGAGACCATGCTGCCCGTGACCTTCAAACACTTAGAAAAGATGCCTCAGGGATTTTTTACGCGGGAATTTATGCAGTCGAACCAATGGCTGCTGTCAGACGGTTCTGCCGCCGTGAAAAAAATTATCTGATTACAGGAGAGGCAAAATATAATCTTGATAAGCTGAATAAAATATTCATAATCGGTGCAGGGAAGGCGGGAGCGCCCATGGCTTCTGCTCTTGAAGATATTCTTGGCGAGAGAATTACGGAAGGGATAGTTAATGTCAAGTATGGCCATGTTAATCCTTTAAAACACGTGAAGCTTATTGAAGCAGGGCATCCCGTTCCGGACAAAAACGGCCAGGCCGGCGCATCGGCCATCCTGAATCTGGCAACAAGGGCAAAAAAAGATGATCTTGTTATCTGTCTTGTTTCAGGAGGCGGTTCCGCCCTTCTTCCCCTGCCGGTGCCCGGACTTGTTCTAAAAGATAAACAGAATACCATAAAAAAACTTATTTCCTGCGGAGCAACCATCCATGAAATAAATTCGATTCGAAAGCACACTTCACTTTTAAAAGGCGGAGGGCTTGCAAAAGCGGTATTCCCCGCGAACCTTCTTACCCTGATTCTTTCCGATGTTGTAGGTGATAACCTTGATGTTATTGCGTCGGGCCCGACAGTTTGCGATTCAAGCACTTTTAAAGATTGCCTCAGAATAATTTCAAAATACGGAATAGAAGATAAACTGCCCGCAAAAGTAGTAAAACATATGATTGACGGCGCTGATGGAAAGATTCCTGAAACTCCGAAAGCAGGAGACGCTGTTTTTGAAAGAACAAAGAATCTTGTTATCGGGAGCAACATAGAGGCTGTAAAGTCAGCAAAACAGAAAGCTGAAAGTTTGAAATATAATACACTTGTACTCTCCTCCATGATAGAGGGAAACACTAAAGATGCAGCTCATTTTCACTGCGCTATAGCAAAAGAGATTGTAAAAACGGGCATTCCTCTGTCACGTCCGGCATGTATCATTTCAGGGGGAGAGACTACGGTGAATGTCACAGGAAAAGGATTTGGAGGAAGAAACCAGGAATTTGCCCTTGACGCGGCGCTTGAAATTGCAGGGCTTGAAAATACGGTTGTTTTGAGCGGAGGAACCGATGGAACAGACGGGCCCACGGATGCGGCAGGCGCATTTGCAGACTCGGAGACATTAAAGAGGGCTTATGCCCTTGGAATGGATCCGTTCCGGTTTCTTTCGGATAACGATTCATATAATTTTTTCAAGAGGCTCGGAGATCTTTTTATTACAGGGCCGACAAATACGAATGTCATGGATTTGAGGATTGTTATAGTGAAATAGTGAAAAGTAAAAAGTGAAAAGAAGGCATGAGGCGAAAGACGAGAGGCTAAAGGCGAGAGGCGGAAGAGGAAAAAATGACGTTGCAATTTGAACCGGTAAATATTGACAGACAGCAGGATTACCTGGAGCTTTTTCAGAGATGCACACAGAAGGCATCCGATTACAGTTTTGTGAATCTCTGGGGCTGGGCGGATGAATATGGTCTCATGTGGGCATGGGAAGAGAACCTTGTCTGGATAAAACAGACGAAACCGGAAACTCTTTTCTGGGCTCCCATCGGGCTGTGGGAAGACAAAGACTGGAAAAACATTCTCGAGTCGATATTTTCAGAACCTGCCGTGTTTATAAGGATTCCGGAAGATCTTATGTCAATCTGGAAAAATTGCGGGCACAGCACAATGATCATAGAAGAGGCAAGGGGACACTGGGATTACCTTTATTCGGTCGAGGAGCTTGTCGAACTTAAAGGAAACCGCTTTCATAAGAAGAAAAACCTTCTTTCACAGTTTAAGAAAACCTATAAATATGATTATATCCAGTTAGATCATGATATGGTTGACAAGGCTCTTTCCATGCAGGATGACTGGTGCGCGTGGCGCGATTGCGAAGCATCCGAAACTCTTTCTTCCGAAAACCGGGTAATAGAAAAGGTGCTCAGGGCATCTCGTGAACTTCCGAATCTTAAAGGCGGAGCCGTTATGGTGGAGGATAAGATAGCGGGATATACTGTTGCTGAAAAGCTGTCGGATGATACACTCCTGATTCATTTTGAGAAGGGAAACCAGGATTACAAGGGCGCATACCAGGCAATAAACCAGATGTTCCTTGAGCATAACCGGAATGGATTTAAAATGGTAAACAGGGAGCAGGATCTCGATGACGAAGGGTTAAGAAATGCCAAGCTTTCTTACAATCCTGTTAGTTTTCTGAAAAAATATAAAATCGCTGTTTCGTGAATCGTGAATCGTGAATCGAACATCGAACTACAAATCACGAGCAACTGACCACGAACAACGATCAACGAACAACACGGTGAGAGATGAACGAAACACATATATCGAACATAACTGATGAACTGAAATTGAATATATCGAGGGTAAGGGCTGTTTCAGAGCTTCTTGAAGAGGGCGCCACAATACCTTTTATTGCAAGATACAGGAAAGAAGTTACCGGAAGTCTTGACGAGGTTGTGGTTACGGAAATCAGAGACAGGCTTGCAAGGCTTGAGGAACTGGACAGCCGAAGGGAAGCAGTTTTAAAATCGCTGGAGCTAAACGGCCATCTTACGGATGAGCTTCGTGAAAAGGTCATGGCCGCTTCCACACTGGCCGTTCTTGAGGATATTTATCTGCCGTTCAGGCCGAAACGAAGAACAAAAGCGACAATCGCAAAGGAAAAAGGCCTCGAATTGCTTGCCGCTGTTATTTTAGAACAGAAGGGAGTTAATCCGTTCAAGGTTGCAGCGGAATTTGTTAATCCGGAAAAAGGTGTTGAAAGCGCTGAAGATGCTCTTTCCGGGGCAAGAGACATAATCGCCGAAATGGTAAGTGAAGATCAGAATGCACGCGCCGCATTAAGAAATCTATTTACTGCCAGGGGAAAATTCATATGCAAGGTGGCGACGGACAAGGAGCAGGAAGGATCAAAATACAGGGATTATTTTGACTGGGAGGAGCAGGCTGCGAATGCTCCTTCCCACAGGATTCTTGCAATGCGGAGAGGAGAGAAAGAAGATATTCTTAATCTGACAATTGAGCCTCCCGAGGATGAGGCTGTAAAAATACTTGAAGAGTTATTTGTAAATAGTGACGGGGACGATTCGAAGCAGGTCCGGATAGCCGTGAATGACAGCTACAGGAGACTCCTTTCGCGTTCAATGGAGACTGAGGCAAGGCTTTTAACAAAAGAAAGGGCCGATTCTGAAGCCATAAGGGTATTTGCTGAAAATCTTCGCAACCTGCTTTTGGCTCCGCCCCTTGGAGCAAAGCGGATACTGGGGATTGATCCCGGTTTCAGAACAGGGTGCAAAGTCGTTTGTCTGGACAGGCAGGGAAAACTGCTTCATCACGATACCATTTATCCTCATTTTTCTGATAAAGGCTCAAATGATGCGGCGATAATCCTGAAAGAGCTTTGCGACCGTTTTGAAATAGAGGCTATCGCGGTCGGAAACGGGACAGCGGGACGGGAAACAGAGACATTTGTCAAAAGCATTGTTTTTGCGAAGAAAATTCCTGTTATAATGGTTAATGAGAGCGGAGCGTCAATCTATTCGGCTTCAGAAGTTGCAAGGGAAGAATTTCCTGACCTTGATTTAACGGTCAGAGGGTCTGTTTCAATAGGAAGAAGACTCATGGATCCCCTTTCCGAGCTTGTAAAGATTGATCCGAAATCGGTCGGCGTAGGACAATATCAGCACGATGTTGACCAGACAGCTCTGAAGAAGTCCCTTGATGACGTTGTAATGAGCTGCGTAAATGGAGTAGGAGTTGATGTGAACAGAGCAAGCGTGCAGCTTCTTACCTATGTTTCAGGCCTTGGCCCGCAGCTTGCAAAGAATATCGTTGCGCACAGGGATGAAAACGGGCCTTTTAATTCGAGGAAAGAGCTTAAAAAAGTTCCCCGTCTGGGGCCAAAGGCTTTTGAACAGTCAGCAGGTTTTTTAAGGATAAGAGACGCGAAAAACCCGCTTGACGGGAGCGCAGTCCATCCTGAAACCTATCATATTGTTACTAAAATGGCTGAAGATCTTTCATGCGGCGTGGAAGATCTGATAAGAGATGCCGCAATAAGAAGTAAAATCGATATTTCAAAATATGTTACAGATACCATCGGGATTCCGACTTTGAAAGACATTATCGGAGAGCTCGCAAAGCCGGGGCGCGATCCGAGGGAAGGTTTTGACGAATTTGCTTTTGAAAGCGGTATAGAAAAAATTGAAGACTTGAAGTCGGGCATGAGGCTTCCCGGTATTGTGACGAATGTCACGGCTTTCGGAGCCTTTGTAGATGTTGGCGTCCACCAGGACGGACTTGTGCACGTGAGTGAGCTGTCGGACAGGTTTATCAGGAATCCTGCCGAAATTATCAAAGTTAATCAGAAGGTCACAGTGACGGTAATTGATGTTGATGTTGAAAGAAGAAGAATTGCTCTGTCATTGAAAACAGTTCCGGGCAGGAAGGAAAGACCTGAAAAGAGGGATGATAAAAAAACAGTTCCGAAACCGGCAAAATTTGAAAAGCCGAAGAACGTCCCGTTTAATAATCCGTTCGGGAAACTGTCCGGAGTGAAGATTTGATATGGGGAGAGGGAATAGCTCCCCTCCCTTGATGGGAGGGGACAGAGAGGAGGGTGAGATAAATAAATAAAAACTTATGTCGTTCACTATAACAGGGGAGAGATTGGAATGAAGATACTTGTGGGCTATGACGGATCCAATGTTGCAAAAGAAGCATTGACGGTTGCATTAAAACATGCCCGGGCTTTTGCCGGATCCGAAGTTTATGTGGTGACATCAATGGCCGGAGGGACTGAAGTGCCCAGGCAGGCATTTGAAAAAGCCGAAGGAGATTTAAGATATACGCAATCCGTTTTTATTAAGGATAAGATCCCCTGTACTACAAGACTTCTTGTAAGAGGAATGACTCCAGGTGAAGACCTCGTGCGGTTTATTGAAGAAAACGGGATTGATGAAGTTATAGTAGGAGTAAAAAGAAGATCCAGGGTTGGCAAACTGATTTTTGGCTCAACTGCTCAGAAAGTGATTCTGGACGCAAAATGTCCTGTTGTTGTGGTGAAGTAGTGAATAGTGAAAAGTGAACGGTGAAAAGTAAAAAGGTAAAAGAAGGGGTAAAGGGGTCAAGGATTCAAGGGGCAAAGACACAGATGCACAGTTATAAAGGACCGACTCTTTTTTTCACTTGAACCCTTGAACCCTCGAATCCTTGACCCCTGTCTTCTTATTTTACTTCCGAAAGAAATGCCGCCTTAAAAAACTCCCTGTTCATTCTGGCTATGTTGACGATTGATATCTCTTTCGGACATTCCGCCTCGCACTCCCTTTCATTCGTGCAATTTCCGAAACCAAGCCCATCCATAGTCCGGACCATTTCCATGGCTCTTTTAGCGGCTTCAGGCTTTCCCTGGGGAAGAAGAGCGAGCTGGGAAATTTTTGCGCTGGTAAAGAGCATCGCTGAAGCATTAGGGCATGCCGCCACGCAAGCCCCGCACCCGATACAAGCTGCTGCATCCATTGCTTTTTCAGCTATTTCCTGGGGTATCAAGATGGCATTCGCATCAGGCGCTCCGCCCGTATTTACCGAAATATAACCGCCTGCCTGTATAATCTTATCAAGGGAGCTCCGGTCCACGACAAGATCTTTTATTACTTTAAAGGCCCTTGAACGCCATGGTTCAACAACTATTGTATCACCGTCCGAAAAATGGCGCATGTGTAGCTGGCATAGAGTTGTTCCCTTTTCAGGCCCGTGGGGACGACCGTTCACAACGGTTCCGCACATGCCGCATATTCCTTCACGGCAGTCATGATCGAAGGCTATCGGTTCAATACCATCAAGCGTAAGCCGCTCGTTTATGACGTCAATCATCTCGAGAAAGGACATGTCTGAAGATATTCCATTTGCATGATATGTTTCAAAACTGCCTTTGGAATTCTGTCCTTTCTGACGCCAAACCTTAAGTGTTAAATTGAGAGTCTTTGTCACTTGTAACTCCTTTGTGATAATTTGACATTTTCAAAAGCAAGCGGTTCTCTGTTCAGGAGCGGCTCCTTTTCACTGCCAGCATATTCCCATGCCGAAACATGGCAAAAGTTTTCATCGTCGCGCATTGCTTCATTATCCTCGGTCTGATAACCTTCGTTAAAATGGCCGCCGCATGACTCGCGACGGGCAAGGGCATCTATGATCATCAGTTCCCCGAATTCAAGAAAATCGGCAACGCGCCCGGCTCTTTCAAGGCTCTGGTTAAAATCACTCCCGGAACCCGGAACAAGAACATTTTCCCAGTATTCCCCTCTCAAAGCCCTTATCAGCCCCCGTGCCTTTTCCAGCCCTGCATCATTCCGGGACATACCGCAGTATTCCCACATAATATTTCCGAGCTGCCTGTGAAAATCATCAACTGTGCGCTTCCCTTTAATGGAAAGAAGTCTTTTTGCCTGGGAATCTATCTGTGTCAGAGACTCATTGAATGCGGGATGTTCGGTTGTTATCTTCTTCATTGAGTTTCCGGCAAGGTATCCGCCTATTGTGTAAGGTATTATGAAATATCCATCCGCAAGACCCTGCATAAGAGCGCTTGCGCCTAAACGGTTTGCTCCGTGATCTGAAAAATTGGCTTCCCCGAGCACAAAGAGTCCGTCGATTGTGCTCATGAGATTGTAATCCACCCACAGACCACCCATTGTATAGTGGACTGCCGGATAAATCATCATCGGAGTTTCATATGGATTATCTGCCGTTATTTTTCCATACATCTGGAAAAGGTTGCCGTATTTTTTTGCTATCAACTCTTTGCCGTCTCTCTTTATTGCATCGGCAAAGTCCAGGTAAACGGCAAGGCCTGTTTCCCCGACCCCTTTTCCGATGTCGCACTGCTCCTTGGCATTGCGGGATGCGACATCTCTTGGAACCAGATTGCCGAAACTCGGATATTTATTTTCAAGATAATAATCTCTCTCCGATTCAGGTATCTGGGAAGGAGAACGCTTGTCTCCCGGCTTTTTAGGGACCCAGACGCGTCCGTCGTTTCTTAAGCTTTCACTCATCAGGGTCAGCTTGGACTGGTAGGCGCCATGAACAGGGATGCAGGTAGGATGGATCTGGGTAAAGCAGGGATTGGCAAAACAAGCCCCTTTTTTATAAGCCCTGTATGCGGCCGTGACATTGGATGCCATTGCGTTGGTAGAAAGAAAAAAAACATTGGCATAACCACCGGTGGCAAGGACTACGGCGTCGGCGGCATATTTTTCGATTTCGCCCGTCACGAGATTGCGGAAAACAATACCCCTGGCTTGTCCATCGACAACGACTACGTCGAGCATCTCTCTGCGTGGGTACATGGAGACTTTTCCCGCGGCAATCTGTCTTGAAAGGGCGCTGTATGCTCCAAGAAGAAGTTGCTGACCTGTCTGGCCTCTAGCATAGAAAGTCCTTGAAACCTGCGCGCCGCCGAAACTCCTGTTGGCAAGCTGGCCCCCGTATTCTCTGGCGAATGGAACTCCCTGTGCTGCGCACTGATCGATAATATTGCCGCTTAACCGGGCAAGCCTGTAAACATTTGCTTCTCTTGCCCTGAAATCGCCGCCTTTTACGGTGTCGTAGAAAAGGCGCCAGTCGCTGTCGCCGTCATTCTGATAGTTTTTTGAAGCATTGATGCCGCCCTGGGCAGCAATACTATGGGCCCGCCTCGGGCTGTCCTGTATGCAGAATGTTTTTACATTATAACCCAGCTCGGCAAGAGATGCCGATGCAGAGCCTCCCGCGAGACCTGTTCCAACTACAATGATTTCAAATTTTCTCTTATTGGCAGGGTTGACAAGTTTCAGCTCAAAACGGTGCCTGTCCCATTTTTCAGCAAGAGGACCTGCCGGTATTTTTGCATCAAGCCTCATGGTATTCCCTTTCTTTATGTTGTAAGCGAAATAAAAACCGGAATAAATCCAAAACCAATACCGATCAAAATGCTGAAAGCAATTCCGGCTTTCCTGATTAAAGGCATGTATTTAGGATGATTTAAACCGAGTGTCTGAAATGCGCTCCATAACCCGTGGCTGACATGGAATGCAGCAGTTATAACCGCAAGAACATAAATTGCGATATATGCCGGTTTGGCGAACGCACTCTGAACAATTTGAAAAATTGTTGTTCCGGTTTTATCGATGAAATGAAAATTTATCAGATGAAAGGTTATAAAAGCGATAAGAATCAGCCCAGTATAGGGCATAGTCGCTGATCCGATAGTCCTGCCTCCGGCATTTTTATTTACTTCGTATCTTGCCGGCCTTGCCGCGATATTCTGAAAAAAAAGAAAGATGCCGGTCAGAACATGAATAATTCCGAAAAACAGAAGCCCTGTTTCTGCAACCGTTATAAGTGGTCCGAGCGAATGGAGATGCTCAGCGTACGAATTGAAAGCATCCCTCCCGGCATAAAGAGTAAGATTTCCTATAAGATGCGCCGTAAGAAATGCGCAAAAACTCAAGCCGGTTACAGCCATCAGCAGTTTCTTGCCGATGGAAATTGTAAAGGTTGTTATGAGCCAGTTCATCTTATGTAATCCTCCGTTGTTGTAAACAGTTTCCATCCGGAAATGGCCCTTTTGTGCGATCTCGGCGTCAATCTTCGGAATTGCTTGTGCGACATACATCGCGTATATCTCCGCGCAATCCCTTGATTTCCTTGAGCTTGCCCAAAATTGCCTATTTCCAGATTGGAAACTTAATTGTGTCCGGAATCAGTTTCCGGATGAACACTAAATATGTTTTTGAAATCTTTTTTCTCTATGCAAAATAATTTGGGGAGATAAAACAGTTATTTCTTAATATTCTCAGTGTCAATAATTTTATTAAGCCGCCATAGAAGATTTCCTGCCACGAGCAGCGGAGAATGCACTCGGTTTTTCAATTCAAGCATGAAAGATATATGGTGATTCAGGGCAACTTATCATTGACATGGAATTTAATTGCCGATATAAAATAATTGTTTCAGAACTGGCAGTTACAACCTCTGTCGCAATATGATATTTCGGAGTTTATTCTATGGCTTCACAGCACCTTGATCTAATCCACATGATAAGCAATGCGGGGCTGATGGTTCAGCTTGTTCTGCTTATTCTGGTTCTTTTTTCAATTTCATCATGGGCTATTATTTTAATTAAATATAAATATATAAAGAGGGCATTCAGGCAATCGGAGCATTTCACCGATTATTTTTGGAAAAGCCGCGATTTTTCAGATGCATATGCAAAAGCAAAGGAATTGGAAGGGAGTCCGATTGCGAGAATATTTCAGATAGGATACGTTGAACTGAAAAAGTTGAGCCAGTCGGGTGTTCCTTTGGTTTCTCAAGGTTCGGATTCTGAAGAGTTCCCTATAGGCGGCAGATTTGCCGGAACAGATAATGTAAAGCGCGCATTACGCCAGGCAATAAACACGGAGATATCAAGGTTAAGCCAGTTGGTGCCTTTCCTTGCCACTACAGGAAACACAACCCCTTTTATCGGATTGTTCGGTACTGTTTGGGGAATTATGAATTCTTTCCACGGGATTGGGCTTAAGGGTTCAGCTACTCTCGCAGTTGTTGCGCCGGGAATATCAGAGGCGCTTGTAGCAACGGCCGCAGGTCTTGCCGCCGCGATTCCAGCGGTAATTGCATATAATTATTTTACACAGAAGATAAGGACCATAGAGACCGAGCTCTATAGTTTTTCCACCGATTTTCTGAATATTGTGGAACGGGATATTTTAAGGCCGAAGGGGAATAAAAAATGATGGCAGGCGGGGAAAAGGACCGTCTCATGTCCGACATAAACGTTACACCCTTTGTGGATGTAATGCTGGTGCTGCTGATTATTTTCATGGCAACAGCTCCCATGATGGTTCAGGGCGTTAATGTTGATCTTCCCGAGGCGACAGTAAAGCCTCTTGCTTCTGAAAAGGAGCATCTTTTAGTTACCCTTGATAAAAGCGGGAAAGTATTTATCAACAATTACAATGTTGCGCCTGAATCGCTTGGAAAGAAAATAGAGAAGATTCTTGAAGGCCATCCCAACCAGGAAGTGTACTTAAGAGCCGACAAGAATGTTTCTTATGGCGCTGTTGTTAATATAATGTCCGAAATCAAGGGCGCGGGCGTAGAAAAACTTGGCATGGTCACAGAACCTGTTGAAAGCAAGGCAGACGGGCAGAACAAGTAATGACATGAAAGAACGATTTCAAGTTTCCGGGTATATGCTTCGTGGAAACGGCATACCTCCTAAAGCACTGGTTTTAACCTTTGGGATTTCCTTTTTGTGTCATGCCGCTTTAATAGGAGCAATGTTTTTCCTGCCTGAGTACAGAAAACCCATGGGAAATCCTTTCCCGTCTGCAATAAATGTGAGCCTTGTTTCATTTTCCGCTGGACCGCCTGCTGGAGAAATCCAGGTTGCAGGAGCCTCCGCAGCTCAGACTGGAAAGACCGGCCTGAAAAAGGAGACGCCGGTAGTAAAGGTTGAGAAAGCGGAAACAGTCAAAAAGGCTGTCTCATTGAGTCCAAAAAAAATTCCGGCAAAGAAAGTTGAAACTTCAAAATTAATAGATAACGCCATTAAAAACATTGAAAAAAAAGTTGATGAATCAAGGTCGGCGACAGTAACCAGGGCTATAGACAAGTTAAGAAATCAGGTTGAACGTTCCGATAATATAAGAATCGCAGGTGTTCCGGGAGGCGGCATAAAAAATGGCGCACAAGCCGGTGTGCCGGGTGGTTTTGGAACCGGGACCGGAGGTGGAATAGGGGGGGCTGCCGGTGTAATCGATATTTATAAGGCTGAAATTTATTACAGGATACAGCAAAACTGGGCATATTCCGAGCAACTCGGAGGGAGCAATTCTGAACTGATGGCTGTCCTTGTAATAAAAATCATGCCGAGAGGAGAGATAATCGACATTTGGTTTGAGAGAAAATCGGGGAACCGCTTTCTTGATGAATCAGCATACAGGGCGGTACAAAAGTCAAACCCTCTTCCTCCGATTCCTCAGGAATATGACAGGCCATATTACGAAGTCGGTCTTAGATTCGAAACAGGAGGTCTTAAGCAGAAGTGATCTTCCTCAACATGCAGTATAAAAAGGATCTTTAAATGACGTTTTTTAGATATGTTATTGTTCTTGTTGCGGTTTACATCTCATTTATTATGCCGGCAAGCAGCCTCGCCGGGTACGATTATATAGACATAAACAGCCCTTCTTTACGGAAGATACCGATTGCGGTTCCTTTATTAGGGACAGACACAGGAAATGAAACCGGCATGCAGTTGTCAAGGAAAGCTTCTGACATGCTTTCCGGAATGCTCGATTTTACCGGATATTTCAAGATGCTCGATCGGGATAGTTTTATCGAAGATCCCGCGAAAACAAAATCGGATATTTCGAATATACATTTTCCAAACTGGACTGCCGTTGGCGCTGAACTCCTTGTTGCCGGGAATCTTCAGGTTAAAGGCGGCGTTCTTGAAATCGAACTGAGGCTCTTTGATACGATTAAAGCCGGCCAGCTTATCGGCAAAAAGTACAGTGCCGGCGTTAATGACTTAAGAGATGTCATTAAGCGTTTTTCCGCCGAGATTATTTATTACCTTACCGGGAACAGGGGGGTATTTGACAGCCAAATAGCATTTGTTTCAAGCGGAACAGGCAATAAGGAAATTTATATGTGCGAATTTGACGGGTCCGATATCAGTCAGTTTACACGCAACAAGGCAATAACTATTTTCCCGGCGTGGTCATCGGATGGACATTGGATTGCTTTTACTTCGTATATAAAAGGGAAGCCGGATCTTTATATAGTAAATACAAGAGACAGGAGTATGTCTGTTGTTGCAAAGAAAGGAATAAATATAACACCGGCCTGGGTGCCGGGAAAATTTGAGCTTGCTGCGACCTTTTCATATTCAGGCGATCAGGATATCTATCTACTGACAGGAACAGGTAAAGAGATAAAAAAGTTGACAAATGAGCGGGGAAGTGATGTATCTCCAACATGGTCTCCTGACGGGAAAAAAATGGCCTTTGTTTCCAGCAGGTCAGGAACCCCCCAAATCTATGTACAGGATATTAATAACGGGCATGTCGAACGGATCACCTTTTACGGCCGTTATAATACCCAGCCAAGCTGGTCGCCGAAAGGCGATAAGATAGCATATTCAGGAATGATTGGCGGTAGGCACAATATCTACACTATAGGTCTTGACGGAAAAGATCCGGTTCAATTGACCGGCAATGCCGGAGATAATGAATCACCCTCGTGGTCTCCGGATGGAAGCCTTATCGTGTTCAGTTCAACTCGTGAAGGCCCATCCAGAATTTTTGTGATGACAGCCTTCGGAACTGATCAAAGGCGCTTGCTCGCCATTTCCGGTGAGCAGACAAGTCCAAAGTGGTCGCCCGGATTGAACAATTAACAACCATAATCTTGAAAAAGGAGGTTTATAAAAATGAAAAATAATATTTGGGTTGTGTTAGCCATTTTATTAGTAATTCCCGGTCTTTTATTTACAGCTTCCTGTGGGAAGAAGAGCCTTAAGGCTGATATTGAGACCATGAAGGATAAGACCAAGGAAGCGCCTGTGCCTCCTCCGCGGGCTCCAGCTCCGGCTCCGGCCCCGGCTCCGGTTTTTCAAAAGACTCCGGAGCCTGTGAAAATCTCTGAAGAAGAGATAAGGGCAAGGGAAAAAGCCGCGGCCATGCAGGCGCTGATGAACGAGGATGTGTACTTTGATTATGACAGCGCGGCTCTTGCTCCTGCGGCTCAGGAAATTATGAAAAAGAAAGCGGTTTTCCTTAATAAATACTCCAATGTTTCAGTAACGATCGAAGGTCATTGCGATGAGCGCGGAACAAATGAATACAACCTTGCGCTTGGAGAGAGACGCGCCGAAAGCGCGAAGAAATTTCTCGTCGATCTTGGCCTTGCGGCATCACGTTTCACAACAATCAGTTTCGGTGAAGAAAAGCCAATTGGTACAGACAGTAATGAAGAAGCCTGGTCAAAGAACAGAAGGGCTCACTTTGTAGTAAAATAATTTGTGCTGTTTATACTCAAGTCAAGGGGCAGGCGGGTAGTCCGTCTGCTCCTTTAATACATTTAATGCAGTTATTAAACTGAAACCTATTATAATTAATCATAATAATATGAAAAACAAACTCTTTATTGTTCTGATTTCAATATCTCTTTTCGGTTTTGGATGCGCTATGCAAAAAGATGTAGTAATACTGGATAACCGCATCGGAGAAATGAGATTGCGTGTTGTTACTGCCGAAAATGAAATTAACCAGCTCAAGGCTCTATCTGAAGGGCTCAGGATGCGGGCTGACGAGATAAGCAGAGCAGGGGATGAAAAGGAAAAAAGCTTAAGGGGTCAGAGTGCCGGGCAGCGTGCTGAAATTGAGGCGCTGAAAGAAAATATCAGCGTATTAAACGGAAAAATTGAAGAGATCGATCATCTCCTGAAGCAACTATCGAAAACCAGAGAAGAATCCGACAGGAAAATTGACGGAAGGCTTGTTCGTATTGAAGAGGAAGCCGGGACATACAGGACATACAAAGATCGTATTGCGCGGCTTGAACAGTATCTGAGCCTTGAAGCAAAA
>JBFYVZ010000113.1:0-6551 GCA_041298995.1 Desulfobacteraceae bacterium
TTACTTGTTGTTCTCTTGTTAACCGGGCCGGCTTTCGGCCTCTCAGACGCATACAAGAACAATATTTATAGTCCGGGAGAATTAAAACCTGTTGACAGTGTGCTGAATGTAAAGGTGGGTGATAAGGCTCCTGATTTTACACTGCCCTCCTTATCCGGAGAGAGAATTTCCCTGAATGATTATAAAGGGAAAAAGAATGTGGTGCTTTCGTTTGTTCCTGCTGCATGGACTCCTGTATGTTCCGACCAGTGGCCGGGTTACAACCTTGCAAGGAGTTTTTTTGACGAAAATGATGCAATCCTTTTAGGTATAACTGTCGACAATATTCCGACCCTTTATGCGTGGACGAACCAGATGGGTAATTTGTGGTTTCCGGTTCTTTCCGATTTCTGGCCCCACGGAGGGGTCGCAGATCTTTATGGTGTTCTCAGGACAAGCGGCGTGACTGAAAGAGCCCTGTTTGTGATCGACAAGGAAGGAATCATAAGGTATGCCGCTGTAGGGGATATTAATAAAAGACCTGAACTAGGCGCTCTTGTGACGGAACTAAGAAAGCTGAAAGGCAAATAATTAGCGGGGATTTGTGATTATTGATGGGTTAAAACTTACATTGCTGGGAATGGCGGTGGTTTTTTCATTTCTGGGTCTGCTGGTGGTGATCGTTCATCTTTCCGCCAGACTCCTGAAATCTTTTACGGAAAAAGAGGCGACCGCATATGAATTCCACACTAGGAGAAAAGCCCGTGAATTACCGCCGTCCGAAGATAAGCGAAAGATTATGGCGGTTATAAGCGCTTCGGTTTCGGCGCACAGAGCCGGCAGAAAATGACGTTTACAGGTCAGGCTAATATGTTCATTCATATTTTAAAGGATTGATAATGATGAAAAAAATCAGTTTCATGGACACTTCATTTCGGGACGGATTTCAATCTGTTTTCGGCGCTCGGGTGTTGACGGATGATTTTCTTCCTGCAGTTGAGGCAGCAGTCCATGCAGGCATAAATTACCTGGAAGCAGGGGGAGGCGCAAGATTCCAGAGCCTTTTCATGTATTGCGGGGAATCCGCCTTTGATATGAAGGATAGGTTCAGGGAAGCCGCAGGTCCCGGAGCTCAACTCCAGACTCTTGCAAGAGGAATTAATGTGGTGGCGCTGTCGGCCCAGCCAAGAGATATGATCGATCTTCACGCGAAAATGTTTAAAAAACACGGCATTACCCATATACGAAATTTCGACGCACTGAACGACGTCCGCAACCTTGTATATTCGGGACAGTGTATTAAAAACGCGGGTCTTCATCATCAGGTTGTAGTTACTATGATGGAGCTTCCGCCGGGATGCTCGGGAGCCCATGATCCGGCGTTTTACCTGAAAACATTAAAGGAGATTCTCGACTCCGGGGTTCCTTATGATTCGATTTGTTTCAAGGACGCTTCCGGGACTTCAAACCCGAACAAGGTTTATGAAACAATAAAGGCCGTGCGAAAGCTGCTCGGGGATAACACGCTTATATGGATGCACACACATGAAACGGCTGGAATCGGTATTGCTCAGTACAAGGCGGCAATCGAGGGCGGATGCGACGGAGTCTGTCTTGCGCGCGCTCCTCTTTCCGGAGGCACATGCCAGCCTGATCTTCTGTCCATGTGGCATGCGCTTAAGGGCACACAATATACAATTGATATTGATGTGAACAGGATACTTGAAGCGAACCGTGTTCAGCAGGAATGTCTCAAAGATTATTTCTTTCCTCCGGAGGCGCAGAAAATATCCTCCGAGGTCATTCTCTCCCCGATGCCGGGAGGGGCGCTGACGGCGAACACGATGATGATGAGAGACACCGGCACTCTTCATCTGTATTCAAAGGTAATTGAAGCGATGTCCGAATGCATTGCGCGCGGCGGATTCGGCACGTCTGTTACGCCGGTTTCCCAGTTTTACTTCCAGCAGGCTTATGCCAATGTCACTCAGGGCCCATGGAAAAAAATTACGGACGGATACGGTAAAATGGTTCTCGGGTATTTCGGAAGAACACCTGTAAAGCCTGATCCTGAAATAGTAAAGATTGCCGAAAAACAGATGGGAATGCCCGTTTTTGATGGAGATCCACTGGATGTGCTTGAACCCGGCATTCCCAAAGCCGTAAAGATACTGGAAAAGGAAAGATTGCCTGTAACGGACGAGAACATATTCATTATCGGCGCTCTTGCGACCCCGGGAGGAAACAAAGGGCTCGATTTTTTGAAAGGGGACAGGCCTGTAAACTGCCGGAAAATAACCGGTAAAACGGAAGCTGAAAAAAAAGCCACGCAGCCGCCTCAGTCCGCGCCCAAGGCTGCCGGGCTCTCCCAGTACAAGGTAACGGTTGACGGAACCGTCTATCAGGTCATGGTGGAAGATGAAACAGGAGAAGTAGCAGCCGTCAGGGCGATGAAGGCGGGAGAGACGCCTAAGAGGCCTCAGATAGAAGTCAAAACTCAACTCCCGGGCAATGTTTACGAAATTCTCTGCGCCGTCGGCGATACCGTTAAAAAAGGCGAAACACTGGTCATTCTCGAAGCCATGAAGATGGAGACTCCCGTTGTTGCTCCTGATGACGGTATCATCGAATCGCTTGAAGTGACAAAGGGCCAGACAGTGCAATCGGGCCAGCTAATAGCGGTGCTGGTTTGACCGGTAATGATAAAGAGGCCGTGATATTATGAAGAGCACCTTTATATTTTTCGGATTGATCGTAGTTTTGCTCCATTTAACCTGTATTTCTTCAATTGCGGGTGAAGAAGCGGCAGGTGCGGGAATTAAATCAATCCCATCCATGACAAAAATGGTCGGCAATTTTTCCAAATCCACCGGCCTGTTAAATTTCATTTTTCCATCTAATAATAAATGGACGGACGGAATCGGCAGACTGATCATGATCGGCATAGGTATTCTCCTTCTTTATCTTGCCGTACACAGGCAGTTTGAACCGCTTCTCCTGGTTCCGATAGGGTTCGGCGCCATAATGACCAATATCCCCCTTGCAGGTATGAGTGACCCGGGTGGTATGCTGTATTATATCTATGATATCGGGATAAAAACCGGGGTATTCCCTCTGGTAATATTCATGGGAATTGGAGCAATGACCGATTTCGGCCCCATGCTCGCCAACCCGAAAACAGCTCTTCTAGGCGCTGCCGCCCAGTTCGGAATTTTTACCACACTTATAGGAGCGCTGCTCCTTTCGAAATACGTACCGGGGATCAATTTCGATCTTTTTGACGCGGCTTCGATCGGCATCATAGGAGGCGCGGACGGGCCAACCGCCATTTTCCTTGCCAGCCGGCTTTCGCCGCATCTTCTTGGATCAATCGCAGTAGCGGCTTATTCATACATGGCTCTTGTGCCCATAATCCAGCCGCCCATTATGAAGTTATGCACCACGCCGGATGAGAGAAAAATCCGGATGAAACAGATGCGATATGTCGGTAAACTGGAAAAGATCATATTTCCGTTATCCGTTCTCGGCTTATGCGTTTTTCTGCTTCCTTCCGCAGCGCCGCTTATCGGGTTTTTCATGTTCGGAAACCTTATGAGAGAATGCGGAGTCGTCGAAAGACTGTCCAATACGGCTCAGAACGCCCTGCTCAATATTGTGACGGTTTTTCTTGGGCTTGGAGTCGGGGCACAAATGTCAGCGGAACAATTCCTGAATATTTCGACTCTGGGAATCCTGTTTCTAGGCGCAATCGCCTTTTCAATCGGTACGGCATCAGGTGTTCTGATGGCAAGGATCATGAATCTCTTCCCGGGTTCAAAGATCAACCCGCTGATAGGATCTGCGGGCGTCTCAGCCGTTCCGATGGCGGCAAGGGTGAGCCAGAAGCTCGGGATGGATGCTGATCCTGAGAACTATCTGCTCATGCATGCCATGGGGCCGAATGTGGCCGGAGTCATAGGTTCGGCAGTAGCGGCGGGCGTGTTGCTTACTTTAAAAGATATAGCCGGTTAACCTTATGAGCTTTTTACTTTGCCGTCCGGGATTTGAGCTTTTATAAGATCATTGACCCTGACGGCTTTCCTGATGAGTTGTTGACTTAAAGTATATGCGGGTTTAAAGAAAAAAATATATATAATACTCGGAAGGAGATGTAATATGTCGATTCGAGTGCTAATGATACGCAGAGCGGTAAAAGCGCCCAAAGGCATGGAGGTTACCGTACTTCCCCAGTTATCCGAGATGCTTATAGAGCTTCGGGAAATGGCTTATTACCAACCTGGCTATATTTCGGGGGAAACATTGCGAAACGTGGATGATCCGAACGAATACCTTGTGATAAGCACCTGGAAGTCTCTTGAAGACTGGCAGCGCTGGTTTGCCAATGAAAAACGGGCTGAACTCGAAGGCAAGGTTGATGCGTTGCTCGGCTCGCCGACTATATATAAAGCATTCAGTTATGACTGAGGCTTTGTAAAGTCCAACTTTTACTGTTAAGATTTGCGAGTTTTGCACAACCGGTTATTGGCATATGGGTATGGCCTGATTCATGCGGATTGCATGTGCGCCCATACCTGATATGCCAACAAATCAGATATTGTGCAAAGGTTTTGATTTATAAAGCAGCACAGGAGAGATAATGTATAAGTGGATCATAAAAACGGGAACCTTATTTGTTGCCGTTTGTATTTTCTTTGCAGCTTTTTCCACTTCAGATATTTTGGCCCAGGGCGGCGCGAGGATTGTAATTCAGAAGATTGAGCCGAAAGAGCTCGATAATCTGATGAAAAGCAGGGAGAGCAGATCCCTTGTTGTTGCCATGGCTTCATGGTGCGGCCCGTGCCGCGAAGAATTGCCTTTTCTTATAAAACTGCACAACAAATATAATGATAAAGGTTTGAAAATAGTCGGGATAAGCCTTGATGCAGACGGACCCGGAGCGATGCAGAAGATAGCCGACAGGATTAAGGTCAATTTTCCTATTTACTGGGCCGGCGAGGAGGCCGCCGACAAATACGGCATATACGCAATCCCAATGCTCTATCTCATCAAAAACGGCAAAGTAATTGATAAAATACCCGGCCAGCAGTCCGAGGCTTTGCTGGAGAAGAAAATAGAAGGATTGCTTAAATAGTTGATAGTGATCAGTAATCAGTAACCAGTGATCAGTGAATAGTGATCAGTGAACAGGGATCAGTAATCAGTAAAAGTGAATGGTGAACAGAAAAAAAGGTGAAGAAAACATGAAGCGGATTATTATTGCGTTAATTATTTGCATACTGGCGGCAACACCGGAGCTTTATGCTTCGCAGTCAACCATTACAGAGGCTGAAGGGCAAGCCTGTATGGGAGACGACAAGTCAAAAAAGGAGACCGAACAGGCTGCTCTCTCCGATGCAAAACGCAAAGCAGTTGATTACACGCTGACTTACCTTGAAAGCAACACGGAAGTGAAAAACTTCGTGCTTGAAAGCGATATGGTAAAAGCATATTCAAACGCTTCGGTCAGGGTGATTGAAGAAATTGAAAAGGGATGGTACAGGGACCCTTCATCAGGCGAGTGCTTCAGGCTGAAAGTAAAAGCCGAGGTCCTACCTGACGAGAAGAAAATCAAGAGCGCCGGGAAAGAAGCGTCTTTTGATGACCCCGCTTCCCTGTTAAACGTCAGGGTATGGACGGATAAGAAAGAATATAAAAACTCCGAGAAGATAAAAGTTTATATCAGAGGAAACAAACCGTTTTACGCAAGGGTGATATATAAAGATGCGTCCGGCAAGACAGTTCAGCTCTTTCCTAACCCATATAGCTCAGACAATTATTTCAGGGGAGGAACTGTGTATGAGATACCTTCGGGAGAAGACAGGTTTGACCTTGAAGTTTCTCCTCCCTTCGGAAGCGAGAGCATAACGATCTACGCCGGATCGTCACAACTGGGGGATCTGGATCTTGAATCCGCAAGCGGAATTTATGATATAAAAACCAAGCCGGCGGATATAGGCACCAAAACGCGGGGGATAAAGATAAAGCAAAAAGAGGATGGAGGAGAGAATAAAACTCCTGTCGAGTTTTCGGAAGCGTCGGTGTCAATTGTAACTAAAAAATGAAATGGTTTCGCAAAAAGCGGTAAATAAAAAAGCTGAAATAATAAATAAAATAATAGTTGCAAACCCCATTTTCTTTCCCATTTTTTCCCTCCTCAAAGTTATTTTATGATGCTTGCAACATGTCCTTGCAGGGACCATTTGATATTTGTCTGTTCGCCGGATATAGCCAAAATGAGCCTCGGTATCTGATTGATTACATAGAAAATAGTGTCATAAATCGCCTTTTTAAGGTGTTCCGTAAAACCTGAATACTGGCATGTGCTTTAAATCACGCGGTAATTTTTTTCATAAACTGACAATTTGGTTTATTAATTAAATTAGTATGCAAAATACATTTTGTCAAATAATTTTTATAGAAACTATTTGTATAGAAATATATTGCAATAAATAATTTAATGCGTTAAAAAGTAGATGCAATCAATATTTTGGGGGTGTGATGGGGAAAAAAGCTGTTGTTATTTCAAATATCAT
>JBFYVZ010000119.1:0-9006 GCA_041298995.1 Desulfobacteraceae bacterium
AAAGGAATTACACTCCCTTGAAATAAAAGCAATTGGAAAGGAACCATAATTAACTATGCATAAAACTTTAAAAAGAACTTTATTGTATGACTGGCATGTAAAACATGGGGCTAACATGGCCCCGTTTGGTGAGTACGAGATGCCTCTCTGGTATCCTGCCGGCGCCAGGGAAGAGCATTTGTCAGTCATCACCAGAGCAGGGCTGTTCGACACCAGCCATATGGCAGTCATTGCGGCCGCCGGCGCCGGCACCCGTGACTTGCTGCAGCTTTGCTTTTCAAAAGACCTCCAATGCTGCACAGGAAAAGAGAAGGCGCCCTTGACTCCGGGTAAATGTGTATACGGCGTTTTTCTTAACCAAAAGGGAGAAGTGCTTGATGATGCCATTCTTTATCAATGCGCTGTAGATCAATATATGATAGTTGTAAATTCCGGGAAAGGACAGGAAATTCTGTATCATTTAGAGACTCATAAAAACGGACGCAAAACGGAACTTACCGACCTTTCCGGTCAAATCGGCAAATTGGATGTCCAGGGACCTTTGTCGGCTAAAATTCTCAATAAAATAATAAACAGGCCCGACCAGGTATTCGCAAACATGCGCTATTTCAGTTTTAAGGGTTATTTTGATGAAGCATCTGAATTGGCCGATCAGGTCCGGTTATTGGACCGGACGCCTTTACTCCTGTCGCGCACCGGTTACACTGGAGAATTCGGGTTTGAAATATTTGTCAGGCCCGAACACTTTAAAAAAGTCTGGGAATTGATCATCGAAAGCAGCAAGGATATGGGGTTGATACCCTGCGGCCTGGCTGCACGAGATTCTTTAAGAACCGGGGCAATGCTTCCCCTCTCCCATCAGGATATCGGACCCTGGCTTTTTCTGAACCACCCCTGGCCGTTCGCCTTGCCCTATAACGAAAAATATGGGTTCAGTAAAAAATTTATCGGTTCCGAAGCCTTGGAAAAGCAAACTAACCATGCCGACCATACCTATGCTTTTGCAGGTTTCGATCTGCGCAAGATAACCATATGCTATGAATCGGCTGTTATTGATCAGGATGGTAAATGTATGGGGCAGGTGCTGACCTGCGTGACGGATATGGCCATTGGCCGCCATGAAGACCGGGTTTTTTGCATCAGCAGTCCGGATAAACCCCCGGGATTCAAACCGGCCGGATTATCTTGCGGATATGTAAAAGTAGATAGACCGCTCGATATCGGCCGGATTATCAGAATAAAGGACAAAAGACGGGAAATCCCGGTCATGATTGTCGATAATATTCGTCCTGACCGTACGGCTCGTATTGACATACAAAAAATGTTATTCTGAAATTAAAGGAGGGGCTTCTATGAAAGAATTAAATGATCTCCATCTGCCGGATGACATCCGTTACACCGATGATCATGAATGGGCTCAGAAAACCGGGGATACGATCAAAATCGGGATAAGTGACTATGCCCAGGATCAACTGGGAGATATCGTCTATGTGGAATTGCCTCAGATCGGGTCCGGTTTTGATCAGAAACAACAATGCGGAACCATTGAGTCGGTTAAAGCAGTATCGGAAATGTATATGCCGATAGGTGGTGAAGTGATTGCCATCAATCCGGACCTGGAAGGAGCACCCGAACTTCTGAACAAAGATCCCTATGGCAGAGGCTGGATGTTCGAAGTTAAACCGGCCGGGGTTTCGGAATATGAACAATTGATGGACAAAAAAGCATACCTTGAAATGCTGAAAGGATTATAATGCGTTACCTGCCCCACACCCCGGAAGATCTGGAGTCGATGCTTAAGGTGGTCGCGGTTGAAAGCCTGGAGGATCTCTTTAAATTGATCCCCCGGGATTGCCTCCGTACCGACGACATGGACCTGCCCGCTGCTATGAGCGAATGGGAGTTGCATGATTTTATGAGCGACCTGGCCGACAAAACGGCTGCCGGCCCGGCCTGGAAACTTTTTATAGGCGCCGGGAGTTATGAGCATCATATTCCGGCAACAGTCGCATACCTTTCAAACCGCTCCGAATTTGTGACCTCCTATACACCGTATCAACCCGAAATAAGCCAGGGAACGCTTCAGGCTATTTACGAATACCAAACCCTGGTTTCGCGGCTGCTGGGAATGGAAGTATCGAATGCTTCAATGTATGACGGCGCTACGGCTCTGGCCGAGGCATTGCTGATGGCACTGCGTATCACCCGTAAAAAGCATCTGGCCATATCGAGCCTGATCCACCCGCTTTATCGGCGCGTGATCCGCACCTATCTGGAACCGACCGGCGCTGAACTGATAGAACTTCCCCGTTCGGCCGACGGCACAACCGATTTTACCCTTATTAAAGAGATGCCCGAACTTGCGGCCGTTGCCCTCCAATCCCCCAACTTTTTCGGCTGCCTTGAAAACCTGAGCCCTGCGGCCGGATTGATTCACAAACAGAACGGCATTTTAATCGCCTGCTTCACCGAACCCCTTGCTTTCGGGCTTTTCAAAAACCCTGGAAGCCAGGATGCCGATATCGCCTGTGGCGAAGGTCAGAGTCTGGGTATTCCCCGCTCCTTCGGCGGGCCCGGCCTGGGCATGTTCGCCAGTTCAATGAAATACGTGCGCAGCATGCCGGGCCGTCTGGTCGGCCAGACCAAAGATAAGGAAGGGAAACGTGGTTTTGTCCTGACCCTTTCCACCCGCGAACAGCATATAAGGCGCGAAAAAGCCACATCCAATATCTGCACCAACAACAGCCTGTGCGCCCTCACTTCCGCCATGTATATGGCCAGTTTGGGCGGCAGCGGCCTGCGCGACCTGGCGCGATTGAATTACGACAAGACTCAATATCTTCAATCAGCGCTGAAAAAAGCCGGTTTTAAAATCCCGTTCACGGCTCCCACATTCAATGAGTTTGTAGTTCAATTTCCGTCAGGTTTTAAAACCGTGCACGAGCGCTTGATGGAGAAGAAAAAAATAGCAGCCGGCCTGGCTCTTGAGCCCTATTATCCTGACCTGCCGGACCACTATCTTTTATGCGTGACTGAAACCAAGGCCAAAGAAGATCTGGATGCTTTGGTCAGGGAGGTGCAATCATGAAACAAACTTTAGGCAATACCGGCCTTGTTCTGCAGGAGCCGCTGCTGTGGGAAAAAGGGCGCAAAGGGCGCTCCGGTTTTTCATTTCCAAAACAGGATGTTCCTTCTATTGGTATATCACCCGAATTGACCGGTCCGGGACCGGATTTTCCCGATTTGAGCGAAGTTGATGTGGTACGCCATTACACCCGGCTTTCCACCTGGAATTTCAGTGTGGACACAGGCATGTATCCCCTGGGGTCCTGTACAATGAAATACAATCCGAAAATCAATGAAAAAGAAGCCGGCCTGTCAGGTTTTCAAAACGCTCATCCTCTGCTGCCGGACCGTTTAAACCAGGGCGCCCTTCAACTGATTTATGAATTGGAGCGGTTTTTAACGGCCATTACCGGTCTGGATGCCGTCAGCGTACAACCCACAGCCGGTGCCCACGGCGAATTGACCGGCATGCTTTTGATGTATGCCTATCATAAAAGCAAAGGCTCTAAACGCACCAAGATCATCATACCGGACACGGCCCACGGCACCAACCCTGCCAGTGCCGCTTTGTGCGAGTATCGGCCAATACCGGTCAAATCAAACGAGCATGGCATTCTTTCAGTTGAATCCATCGCTCAGGTCATGGATGAAGAGACTGCCGGCATCATGGTGACGAATCCGAATACCCTGGGCCTTTTTGAAGAAAATCTGACGCGGATCTCCGAAATAGTCCATGCCAAAGGTGGTCTGGTTTACTGCGACGGCGCCAACATGAATGCCATTATGGGCATTGTGGACATAGGTAAAATCGGAATAGATATAATGCACCTGAACCTGCATAAGACTTTTGCCACGCCCCATGGCGGCGGCGGACCCGGCTCCGGACCTGTTTGCGTGCTTAAGCACCTGGAACCGTTTCTACCTGTTCCGCGCGTGGTTAAAAAAGAAGGCCAATATGTGCTTTCCGATGATTTTCCGAAATCCATCGGCAAACTCCATGCCTTTTACGGCAATTTCGGTGTAATGATCAAAGCCTACAGCTATATCCGCAGCATGGGGACCGAGGGTCTTAAAAATGCCAGTCAACTGGCGGTGCTGAACGCCAATTATGTCAAGGAACGTTTGAAAGGCGTTTTCCATCTTCCATATGACCGGCCCTGCATGCATGAATGCGTCTTCACGGACAAAATCCAGCAGGCAAAGAAGATATCTGCTTTGGATATAGCCAAACGCCTGATGGACTACGGTTTTCATCCTCCCACAATTTACTTCCCGCTGGTGGTCAGCGGCGCCATCATGATAGAGCCGACTGAAACTGAATGCAAAGAGGATCTCGACAGCTTTATCGAGGCGCTCTGCGCCATCAGCAGGGAAGCCGAAGAAAATCCGGATCTGCTGCGCCAGGCGCCTTTCAGTTGTAAAGTCAAAAGGCTGGATGAAACGTCGGCAGCCCGCCATCCTTGCCTGGCAGGTTAAAGCAAATAAAATCGGCTGAAGCCGATTTCTCTCAGGGTTCAAGGATTCAGAGGGGATATATGGAACCGCAAGATAAAGCTTACTGCCTCAATCTCGGCCTGATGAATTATGCCACAGCGCGTGACCTGCAACTGGAAATCGTAGAGGCTAAAAAAGCAGGCATTCTGGATCAGGATGTTTTTCTGATTCTGGAACATACCCCGGTTTTTACCCTGGGTTTGCGCGGTGGAAACAATCATCTGAAAGTCCCGGAATCTTTTATTGCTTCCCGGAACATCCCCCTGATGCATATTGAAAGAGGCGGTGATATCACCTATCATGGCCCGGGCCAATTAATCATCTATCCGATCGTACATCTACGGTCCGGCCGGTGGCGTGTAGTCTCTTTTGTTGAAGCCCTTGAAGAAATCATGATCCGCATTGCATGTGATTGGGGAATTCAAGCTGAAAGAAGATCGGTTAACCGGGGAGTTTGGGCCGGAGATCACAAACTCGGGAGTGTCGGCATTGCGGTGCGTCGTTCCATCAGCTTTCACGGGTTGGCTTTAAATATCAATACCGATTTGGAACCGTTTCAATGGATCAACCCCTGCGGACTTACCGGCATTGCGATTACTTCCCTTCAACAGTTGAAACACCGGGAGATTCCTTTCCCGGCCGTTCGCGAACGCGCCCAAATCCATATCCGGACTCTTTTTAATAAAGATTTGGAAATGATTTCTATTGTGGATCTGAAAAGATTATTGCATTCCAAATATTAAGGACCATGATGAGTTGCCATGTGAATACAATTCAACGAAAACCGGCCTGGTTGAAGCGTAAAATTCCAAGGGGATCTGTTTATCAGAGTGTGCGCGGAATCCTGGGACAAAAACATCTCCATACCGTCTGCCAGGAGGCTTTATGCCCTAACATGGGTGAATGCTTTTCTCATAACACCGCCACTTTATTAATCCTGGGAGATCATTGCACCCGGAATTGCCGTTTTTGTGCCGTCCGGCAAGGAAACCCCAAACCAATCGATTCCCGTGAGCCTGAAATCGTGGCTGAAGCGGCTCAACAGATGGGGCTGAAATATATGGTCATCACTTCGGTGACTCGTGATGACCTGGCTGATGGAGGCGCTGGTCATTTTGCCGAAACCATCTCAGCCGTCCGCCGCCGTTTGCCTGAAATCAAGATCGAAGTATTAATACCCGACTTACAGGGCGATTGGAATGCTCTTCAAAAAATCATCATTGCCGGGCCGGATGTCATAAATCATAATCTGGAAACCGTATATCGCCTTTACCCTGCGGTTCGGCCCCAGGCAATTTATCAACGCTCTCTGGCTTTATTGCGGCAGGTCCGTCGCATGGATGCGGAACTTACGACCAAGTCCAGCCTGATGCTCGGTTTAGGCGAAGAAGCCGAAGAAATTGAGCAGAGTTTACAAAACCTGTTGGAAGTCGGTTGCACCCTATTAACACTGGGGCAATATTTACAACCATCCCCAAAACATCTGCCGATAGAGCGTTATGTAACACCTGATGAATTTGAAAAATGGAAATCAAAGGCGTTGGGAATGGGTTTTACAAGGGTTGCAAGCGGGCCGTTGGTCAGAAGCTCCTATAAGGCCAGGGAACTGCTGGAAGGGATATGATCTGCATATGAATTTCATGAATAAAAAATTAAACGTTTTTGATGGTCAGATTCAGACCACGCGATCGATAGGTTCTCGTCCGGCAAAGACGGCATCCAGATTGTCGAGGGCGCGGAATCCCATTGCAACTCTTGTCTCCTTCGTGGCGCTGCCGATGTGCGGCATCAGGAATACGTTGGGCAATAGCCGGTATTGCGGATGTATGTCGGGTTCGTTATTATAGACATCCAATCCTGCAGCAGTGAGCTTTCCTGACTTGAGCGCCTCGATCAGGGCATCGTCATCGATTACCACTCCGCGGCTGGCATTGACTACAATCGCGCCATCCGGCAGCAGCGCAATAAGTTCTGCATTAAGCAGCTTGATGGTTTCCGGAGATGCCACGCAGTGGAGTGCCAGAAAATCGCAGTGCGGCATCAGTTCAGCGGGAGTTTCATGAAAGATGGCGCCTTCTTCAAGCTCCGGCGGCATTCTTTTTACATCGTTATAGTGGATCTCCATATCAAATCCGCGGGCGCGCCTGGCTACGACCCGTCCGACACGGCCGAATCCAAGAATTCCCAGACGCTTGCCTGTTACCTGGGTGCCTACCATGAAACTGGGGCTCCAGTCCTTCCACTCCTGTGTTCGGACCAGGCGCTCTCCCTCGCTGGCCCGGCGTGCTGCGCCGAGTATCAGCATCATGGTCAGTTCCGCGGTGGCGTCGGACAGCACATCGGGCGTATTAGTTACGATAAGGCCCCTGGCTTTGGCTGCTTGCGTATCCACATGATCATAGCCGACGGAAAAATTAGCGATAACACGCACGCTTTCAGGCAAGCGGGTAATCACAGCGGCGCTGAACCGCTCGGTATGGCAGGGCATAATGGCATCTGCCCCCCTGGCGCGTTTGATGATCTCGTCACTCGAATAGAGTACATCTTTGGGATTAAGGATGGGGGTGTAGTCTTTGCGAAGACGATCCTCGACCGGATCCGGCAGTTTGCGGGTTACAAGAACGATGGGCTTCATTGTTGAATACTCCTATAATTTAAGCCTGTTTTCTAAAAAAGGTTGTTTATTGCCTGTAGACGGATTTTACATGTTTGAGGTAATTTCTTTAATAATTTTATGCATACAAAACGAAACGGGTTAAATCAATACAAATACAATAATTGCAGCAATTCTCGAGAGATTGAAGCTCCCTGCCGCAAGCAACGGGGAAGCGTCTCGCTGTTTTGGTTCAAAACGCGACTGGCCGGAGATAGACAGATTGTGGCCATACTTACCGGAAATTACTGCAATGATTATAAATCACATGAAATATATTGACAATTAAATGGATGTTTGTAAAAGTCGGCCATCATTTTTACAATTCTTT
Source organism: Desulfobacteraceae bacterium (assembly GCA_041298995.1). Classification (GTDB taxonomy): domain Bacteria; phylum Desulfobacterota; class Desulfobacteria; order Desulfobacterales; family RPRI01; genus RPRI01. Next base: position 7,545 of record JBFYVZ010000119.1, read on the forward strand.
TTTAATGCCGTTGAATTTTTTTAAGGGCCTTCGCCAATTTTGTGGCAGGTGGTCCAGAGTCCCTTGAAACATCATCAAGACAGGGAAAGCAAACAATCAACTTTTCAGAAGGGAGTGTGACGATGAAAAAAGAAGAGGATGAGAAAATTGGCAGGCGCGGATTCCTGAAGAAAGCGGCAGTCGCCGGTGTGGCAGGTGTTGCGGCTACAGCAGGTTTTCCTAATATTATCAAGGCCGAAGGACCGATTACGATGCGCTGGCAAAGTACCTGGCCGACCAAGGATATTTTCCACGAATATGCACTGGACTTTGCCAAGAAGGTAAACGACATGACCGGCGGGGATCTCAAGATAGAGGTGCTGCCGGCTGGTTCCGTTGTTCCGGCTTTCAACCTTCTCGACGCGGTATCGAAAGGCACACTTGACGGCGGCCACGGAGTGCAGGTCTATCACTACGGGAAGCAAAATGCCCTTGCTCTTTGGGGGTCGGGTCCCGGCTTCGGCATGGACGCCAACATGATGCTTGCATGGCACAAGTACGGCGGCGGCAAAGAACTGCTCGCGAAGGTATATGAATCCATTGGCGCCAATGTTGTTTCTTTTCCGTACGGGCCGATGGCAACACAGCCGCTCGGCTGGTTCAAGAAGCCTATTACAAAGATGTCGGATTTCAAGGGCATGAAGTTCCGCACTGTGGGAATCTCAATTGATGTTTTCACGGGACTGGGCGCCGCAGTGAACGCCCTGCCCGGCGGTGAAATCGTCCCGGCGCTCGACCGCGGCCTGCTGGACGGAGCCGAATTCAACAACGCTTCATCCGACCGCCTGCTCGGCTTCCCTGACGTATCCAAGGTTTGTATGCTGCAGAGCTACCATCAGAATGCCGAGGTTTTCGAGATTCTGTTCAACAAGGCAAAGTTTGACGCGCTGCCGGCTAAGATGAAGGCGATCATAGAAAACGCGGTTGAAGCAGCTTCGGCTGATTTGTGGTGGAAATCATGCGACCGCTACTCACAGGACTATATAGACCTGCAGATAAAGGACAAGGTCAAATTCTATAAAACACCGGATTCGTTTCTCCAGCAGCAGCTTATAGCTTACGATGAGGCTGTGGCTAAGAAAGAGGCTGTAAATCCCCTTTTCAAGGAGATAATGGCTTCGCAGAAGAAATTTGCCGAACGCGTTGTGAAATGGGATATGGATTACAACGTAAACCGCCGCATGGCATATAACCATTACTTCGGGGCCAAGAAAGCTGCGCCCAAGAAAGCTGCGCCCAAGAAAGGCTGAAGAATTATACAGCATCACCCGTCGCCATCCCGATGCGCGGTCCGGCGTCCGGATGGCTGACTTTTAGGATCAGGTGTTACCATGCAGAAACTACTGCTTACCATTGACAAGATCAGTTCCTTTGTAGGGAAAACATTCGCATGGCTCATAGTATCGCTCACACTGCTCATCAC
>JBFYVZ010000132.1:0-10289 GCA_041298995.1 Desulfobacteraceae bacterium
AGGGTGAATTTAAAATGTTGCTTTCAGCTTTGGAAAAACTAAAAAGGTTTTACGCACAGTTTTCTGCTGATGATAATGTGCTTATTTTGATCAATGCAGACCCGGATTCTATTGCCAGTGCGATGGCTGTAAAAAGGCTGTTGTGGCGCAGGGTTGCCGGTGTAACCATTTCTAATATAAATATAATCAAGCGCCCGGATAATCTGGCTATGATCCGGTTGCTTGGTGTAAATATGATTCATGTCGGTGAAATCGATGAAAATAAATTTTCCCGTTTTGTGATTGCAGATTCACAGCCTGATCATAATAGTTTGTTTTTAAAATATAAATATAATGTCATTCTTGACCACCACCCTGAAAGTAATGCTGAAGCAGAATATAAAGACATACGACCCCAATATGGGGCAACTGCAAGCATGATGACTGAATATTTAAAAGCCGCAAAAATAAAGCCGTCATATAAGCTTGCAACAGCCTTATATTACGCCATAAAGAATGATACCAGCAATTTTGAAAGAAAGGCTTTGGATGAAGATGTTAAGGCTTTTCAGTTTCTTTTCCGGTACACAAATATAAATATTGCGAGGAAAATTGAGCAGGCTGAATTAAAATTCGATTTTTTGAAGTATTTTAAAATTGCATTGGAAAATATGCGGAAACAAAAGGACAGAATATTTATTCACACAGGGCAGGTTGTCAATCCGGATGTATGTGTTATTTTGGCAGATTTTTTTATTAAAATCAATAATATAAAGTGGAGTATCGTTTCCGGCCTGTGCAATAATGTCCTTGTTATTATTTTCAGAAATGACGGTTTGCGGAAAAATGCAGGCGATGTGGCAAAACAGAGTTTCGGGCATATTGGTGTTGCCGGCGGTCATAAAAGTTTGGCCCGTGCAGAAATTTCTGTTTCATCCATAAAGGATATTATAGATTATAAAAACAATGAAAAAATATTAAAGTGGATAATTGCCCAGGTTAATAAAAAGGCCGGGAAAAAATAATGGCTGAAAACAAGATTGATATAACTGTGACAATTCTGGGGTCGGGAACCTGCGTTCCGTCCCTTGAAAGAAGTTCATGCTCCGTATTAGTTGAAATAAAAGGTGCAAAAATTCTTATAGATTGCGGACCTGGAACAATAAGGAGACTGCTTGAGAATGGTACTAAAATATACGATATTTCCCATATATTACTCAGTCATTTTCATCCCGATCATACCGGCGAATTGATTCCTTTTCTTTTTTCAAATAAATATCCGGATGCAAGTTACCGGCAAATACCATTATCGATAATTGCCGGAAGCGGGCTTGCCGAATTTTATGGCGGTCTGAAAAAGGTTTTCGGACACTGGATAGATCTTGCCCCAAACAGTTTAAATATGGTTGAAATATACAAAAATAACCATCTTGAATACTTCAATGATTTCATATTGGAAGTGGTTTCAGTTGAACACAACGCAGAAAGCCTGGCATTTAAAATCACAGGGGGAAAGGGAACTTCGCTTGTTTATTCAGGAGATACTGATTATTGTGAAAATCTTATTAATATTGCCGTGAATACGAATCTTTTAATTTGTGAATCGGCTCTTCCGGATGAATTAAAAGTTAAAGGTCATTTAACACCCTCTGAAGCTGGTGAAATTGCAACGAAGGCAAATGTTAAGCAGCTTCTTTTAACTCACTTTTATCCGGAATGTGATAATAATGATATAGAACTTCAATGTAGAAAAACATATTCCGGCCCACTTTTTTTAGCCAGAGATTTAATGAAGATCAATTTAACATCTCGTAAGATGTTCTGAAAAGAATTGGGATTGGTTCACATGAGATATTATCCGGTTAATCTTGACATAAAAGATAGAAAATGCCTTGTAATCGGTGGAGGCGATGTAGGAACCCGGAAGGTGATAACCCTTTTGGAGTGCATGGCTTCCGTAACCGTTGTAAGTCCTGATGCAAGTGAAAAGCTTCTTAAGCTTGCCGGTTCAGATATGATAACATTGATAAAACGTTCTTATATTGAATCCGATCTTGAAGGCATGTTTCTTGTTATATGCGCAACCGATGATGAAGAGCTTAACCGGCAGGTGAGTAGGGATGCTGAAAATCTTAATATACTGTGTAATATTGCGGATCGCCCGGAGGCATGTAACTTTATACTGCCGGCGCTCATGAAACGGGGAGATCTCGTAATAGCAGTATCGACTTCAGGCAAAAGCCCTGCTTTTGCAAAGAAAATCAGAAAAGATCTCGAAAAACAATATGGTGTTGAATACGCTGATTTTTTAAAATTAATGGGAGCAATCAGAAAAAAACTTCTGCGTAACAGCCATGAGCCTGAAGAGCATAAACCTCTTTTTGAAAAGCTTATAAATAAAGATATTGTACTATTAATAAAGAACAATGATGCGGACAAGATTAATTCCGTTCTTTTTGATGTGCTTGGCGAAGGATACGTCTATATGGATTTGATGGGGCAGGAAGAACAATAAAAAACCGGATTAATATATAAAACGGTGTGACAGATGGATAACCTGATTGCTGTAACCAGTTTGTTGTACGTCCTTAGCTCGGTAGGATACATTTCGTATCTTTTTTTCCAGAAAGAGTATCTTTACAGGCTGGGCCAGGTTTTTCTGGCAACAGGCTTTTTGTGCAATTCGATTATGATAGGCTATTATTATGCAAAAACAGGGCAGATACCTGTAAGAAATTTGCACGAAACACTTCTTGTCACAGGCTGGGCTGTTGCCGGGGTTTTTTTTGCTTTTCAATACAGGTTTAAGGTAAAAGTTCTCGGCGGATATGCCGCTCTTCTTGCAGCTGCGTGCGTTGTGGCATCTTTTCTTGTGCCAGGTAAAATTGTTGAAACCCAGACCATTTTCAACAGTGTTTGGCTTATAGTGCATGTGGTTTCAATTTTTGTGGGCCATGCGGCTTTTGCTCTGGCCTGCGGAGTCGGGTTTCTTTATATTGCTCAGGAAAATGCAATTAAAGGGAAAAAACACGGGTTTTTTTATAAACGCCTTCCTTCGCTCGATCTTCTTGACAGCACCGGTTATGCCTGTATTGCAACCGGTTTTACCCTGCTCACGATAGGGCTTATTACCGGGTTTATTTATGCCAAGTCTGTCTGGGGAAGATTCTGGAGCTGGGATCCGAAGGAGATCTGGTCCGGCATCACATGGCTGTTGTATGCTGCGATTCTTCACGGACGTCTTACTGTCGGCTGGAGGGGCAAAAAAGCCGCCGCTATGGCCATAATCGGGTTCGCTGTCGTTTTGTTTACTTTTTTTGGCGTGAATTTTCTTTTAAAAGGACATCATGAAATATTTACACGATGACATGTTCTCATTGGTTTTAATAAGTTCCAGGTATGTTTGATATATATGGTAGAAATAATACTTCTTGGAATAAATCATAAAACAGCTCCGGTTGAAATAAGAGAGCTCCTTGCTTTTTCAAAAGAAGAAGCGGCAGCTATGCTTGATGCCATTAAAGAATCGGCTTCAGTGAATGAGGTCGTTTTATTTTCAACGTGCAATCGTGTTGAAATTCTGATTGCGGCAAATGATAAGGCGGAGGCGGTTGAAGCAGCCCAAAGGCATCTTTCAGAATTTAAAAAAGTGCCTCTGTCTCTGTTCCGGGATTCAATGTATATTCACGGAGGCGATGAGGCTGTCCGGCATATATTCAGGGTTGCATCAAGTCTTGACTCTATGATGGTCGGGGAGCCCCAGATTCTTGGTCAGATCAAAGAAGCATATTTTAACGCAACAAAAAGAAAAACATCCGGAGTTATATTAAACAGGCTTCTTCACAGAACTTTTTTTACGGCAAAAAGAATAAGAACGGAAACCGGAATCGGAGATCACGCAGTTTCAATCAGTTATGCCGCAATTGAGTTGGCAAGGAAAATATTCGGGCAGCTCGAAGGGAAAAAAGTTCTGCTGATAGGCGCGGGGGAGATGGCCGAACTTGCTGTTGAACATCTCCTCAAAAACAGGATTAAAGAGATATTTGTTGCAAACAGGACATTTAAAAACGGCGTTGAACTGGCAAGGAGATTCGGCGGGAGAGCCATAAGGTTTGAAGAGATCCCCGATTTTATTATGCAGGTTGATATTATAATCAGCTCCACCGGTTCGCCGGACATAATACTTACAAAAGATCGGGTCAAACATATTATGCCCGGAAGGCGGAATCGCCCGATTTTCTTTATTGATATTGCTGTTCCGAGGGATATTGACCCCGAAATAAACAAACTTAACAATGCTTATGTCTATGACATAGACGATTTAAAAGGTGTTATTGACGAAAATCTTGAGGATAGAAACAAAGAGGCTATAAAGGGTGAAAGAATTATTGATGAAGCCGTTATAAGTTTCAGACAATGGTACGATAGCCTTGAGGTTGTTCCCACCATAGTCGCTTTGAGAAATAAAATTGATTCTATTGCAACAGCCGAAATAGAAAAAACCATACAGGCAATGAATATTGCGGAGATCGAACGTGAAGCGCTATACAAAATGAAGAATGCTCTGATCAATAAAATCATGCATAATCCGATCCTTCTTTTAAAACGGGACGGATGCCATGGAAATAATTCTGTATATATTGATGTTACACGGAAACTTTTCAATCTTGACGAGTGACGGCTTTGTAAAAAAAAATTGAAGATGGAGGACTGATTTGAAAAAAATAGCATTTCTTTTTCCGGGACAGGGATCCCAATCTGTGGGTATGGGCTTTGACTTTTATGAAGAGTTCGCCTTTGTAAAAGATCTTTTCGAAATGGCTTCAGATATATGTAAAATAAACATATCAAAGCTTTGCTTCAACGGCCCGATGGAAGACCTGACCGCAACGGTCAACCTGCAGCCCTCAATAACGGCCATAAACCTTTCGTGTCTGCTTGCCGTTGAAAGAGAAGGAATTAAATCATCTTTCTCAGCCGGGCACAGCCTCGGTGAATACAGCGCACTTTGTGCAGCCGGGATCGTTTCAAAAGAAAGCGCTTTTGGTCTTGTCTTTAAAAGGGGAGAGCTGATGCACCGAGAGGCGATTAAACGTAAAGGAGCAATGCATGCTATTGTAGGGCTTCCTATTGAAGAAATTGAACAGATAATAGCCGATGTTAAAGGTGAGAATGTTGTATCGGTGGCAAATCATAACACAAAAACACAGATTGTGATTACAGGAGAACCTGATGCGGTTGTAAGAGTTTCAATCGCTGCTTCTGCTAAAGGCGCAAAGTCAGTACCTTTAAAAGTAAGCGGAGCATGGCACAGTGAATTGATAAGGGGAGCGGAAAAAGAATTTAATGAGTGTCTGGAAAGCGCCTCTTTCAGTAAGCCGGAAACGCCTGTTATTCATAATGTTACTGCCGATATTTCCCAGGATCCTTCTGAAATCAGAACCCTTATGAGGAGGCAGTTATGCAGTCCGGTTAAGTGGTTTGATTCGATGTGCAGGTTGATTGATGAGCAGGTCGAAATATTTGCAGAAATCGGTCCTGGCACGGTGCTTACCGGGCTGTTGAAAAAAATATTGCCGAGGGATTACTCCTGTAAAATATATGCCGTCAACAGCCTGAAAAGTTATGATAATTTTGTAAAAGAAGTCAAATAAATATTATATCAGGAGGATTTTTCCAGGTTTTTTGAGTCATCTTCAGGTTCAACCCATACGATATGCTTTTTATTCACAAAAAGGATTTTCCCTTCTCCTTCCCTGTAAAATACTTCAACCAGAACTACAAAAGGGGCTTCAGATTTTGTAAAAAGATCAGAGACCCGCTGATCCGGTGCAAGATTTAATCTACCTTGAATTGTTACACCGTCCGTTGTTTTAATTGTGACCTTTTTATAATTGGTTTTAATGGGTTGATCTTGTTTACTGTTAGTCACTTTATTCCCCCTTTATTGTGTTAACATTGAAACTTTTACATAACATCTGATATAAAGCCATGTCCGGACACGGCAAATGCGGTTTATTCAAAACTTTCAACAATATGATATTCGTTTCGCAACGATATCCTTGCATAACGTCTGACGAACGTGGGTTATTCAAAGCACCCGCAACATCATCAATTAGTGTTCCCATATTACACAATTTATAAAGATACAATATAAAGCTGCATTATTTTTGATGGTTGTCTTAAGATGCCCATAAATACTATTTTATTGCTTTACTTCTACAGGCCTTTATGTTAGTTAGACCAATTCTATAATAGAATAATCTCTACGGTAGAGGGGCTTGCTATGAAGAAAAAAGACGTTGAATATTTCAGACAGTTTTTATCAAAACGACTTGAAGAGCTTTTGAGTCAGGCAGAAGATACGGTTTCCGGAATGACAGATCCCAAGGAGAACTTCCCGGATCCAACAGATCGTGCAGCTCTTGAGGCTGACCGCAATTTCATGCTAAGAATCAGGGACAGGGAAAGCAAGCTGATTCGCAAGATTAAATCGGCTCTTGAGCGAATCGAAAACGGCACTTTTGGCGTGTGTGAAACCTGTGGCGGGGAGATTTCGGTTAATCGCCTGAAGGCTAGACCTGTGACTTCTCAATGCATAGACTGCAAAGCAAAAGAGGAGGCCTTGGAAAAAGCTCTTGGATTATAGCAATAACAGGAGAATTGACCTTCATATACATTCAACTGCATCAGACGGGACTTATTCTCCCAAAGAAATAATTGCTTTAGCTGAAAGACTAAATCTTGCCGCTATTGCAATTACAGATCATGACACAATTGATGGTTCAAAAGAAGCAATCGTTGCCGGCATTCCCCCTGGTTTAAAATTATTAACAGGCGTTGAAATAAGTGCGGCGCCTCCTTCATCTTTTTTCAGTTCAGGAAGTTTCCATATTCTGGGCTATTCGTTTCGTCCTGATGATCCTTTATTAAATCAGACTCTTTCCAAACTGCAGATGGCCAGAGAAAATCGAAATCCCGGAATAATCAAACTGTTAAACAATCTTGGCATAAACATATCGATTCAGGAAGTGATTGAACTTGCAGGTGACGGGCAGACAGGGAGACCCCATATCGCAAGGTTAATGTTAGAGAAGGGATTTGTCGAGTCTATTGACGAAGCATTTAACAAATATCTGGGAAAGGGGAAACCGGCTTACGTTGATAAATACCGGATTGAATGCAACAGGGTGATTGAGATTATTATCGGTGCAGGAGGTATTCCAGTTCTTGCGCATCCAGCGCTTATTGAAATCGGTATCGGCAGCCGATTTGAGAAGCTGATAGTTAAATTGAAAGAAATGGGTTTAGAAGGTATAGAGGCATATTATCCGGAGCATTCAAAAGAACAGACTTCTTATTATTTGAAGCTTGCACAAAAACATGAGCTGCTCATAACGGGCGGCACCGATTTTCACGGTTCTTTGAAACCCGATATTAATATGGGTTTCGGAAGAGGAGATTTTCATGTGCCATATTACCTGTATGAAGATCTTATTAAGCGATTAAGATAAGGAATTTTGATGAAACGGCCTGAACCTTCTGAATTAGAGAAACAACTTGCATATGAATTTAAAAATCAAAGCCTTCTTGAAGAGGCTCTCAGGCACAGTTCTTTTGTGAACGAACATGCGCACCATCAAATGCGTGATAATGAAAGACTGGAATTTTTAGGAGATGCTGTCTTAAATCTTGTCATAGGGCATATACTGATTAATCACTTTCCGGATCTGGAAGAGGGTGATCTTTCCAGGATGCGCTCCAATCTTGTTAATGAAACACGGGTTGCGTCTGTTGCACGGTCTTTGGATCTTGGTTTCCATATACAACTTGGAAAAGGAGAATCTTTAACTAAAGGAAGGGAAAAAAATTCCATATTGGCCAACACCCTCGAAGCAATAATTGCAGCAGCATATCTTGACGGAGGTTATGAAGCGGCTTTCAGGTTAATTGAAAAACATTTTTCTTATTTATTCGAGATTGATCGAAATGTTGCTGCAACATACGATTATAAAAGCAGAATTCAGGAGCTGCTTCAAACAAGACAAGGTGAAAAACCGGTCTATGGTGTTATTGAAGAAACAGGCCCGGATCATGACAAGATGTTTAGAATCGAGTTATCGGTAAATGATATCCGGACCGAAGGATATGGAAAAAGCAAAAAACACGCAGAGCAGGACGCGGCTCGTAAAGCACTTGATATACTGACGGCAAATCAAATGAAAGCCGATGGATAATGCCCTCAAAGATTTTATAATTCCTGTTTTTATCCCCCACGCCGGATGCCCCAATCAATGCGTTTTCTGCAACCAGAATACTGTTACTGGAGAAAAAAAAGGCATCCCTTCGCAGGAAGAGTTAAGTAATATCATAGGCACATTTTTAAATTATAAAGGAGAAAAAAGAAACAGGGTCCAAATCGGTTTTTATGGCGGCAATTTTTTAGGCCTGGAAACCGGCATAATAAAGAAGCTTCTGTCCGCGGCAACAGAATATGTGAAAAACGGTCTTGTTGACAGCATAAGATTTTCAACCCGCCCGGATACCATTGATGACAACAAGCTTGATATTATTGAGAGCTTCCCTGTTGCTGCAATTGAGCTGGGCGTGCAATCGATGGATGATGCCGTGCTTGCTGAGGCAAAGCGTGGTCACACATCTTCGGATACAATAAACGCGGTTTCGCTGATTAAAAAAAGGAAGTTCAAGACAGGCCTTCAGATGATGATAGGTTTGCCGGGTGACGATGAGAAGAGATCGCTTTATACCGCGCACCGCATGTCGGAATTATCCCCTGATTTTGTAAGAATATATCCGACCGTTGTTCTGGCAGGAAGTCCCCTTGCTGTTTTATATAAGAAAGGAAAATATGTGCCGCTCTCTCTTGAAGAAGGAGTGTCTATTACAAAAAGGGCATATCTTGTTTTCAGGAATAACAATATCAGGGTTGTCCGCATGGGTTTGCAGGCGACTGAGGATCTCCGGGAAGGAATTTCTATTCTTGCGGGACCTTATCATCCGGCCTTCGGCCATCTCGTATATTCGGAAATTTTTCTTGATAATATAATTGATATTCTTAAATCGAAATCCGTTCTGCCTGAAGAGATAACCATAAGGGTTCATCCTGCAAGTGTTTCAAAACTCCGTGGATTGAAAAACGGCAATATCGCAAAAATAAAAAGTCTGTTTGACTTTAAATCCGTGCGTGTTGTTCCCGACCAGTTGCTGCCGGCCGGAGGATTTAACATAGACATCAACGGATGATCAGCCAAGCTTATAAGTATTCTGAATTCTTTACCATATGGCAGGGAACAAACGCTTTCATTTCTTGACCCTGAAGCGTGTCAAAACCGAATTCTTTGAAGTCTTGAGGGAGCACTATTCTCATAATTAATCAGAAAATGCCGAAGGCAGGATATGCTTTTATGTGGTTAGAATTCATTCGATTGACAGCAAAATTAATAAATGGTAGATATCCGTAATATTGGGGATAATTATTTGTTTTTGGGCCGCAGAATTAATTATGAAACTGCTTTGTGTCTGTTAACATTAATAAAAACAAGGAGGAAAGTATCATGCGGAAAATTGCAATTGTTGTTGCGATATTGGGAATGATTGTTTTTTCAGTTGGCACCGGTATGGCCGCGGATAAGGCGGGCTGGCCGAAAGGAGTCACTATCGGGGCTGCGCCGGTTGGCGGCACCTATTTCATCTGGGGAGGAGGCTTTGCCAAACTGCTTCATGAAAAAGTCGGTGTGCAGGCCAATGTGGAAGTCACAGGCGGCCCGGTTCATAACACCCAGTTGGTTGATGCAAAGAACCTCGATTTTGGCATGGTGACTGCAGCTCCGGTTTATGAAGGATGGACCGGCGAGGGATGGGCAAAAGGGAAAAAACACCAGAATGTGAGGGTCATTTTTCCAATGTATGCCACATGGTTTCAAATGTATGCTCAAACAAAAAAAGGGATAAAAAGCCTGAAGGATCTTGAAGGAAAAAGTGTCGGCGTAGGACCTACAGGAGGAACTCCTGCGACATACTGGCCGAAAATTCTTGAAGCAGCAGGGGTTAAAGCTGGCCGTATAGTCAATGCTGGTTCTGCCGATCTGAACTCACAGTTAAAGGACGGAATGCTGGATGCGAACAGCCAGTCAGTAGGGCTTCCCTGGGTTACAATTACCGAGATTGAAACAACTCATGATATTACGCTGATTCCTATCGACAAGGCCACGGCAGATAAATTCATTGCTAATTATCCTCTGTTTGCGGTAGATTCCATTCCAAAAGGATTCTACAAAAGCAATAAGGAC
>JBFYVZ010000143.1:0-2542 GCA_041298995.1 Desulfobacteraceae bacterium
GCATTATGAAGGCAACATAATACGTCCCCCAAGCGAAGCGGACAGCATTCTCCTGCAGGTAACAGTCGGCTGTTCCAGGAACAAGTGTACCTTCTGCGGTACATATACCGGCGAGCGCTTCCGCATTAAACCTGATTCTATCATTATGGAAGACATCGCTTTTGCGGCAACTTATTGCAGGCGACAGCGCCGGGTTTTCCTGTGCGACGGCGACGCGCTTATAATCCCGCAAAAGAGACTCATCAATATTCTCTCCGAAATAAAAAAACAGATCCCCTGGGTGACAAGAGTCGGTGTGTATGCCAATGCCAAAAGTCTCAATTTAAAAACATCCGATGAGCTGAAAGAATTAAAGGCCCTCGGGATAGGTATTGCCTACATGGGTCTTGAAACAGGCGATGATGTCACTCTTAAGAATATAAACAAGGGAGCATCGTCCGAATATATGATCGCCATGGGAATAAAAGCCAGGGAAGCCGGAATAAAGCTTTCGATAACGGTTCTTCTTGGAATTGCAGGCAGAGAGCGTTCGATCATTCACGCGGAAGAAACAGGAAGGGTGCTTTCTGCAATAGATCCGGAATATGTCGGCGCCTTAAGTCTCATGCTGATACCCGGAACTCCTCTGTATGATGATTATAAAGCCGGAAAATTTACCCTTATTGAACCGGATGAAATGTTGAAAGAACTGCGCGCCATGATAAATGCCACCAATCTGACAAAGGGCCAGTTCCATGCCAACCATGCCTCGAACTACCTTCCTGTAAAGGCAAGACTTCCAAAAGACAAGGAGGCGACTTTAAAGCTTATCGACATGGCTCTCGCTGGTGAGGTATCATTAAAGCCCGAATGGATGAGAGCTTTGTGACTTTTTACAAGACCATCAAAATTATTGCATATGGTCATAAATAAGTGTAAATCGCCGAAAGTTGAATATCGAATATCGAATATCGATATACGATGTACTATGTACGATGTACGAATGACAGGAAAAACCCGGCCATAAACAGGAGAAAACAAATGACAGACGGAACACCGGAAAACCGTAACAACCTCGACCTTCTTTGTATAAACACTATTCGCTCGCTTTCGATGGACGCGGTACAGAAAGCCAATTCAGGTCATCCGGGCGCCCCTATGGGTCTTGCTCCGGCTGCCTTTACGCTGTGGACGCGTATCCTGAAACACAACCCAGCAAATCCCGACTGGTTCAACAGGGACAGGTTTATATTGTCAGGAGGCCATGCCTCCATGCTTTTATACAGCATGCTTTACCTGACCGGGTATGACCTGTCGCTCGATGATATAAAGAATTTCAGACAATGGGGCGGCAAAACCCCCGGACACCCCGAATACAGGCATACCTCCGGAGTTGAAACGACGACAGGACCTCTCGGCCAGGGATTTGCAAACGGCGTTGGAATGGCAATGGCGGAAAGGCATCTTGCCGCGTGTTACAACACGAAAGATCATGAAATAATCGACCACCACACATTTGTTGTCTGCGGCGACGGCGATCTCATGGAAGGAATCACATCCGAAGCGGCGTCTCTTGCGGGACACCTCGGCCTTTCAAAGCTGATCTGCATCTATGACGACAATAAGATTTCGATTGAAGGCAGCACCGGCATTGCATTTACCGAAGATGTTGCAGCAAGATTCAAATCTTATAACTGGCATGTTCTGAAAGTTGAAGACGGAAACAGCGTTGATGAAATCCTGAAAGCGCTTAAAAAAGCAAAGGCCGAAAAGAAAAAGCCTACCCTCATCATGCTGCGAACCCACATAGCATACGGGAGTCCCAACAAGCAGGATTCGGCGGAGGCGCATGGCGCTCCCCTGGGAGAAGAGGAGATCCGCCTTACCAAGAAGAACCTCGGATGCCCTGCTGATTCGGCGTTCTGCGTTCCTGATGACGCGCTTCGGTTCTGCCGCAAATGCCTTGAAACAGGTAAAAAAGCCGAATCAAAATGGCTCAGAAAATTCAAGGCATTTAAAAAGGAATTTCCGGACTTTGCCGAAAAACTCACAGATGCGATTAACGGAAAATTGCCTGAAGAATGGGATGCAGGGCTCCCTTCTTTTTCTGAAAAAGAGGGGGCGATCGCTACGAGATCAGCATCCGGGAAAATCCTTAACGCCATAGCCGGAAAAGTAACAAGTCTCATGGGCGGATCCGCAGACCTGGCCCCTTCGAATAATACGATTATAAAAAACTCATGCGATTTTCAGAAAGAGAGCTACCACGGCCGAAATATACGCTTCGGAGTTAGAGAGCACGCAATGGGCGCAATTCTGTCGGGAATGGCTCTTCACGGCGGGATTCGGCCCTTCGGCGGAACATTCCTTGTTTTTGCGGATTACATGCGCCCTTCGTTACGCCTTGCCGCGCTCATGAAGCTTCCGGTCGTATATGTCTTTACCCACGACAGCATAGCGGTAGGTGAAGACGGCCCGACTCACCAGCCCGTCGAACATCTTTGCAGTCTGCGGGCCATCCCGGGACTCACCGTCATAAGGCCTGCCGACGCAAACGAAACCA
>JBFYVZ010000151.1:0-7083 GCA_041298995.1 Desulfobacteraceae bacterium
GGTATGAGTGTCCTTGATGTTGGATGTGGTCCCGGAAAAACAACGTCCATTCTTTATGAAATGGTACAACCGGGAGGAAGTGCTGTCGGTGTTGATCTGTCTCTGGATCGCATCTCTCATGCAAAAAATCATTATTGCCGGCAACCCGGAATTGATTTCAAAGTCTGCAATTTGAAGGAGCCATTAGGAGGTATCGGTCAATTTGACCTGATTTGGGTTCGATTCGTCCTGGAATATTTCCGGGAAGAAAGCTATAATATTGTCAGAAATTTAAGTGGGGCACTGAAACCGGGAGGTTATCTCTGTTTACTCGATCTTGACTACAATTGCCTCAGCCACCATGAACTGCCTTCGATGATTCAGGATCTCCTGCCAAAACTCATGAACCGGCTGGAGAAAGAATGCAACTTTGATGCGTATGCAGGTCGCAAGTTATATTCATATTTGTTCGATCATGGATTTAGTAATATCCAGGTTAATCTTATGGCTCATCACCTGTTTTTTGGTTCTATAAAGGAGACGGATTTTTTTAACTGGATGAAGAAGATCGAAATTTTAGTAAAAAGGTTTGAAGATTTATTCGATGAATATCCAGGGGGATGTGAGGCTTTTATCGATGATTTCAAGAGATTTTTAATTGATCCGAGGCGTTTTACCTATACTCCAATGATTTTGTGCAAAGGTATGAAACCTCTTTAAAACATATTCAACGCATACAATATTTCCTTGCGGACTAATCCATCGCTTTGGGGAAGAATGTCATCCAATATTTTTTTAGCTTTCGGGCTGCCTATACGTCCGAGCGCCCATGAAATCATGCACAATACCCTGTCGTCATCATTATTATAAAATTCCGTCAGAAGATCCTGAATATATTCATCATCACGGCTATTTCCCATGGCTCTTGCCACGTTCATTTTCCACCGCCATATGTCATTGTCCGACATGTAGAACATGTGAGGCCATATCTTGCTGTTAAAATAATGCTTATCCATGTGCAGCAGCTTATCAAGTCTGAAGTCGCCGGCGATAGAAGCAACTTTTTTGTTAAGAGGAAGCTCTTTTTTTAACCAAGGCGCATTTCTTGGGCAGACATTCTGGCAATGGTCGCAGCCGTATATCCATAATCCCATTGGTTCACGAAGCTCTAAAGGAGTGATGCCTTCCCCATAATAAGTCAGAAAAGAGATGCATCTGGATGGATCAATTTTACGGGGTCCTTTTAAAGCACCTGTAGGACATGCGATCATACATGAGTTTTTACACCAGTCGGGGCATCCAACGGAAAGGGTCGGTTCATCAGGTGTAAATTCATGGTCAACAACAAGAGCTATTGGAAGAACCCATGAACCCTTGCGAACAACCTTGTTTGAATAAAAAAGGCAGTTTTTTCCAAAAGTTCCCATTCCTGCCCGCGCTGCCGCGAGCCTGTGAGGGAGGTTGAACGGAACCTTGGAATTGATGCCGTTATCTCTGAGAAATGAGCGGAACGATTTGATCCTTTTTGATAATCCGTCCTTTGTTACCCGGTCGTCGTCAAGATAACACCGGCCGAAGTGGTTTTCCATCGATTTGGGGAATGCCTCTTTAAAATATACTTCCATTAAAACAATAATCGATTTTGCCTCCGGAAGGACGGATTTAGGATCAGTGCCCGCAATAAGATCAAGCCCGAGTTTAAAAAGCTGTTCATAATATTTTTGTCTTTCCTGAAGCAGCTCCTTCTGGGAATCAAAGGGTTCCGCAGAGGTAAAACCGATATCTCCAAAACCGCATTCATAAGCCTTATCAATAATCTCATTTTTACTGATCATGTTTCATCCTGACCCGGCATAAACCGGAATAAAAAATAATAATAATGATATAGGTCATTACTCTATTATTTCCGGATCGTCAATTGTGATGGACTCGTAGTCCAACAATTTTATTTGGTGATAAAAACATCTTATGCTAACATGACAGGCAAATAATGGAGGCTTGAAAAATGATTTTTATAAAACGAGTTATTACGAGAATAATCCTGGTTTTCCTGCTTTTTGCCTTTACCTGCCATGCAGCAGAGAGCCTTACCGATCCGCGCGGGATTTTATTGAAACACTACGAAGTGATTGGAGGGCTGGAAAAGCTTAAAAAAATAAAGTCGGGTTATATTGAAGGGCGAATTGCGTTTGACGGGCTTGACGGAACATTCAAACAGTGGGAAGAGATGCCTTTAAAATATCGTCTCGAAGAAGACTACGGAGTTATAAAACAGATTTTTGGCGATGACGGCAGGCAAAACTGGACAGTTGATCCAAACGGGAATGTCCAGATACAGAGGGATGATGATACTGTTAAACGAAGGAATGTGAAAGCTCTGCTTGAAGTTTATGACCATGTGAACGCTGATTCAAAAAATTTTATTCTGACATATGAAGGGGAGAAAAAAGCGGGAGAAATTGATTGTCGTGTTGTTAAAATGGCAAATATCATAAATGAAGACCGCACATTCTTTTTTTTCAATAAAGAGAATTATTACCTCGTAAAGGCAATACTCAAACAACCTGATGTTGAAATTCATACTCTTTTTTCCGATTATCGCGAGATAGATGGAATAATTCATCCGTTTCATGAAGAAACTGAAATTCTTCCAAGGGAAAAGAAAGAAACCCTGCAGTTGTTAAAATATGACTTTAATGTGAAAATTGACAAGGCTCTCTTTGCCCTTCCTCAAAAAAATGTTGAAGATTTTGTATTTTTAAATGGAGAGAATTCAGAGAATGTCCCTTTTACATTTATCGAAAACAGCATTTATATTCCTGTAACGATTAATTCCGAAACAAGGTTATGGTTATTTGATAATGGCGCAAGCATGTCGATTATTGACGCCGATTACGGTTCCAGCCTTGGACTTGAACCGGAAGGAGAAATTAAAGGGTTTGGCATTGCGAGTGTTTTTGATTTTTCCTTTGTAACCCTGCCACCATATCAGGTCAGCGGGATAAAATTTAATCCCCAGAAGGTTTTTTCCTATAAAGGTCTTTCAGGCAGATTCTATGATTCCGATATAGTCGGCATCCTTGGACATGATTTTGTGTCAAGATTTGTCACAAAGATAGATTATGCAGTAAGGGCTTTCTCTTTTTACCATCCGGAGAAATTCAAATATTCTGGAGACGGCAGGATCATTGATGCGCCCTTAAGGAATAAAATATTCAGTGTGCCTGCTGTTGTGGATGGGAAATATGCGGGGAAATGGACATTTGATCTTGGCGCCTTTGATGTCTCATTTCATTATCCTTTCGCCGATGAAAATAATTTTTTTAATTTAAGGGGCGTTGACAGGTTAAGCGCTGATCTGGGAGGACAACACAGGGAAAAAACAGTACAGTTTAAATCGATTGAACTGGGTGGTTATAAAGTTTTATATCCGCTGATAAACATCCCGCTGGACAAGGGTAAAGGGTCGAACATAAGCAGGGAAATTATAGGGAATATAGGTAATTCTCTGCTTCGCCACTTTACAGTGTATCTTGATTACGAAAGGCAGCAGGTGATAATTGAAAAGGGGAAAGATTTTGAAAGAAAGTTTCCGACAGACAAAAGCGGCTTATTAATCGGGATGACTGATAATGGTTTTCCTGAAATTGTTTTTGTTGCGCCAGGGACTCCTGCCGAAAAGGCGGGTTTTCTGAATGGAGATATAATACTGAGGATTAACGGCACGGATGCCGGCTCTTTCGGCGGAATAATCGGAGTACGGAACCTATTTCTTGAAGAGGCTGGCAAAGAATACAATATCGAAGTTGTAAGGGCCGGATCAAAACATGATCTTAAGCTGATACTGGAGGATTTATTTAAGTGAGACAGAGCGAGGCAGCAGTGGTTATCCGGACCGTATTCCTTACTTGCTTTCAAATACGGCGGTGCCGTTCCAGCCATCGGGAGGAGGGGAGAGTCTGAATTTTTCGATTCTTTCCAGATAGAGACCGGACGGCCCGTCAGAAGGGTTAAGTTCAAGCGTTTTTTTGAATAATTCTTCGGCTCTTTCCCATTTTCTGCTTCTGTATGCAAAAAGCCCTTCATGGAATACATTGAACGATTCGACTGTCAGTCTATCGGTATTTTCGGCATAACCTGCCACCTCAAATATGGTGACGAAATTCTCCTTTCCTTTTACCCGTACAATATCCAGTTCTCTCAGCAGAAATTTATTTCCGAGGCCTTGAACGGTAAATTCACCGGCTATAATATTTGTGCCGTAAATCTTGTTTAAACCTTCAAGACGTGATGCAAGGTTAACCGCATCTCCAATAATAGTGTAATCCATGAATTCATTGCTGCCGAGATTCCCTATGGTTACCGTCCCCGTATTCAAGCCAATACCAAGGTTTAATTTCTCCATTCCGCTGATGTTCGTCTGTTTCAGCCTTTTCAGAGCTTCTATCATGTCAAGCGCCGTTTCCGCCGCTTTTTCGGGATGGTCGGCAAAAGAAAGAGGCGCCCCGAAAAAGGCCATGATTGCGTCCCCAATAAGTTTATCAAGGGTTCCCCTGTGTTTAAAAACAATCGGGATCATTGCATCAAAATATGTGTTCAGCAGAATGCCCGTATCTTTTGGGCCAAGCTCTTCAGACAGAGCAGTAAAGCTTCTCAGATCTGAAAAGAGGATCGATACCTCCTGCGTATGGCCCTTGAGGGTCGCTTCTATGTCGCCCTTTATGAGATTATCTACAACACCGGGTGAAACATAATGTCCGAAGAGTCCCGTGACAAAAGCGGTTTTCTTTTTGTCGAAGTGCTTCTGAACCATTATTCCTGCAACAAACTGGAGGATAATGATTCCGATGAAAGGAGAAATATCGACCCAGAGAAGCCTTTTTAGAAAGATGAGATGGGAAAAGAAAACAACTGATGCAATACCCGCGCAAAAAACAACAGCTTCTCCCGCGAATCCTATGGCAGGAATATAAAAAATCAGGCTTGCCAGTCCTGTAAGTACTGTAAAAAGCAGAACCTTGTTTTCAGACACCTTTTTTATGAATTCCCCGCTCAGTATGGTTTCAAGGGCATAAGCATGGCAGGATACTCCGGGATCTTTTACGCCCAGAACTTCATCAACTACGGAACCGAATTTGTCTTTATAATTCTTAAGAGGGCTCTGAAATCTTGTGAACGGAGTGCTGAAGAAGTCTTTTTGTGCCGCAAGACTGCTTCCCAATAAAATGATTTTACCCTTGACCTTGCTGCCTGGAAAACGGTTCATTACAACGTCAGCGTAAGGTATTTGCTGGAATAAACTATAATTACCCTTATAGTTGATTATAAGTTCCGGATAAGGCAGTTTAAATTTCTTGTCGTTCTGTGACCCTATTTGAAAATAGTCTTTTTCAGAAAAATCGAGGGAAAAATCTATGTTGTAAAAGGATCTTGCCAGTTCCAGGGAGAAAGCCGGAGATAACTGAAGGTTCCCGTTCGGAAGCGGCTTTGCATTTAAGAATCGGATTTTTCTTAATATTTCATCTTCGTCAAGAGGCACGTCGATAAAACCATCCCCTATCATCCCTTCTTCGAAAATTGGGAGAGGCAGAATCTCCCCGGCATGGGAAGCCGAAACCCTCGATAGTACAACATTGTTGGAGTCTTTTATTGCTTTTGCGAGAAACAGATCTGCTTCCGGATCAAGATCCGGAGATGACAGGACCATATCGAGGCCGATAACCTCTGCGCCGGCATTGCTCAGATTGCGAATAGCTGTTCCAATCTGGCGCCTTGACCATGTTCCTTTGTGTCTATTCAGCTCCGCGCCACTTTTTTCATCCATTAAAACAAGAACTATCTTGTCTGATATTTTTTGAGTTCCCCGCCATTTTATATGAAGATCGTATATATAGTTGTCGCTTATTCTGAAAAAACCATAACTATACGAAAAAATTACTCCAACTGCAACTATGCAGGTTAAAAGAAGTGAACAACATATCTGTATGTGATGTAGTCGTTTAGCTGATACCATCTGATACTTTTGCCAATAAGGTGTCTGTTTTTCCTTCAACACCCCCGATGGGACTAGAAACAATGACTATGACGCGGCACTGTTTCAGTATCCGGGATGAAGCATCTTCCGATTTAAGTTGCCGGGTGTCTGTATCGCTGATTAAAAGATTTGTATTCATAAGCCCCCGCGCCTCTTTTACATCTTTTACGATATAATTTTTTCGCCTGATTCTTTTTTCGTTATCACCTGCGATAGCCTTATCGGTAAGAAATGAAAATCCGGCTTCGGCAAGAATCTGATCAATGGATTTTTTTTGGGAGGTTAATCCTTCTTTGGGTTCATCAGAAACAACATATTTTGCCATACCTCTTTTTACCAGAGCCGATTCATCAACTTTGCTTGTTTCGTAGAGCGTTTCACCTGTTTCGCTTATTATCTTCGGGAAAATAGCCGGTTTGACCTTGCTTTTTTTAGGAAGATCACGGGCGTCAAGTACAAGCCATGGTTTTTCTTCATCATCCAAGACCGATTCATCGGAAGGTTTAGGAAGGTTAAGCCAATCCAGCGGGACTGTCTTTAATTTTGTTATGAGCATAGAGGTCAATCCTTCAACGCCTGTAACAGGAGCGCTCAATGTGACTTCATAATAAGGCTGCTTGATATCTTTTATGAATTCCGTTTTATGCACCTTGTAACGAACCAGCGCTTTCAGCTCTATGACTATGCGGTCTTTTCCGAGAGCCTCGAGTGTACGTCGGTCATCAAGCTGAACTCCCGCGGCAACCTTCAGAATATTTCCGGCCGCAACCACCTGGGCTGCCCTGAGAGCAATGCTTTCTGAATTTTTATTTAAATGAAGATATCCTCTTCCTGTGCCATATATAATTCCGCTATCCCAGTCTATGTTTCCATAGGGATATTTTTCAATGAATGGTAAAAACCTGTCGTCTTCAATGCTCGAGGAAAAAGCCGGAAGAAAGATAATCAAAAAGATGACGCAAGTTATTGTTTTCAACCTGAATCTCTTATCCAATTTGAAATTAGAATCCGGTTTCATGATCTCTATCCTCCATTATTGAAAATAAAAAGATAAACAGTAAGAATATTGT
>JBFYVZ010000186.1:0-15149 GCA_041298995.1 Desulfobacteraceae bacterium
AGGTACAGTCCCGTGCTCATCTGAGAACTCTTGCCAATAATCCTCAATTAAGGTGAGTCTATTAGACAGCGCCCAGCGCTGGTCGGGATTGTTTGAACAGCAAAAGAGGTTTTTTAAATGATAACCTGCTCTTATTCAAATTGCTACCGCTTTCTTTGGCAGCGTAGCCCAGTAAACTACATCAGGTGTTCTCTTGTCAAGGTTTTGATGCCGCCGCCGAAAGTTAAACAATTCAAAATATCCCCCAAATCTCAACATAATAGGATATTGTTTTTTACACTCTTTCAGTAATCCTTAAGAATTACGATTAATAAAATCATTTAGTAGTAGGTGGCGTCAACAACCGGCTCCTTTCATTTTTTCTTAATTCACTCCTGCTCTTTACGGAAGGAAAACCATAGTCGGTTCTTCTACAGCTTTTAAGCCTTGAAACTCTTTCTACCACGCTTGAATGGTCGGGGGTCCGGCAGGCACCATCCTATCAATTCCGTTAATCCTGTCTAACCCTTATTTTCTTTCAAATAAGAAGCGCTCTGGGATTACCTTGGCTTCGAAGGAGGGGCTGCCGCGGATGAAGAAGTCCAGTTCGTTCTTGTTCCGGGTCCGCAAGAATTTTTAATTCGACGGAGCATGTTCTGATGAGATTATACGATTGATATCGGAAATCATGATTTACCCGGTTCCGGAGGTGCGGTTAGGGTCTCCCAGATATCTTCGACATGGAGCGGATTGAAAATGCATGGATGTGCAAAAAGCAAGTTTAAAGTCTGATTTGCACAACAAATCTTTTCTGAACTTTGCGAGATTGAGTTCTCCTTGAAATACTTCAATGTATTCCTGCGGTTAAAATTTTCGCCTTCCTTGAACTTAGGCAAAATTGGACATTCTTCAAAGGTGTCAACTTACTATAATTATTGATAATATAATTATTAAAATCATAATTTTCTTGATTATCAGGATATTGTCGTATATATTTTACACAGAGTGGAATAACTGATAACCGGCTTACTCCTGCTGTCTCCGAATCGTCACCCAAGATAAACATTCAGTATTTCAACTCTTAGCCATTGATTCCATTTCCTTGACAACAAAAGAACCAGACTTAGTTTATCTTAATATTGAAGCATTTCCCGCAGCAAGCCTCGGAGTGAATGCTTGCTATGGCGGTTCGAGACCGGACTCAAAATAACTTAACAATAATTCTATCTCTGTGGAAGGAACATGAATAAAACACATATTTCCGACAGAAGAGGATTTCTAAAAATGGCGGCCTTAACCGGGGCTGCCGCAGTTATAACGGGTATTCCAATTGCAAAATATGTCATTGCGCCTTCGCTTGGCAAAGGTGACGGCAAATGGATTGATCTCGGTGAAATAGGCGGTTTAGCCGCCGGAAAAGTGCAGATGGTAGCGTATGAATTTATGGTCAAGGACGGCTGGCTTGTGCTGCCGCAAAAAGGATTCGTCTGGGTTAAATCCGATGGAGATGGCAAATTGACCGTATTTTCATCTATATGCACTCACCTTGCATGCAATGTCATATGGCGGGAAGAAGCCGGTATCTTCGAATGTCCCTGTCACTCGGGCCGGTTTAACCTGGAGGGCAAACCGGTTGCAGGCCCTCCGACCCGACCCTTGACGGTTCTGGAGCATAAAATTGAGGAAGGAAAAGTAAAGGTTTTATTAACTGTCTGATTCATGCAAAACCCAAATTGAAGGAGGATATCAATGAAAAGGCAACTAAATACAGGCATGGCATTATGTGTTGCAGCCATGTTTTTCGTTATCCTGGTTTCATCGACAGGTACCGCTTATGCAGCAGAACAGACTCTGACTGCGAATATGGTTAAGGAAATCCCGGCAGGTCCGGATGCACCGGCCTGGCAAAAAGCCAAAGCAATTCAGATTCCCTTTGTGGGTAAAGAGCAGTTCGCCGGGAAAAAAGCAGATGTGACGACAAAGGCGCTTTATACCTCAGACACCGTATATTTCCTTTTTAAATGGAAGGATGCCACGCAGAGTATCACCAAGGGGGCATGGGAGTTCGACGGACAAAAGTGGTCCCATCGAAAAGGCAATGAAGACCGCATATCGCTGTTGTTTGAGATAAACCGTATCAACAATTTCGCAACCAAAGGCTGCGCGGTAACCTGCCATGGCCCTGCCGGAAAACCCGCCAAAGAATTCAAGTTTGCCACTGCCGGCGCCGCTGAAAAAGGAGATCTCTGGCAATGGAAAGCCGCCCGGTCAGCTCCGTATAATGCTGTTGATGACGGCTGGCTTACGGTTGCCGGTGAGAAGACCGGACGTCAAAACGACGCAGGCGGCGGCGGGGATGTTAAAAACGAAACTGCGGACAAATCCAAACCCCTCTATATGCAGGATCCAGGCAAGAAACCCTCTGCTCCAGGCTTTCTCCTGATGGAAGAAGCTGTAGAAATCAAGGATTACTCCGGTTTTAAAGCCGGAGATGTGATCACCTATCAGATGCCGAAAAAACCCGCCGGATCCCGGGCCGATGTCAAAGCCATCAGCAGCTACGGCGCCGGCGGCTGGACTGTCATGTTATCCCGCAAACTGGATACCGGTAATGATGATGACGTGGTTTTCAATGCCCGGAAAAAATATCCGTTTGCGCTCGCCCTGTTCGATGATTCGGGAGATGAGAATTCCTATGACTCGGAAGTGATCACCCTTGAATTTGGCCGTTAATTTATGTGTTGTTCAGGTTTTTCTTGATCTGCTGCGGCAGGGCAGTCTGTGGAGATGCTCTGCCACGGTAAAAACTACGGGAGCGTCAATTATGAAGAGGCGGTTGCTGTCATTCGGAATGATGTTTTTCGTAATCGGATGCTTGAGCTTCGGAATGTATCGCATAGCACAGGCGGCACAGTTGGCCGTTAAGGTTGTCCATATTAAGACAGCTCCGGCGGGTTTGGATGACCCTGTCTGGAAAAATATACAGGCAGTCTCTATTCCCATGGAGGGGCGGGATGCTTTGTCCGGCAGGAAAGAAACGGTGGCTGCAAAGGCGGCTTACACCGACACAGAGATCTTTCTGCTGTTTAAGTGGAAAGATCCAACCCGAAGCGTAACCAAGCAGTCCTGGATATTTGACGGCACCAACTGGAAACATCTTCCGGGGGATGAAGACCGTCTGGCGATCCTTTTTGAAATTACCAGGATCAGTAAATTTGCCACCCGGGGGTGTGCGGTAACCTGCCATAGTCCGCCCGAACTGCCAAAAGATCAGTGGGTGCTGGCAACAAGAAATGGCTCTGAAATCGGTGATTTATGGCACTGGAAAGCTGCCAGATCAGACCCGTATAAGTATGCGGACGATTCCTGGCTGACGATTCCCGGATTGCTGGGCGAATACGACCCCAACAAACAATCGGGACGCCGTTCGGACGCGGGCAGTGGCGGGGATATCAAAAATGAGGTCGCGGATAAATCGAAACCCCGGTACATGCCCGGACCAACGCGCAGCGGGGGTGATTCCGGAATTTTGCCGGCTGAAGATGCGGTTGAAATTACGGATTACGCCATTTTCAAGCCCGGGGATGTTCTAACTTACCGGATGCCCAGAAAGCCTGCCGGCTCCCGTGCAGACATCAGCGCGGTTTCCCAATATCAGGATGGCGGTTGGATTCTTATGCTGTACCGCAAGCTGAATACGGGTCATGATGATGACGTCATCTTCGATCCCAAAAAACAATACAGTTTTGCCATGGCTCTGTTTGATGACGCGGGTGACGATCACTCCAAAGCAACTGAACCGCTGACCCTGAAATTCCTGAAGTCAGACCGAAATTACTGAGGCAGTGTATGAAAAATTCTGAAAACATGTCACAAGGATTGCTGAAACTGCTCGCTTTGGATCATGCGATAGACTTTCTGAAAAACACGACTGTTTCAAGTGATGCACTCACATGGAAGCGGATCTGCGGGTCGATTGCCACGGTTCTGGTTATCCTGCTTTTTCTCAGCGGAGCTTTCATGGCGCTCTATTACTCTCCTTACCCGGGAGCGGCATATGACAGTGTTCAATATGCTGAATTTGATCTCCCGTTTGGAGATGTGATCAGGGGTATCCATCACTGGTCCTGGAACCTCTTGCTGGTGGTCATGCTCCTGCACATGACCCGGACATTTTTTACCGGTGCTTATAAACCGCCCAGAGAAATGGTCTGGGTTTCCGGTGTGCTGCTGTTGTTGGTTGTTCCGCTGGCCATAATCACAGGAGACCTGCTCCCATGGACGCAGGCAGGTTATTGGACAACCCGGGTACGGGTCAGCATAATCTCTTCGGTTCCGGTGATAGGGCCGTTTATGGTTGATCTGCTACAGGGCGGTCCACGTACCGGCATTGTGGCGCTGACCCGGTTTTATGTGCTGCACGTGATTTTTTTGCCCGCGGGCATTATATCCCTGCTGGCTTTGCATTTTTATTTTTTGAGACTAAAAGGGCTCGCCGATCCGATCACGCCTTCCCGATCCCCAAAACGGAATATTGCCTTGCTTCCGGATATGGTAAATCGATGGCTGATTCTGTTTATTGTGGTAACTCTGGCCATCGGTATCGCAACTCGGTTCTGGTTCGCTGTTCCGTATGGCGACCCGGCCGATCCGTCAGACTCCCGCTTTGTTCCAAAACCGGAATGGTGGGTGTTGTTTCTCAATCAACTGGTAAGCATCTTCAAAGGCCCTTTCACCGTTGTAGGTTCAGCCGTCATTCCTGGCGCACTGGCTGGGCTGCTGCTCATGCTGCCGTTTATCAGCCGGTCACCGGAAAGGCGGCCGGTGCGCCGTTGGAAAGAGATACTCGTCGCAATGCTGATTGCTGCCGCTATTCTGGGTCTTTCTGTAATGTCATGGATCGAGCACTTTACATCAACGGCGACTTAGGGACAGGGGAACATCCGGATACTAAAATTATCTTCCTCCCACCATCAATATTTCTTTTCATCCCGGAGATTATGTATTAAAGGATTATTATCCGCATTTCGATAGATGAAACAAAACATCAGAAAAAAATATGAACCTTCGTAGAAGCTCCATACATACCTTTTTCTATATGCTGTATTATTTCCATAAAACCACAGGGACAGGTGCTTTCGGGCGCCGGGAGGCGGAATATATTGACGTCCCTGTCGATACCACCGGGAATCATCTCAAAGCCGCGCTTTTAAAACACCACGTAAAACAATATCATGAGGCATCCTGCTCTGTCGCAACCGTTGTTTCGGTCGTAAACGCCTTAAGAGAAAAGCAGGGCGACAACTTTATCCCGGTCAGTCAGATGGATATTCTGGAAAAAGTCAGGACGGGAAAATGGAAGGAAAGAATGAGTGAAAAGGGAGACAATGGAAAACGCGGCCTTCCTCTTCCTCTCCTCGGAGAGATTGTGAAAAGCAGCCTTGATAAGTATGGAATAGAATATAAAGAGATTGAAATAATTGAGGCCCCGGAAAATTCCGGTCAATCAGAAAGGGTTAGAGAAGTTCTGTGGAACCGGCTATCTGACTTTGAAACTAAGGGGAATTGCCTGATCATAGCCCATTTCGACCAGGGAGCTTTTCTCAGAACATTGAACATCCCTCATATTTCACCGATAGGCGGCTTTGATATGACAAGCGGGGATGTTACGATTCTTGATGTGGACCCTCAACAGGAAAAACCTTACAAAATCACTTTTGACACGTTCTGCGAAGGGATCTTCAGCAACTACCATCATGTTTTAAAGCCGTTCGGTTTTAAGAGCGGCGGTTATGTTTTTGTAAAACCCCGGATTAGTGAGCCTGTTTGACACACAAACACAATTGAGTTATATAACAAACATATAAACCCTTGAACCCTCGAATCCTGGGCCCCTTTCTCCAGAAAAGACGGGTGTATGGATATAAAAACTGAAAATCTTACGATACTCTTTGTCGATATCGCAGGCTTTACGGCGACGACGAGCCGGCAGTCGAGAGCCGAAAATGCGCATCTTCTGCAGACTTTTGACGGCACTCTGCTACCGCTGATAAAGCGTTTTAAAGGCATTGTAGTCAAAAGTATCGGCGACGCGCTGCTCATCACCTTCCGTTCACCCACCGACGCCATGCTATGTTCCATGGCTCTGCAGGATGCCATGCATGAGTACAATCTGAATGCACCTGAAGAGAAGCGCATACATATACGCGTGGCGGCAAACCTTGGTGAAGTGAGGGTTACCAAGAAAGATATTTTCGGCGAGCCCGTTAATGTCGCGTCACGCATTGAAGGGATTGCTCCTGCCGACGAGATTTATCTGAGCGAAGCCGTGTTCATGGCCATGAACAAGGCCGAGGTGCCGGCACAGGAGGTCGGTTTTAAAGAGCTCAAAGGTATCCCGCAGATGACACGCATTTACAGCATTCCCCGATTCGCAACACCCAGACTGGTGCCTGAGCGCGTTGCCGCGTCTGGAGAGCAGGGCAGCGAAATTCTTTTCCCCTATGGCGGTATGCATCACCAAATGCCGCAATCGAGTTCTTCCCGGCCGGGCATTTCTCTATCCGGCGGCATACCGAAATATGTGATATATATAGTGGCAGTTATTGCCGTTGTTTCTGGTGGTATAGTTCTGTACCGCGCAATAAGCAGCGGAACAAGGGATGCAACGGTGAGCAGTCCGCCGGGTTCCGCTGTCATTGAGACAAAAAAATCCGGAACAGCCAAGGCATTGCGAGATGAGCCAAAGCCGTTGACAACGGTGTCTGGAAAAACGGAGAAATCCAGAGCTGTTTCATCAGTTACCACCGACAAAACCGAGCATATCAATTGGAGTCTATCCTCAGCAAAATCTGCCTATAAGGATAAAAAAATAAGCAAATCGGAATACAAGAGAATCGTTCAGGATCTGAAAGAGGAATATGGGGAAAAAATCCATGACCTTAAGCAGGACTACCGCGCGGGAAAGATTTCCAAAGAGGTATATGAGAATGAGGTCCGGAAAGCCAAGCGTGAATACGCGAGCAATTGAACCGGTGAAGAATGAAGCGCAACACAGCATAATGACTTTTTACGAAGCCGTCAAATTTTAATCTTCGAAACACTCAAAGATCTGTAATTTACCACAAAAAGGCTTGCGATGATAAGCGCCGAGCCTGCGAGCAACTGCCATGTAAGACGTTCACCGAGGAAGAGTACGCCGAGAAAGACGCCGCCAACGGGAAAGATATATGTGACGAGTGATGCACGAGTGGGACCGATCTCATGAAGGAGATAATAAAACATGAGCATGGCGAAGCCTGAACCGAATACTCCGAGCCAAAGGATGGCGACCCACGTGATCGGAAGGGCGGGAATCATAAATGGTTTTTCCGCGATTGGACCGATGATCCACATGAAGAAGGTGGCGGTAATGAGAGGAAGCGCATTGCGTGACATGCCTTGCACATGCGCGGTTACCTTACGTGTAAAGACCGCGCTGCCCGCATAGAAAAGGGCTGCGAGTACGACTGCAAGCTGACCGATTACGTTGCTCTGTTTGCTGTCGAGCAGGTCCCTGCTGAAAAGGATCAGGATGCCTGCGAAGCCGATGAGCAGGCCGATCACTTTTTGAGGAGTCATTTTATCGTCGTGCAGCCAGAAGTGTGAAATGATGATTGTAAATAGCGGGACTGTGGCATTGAGAACAGACGCTACGGCTGAATCTATGGTTTGCTCGCCCCATGCGATGAAGAAGATGGGAATGGCGAGGCTGGTAGGTCCAATGATGGCAAAGTTGATCAGGGTCTTTTTATCCGTCGGCCATGCTGATCTTTGATAGAGTGCAACGGCGCCTGCTGTGAGTGCGCCAAATAACACACGAAAGGCAGTCAGCGATGTGGGGCCGATTTCCTGCACGCCGATTTTGATCCAGAGGAATGATGAACTCCAGATAAGGCCGAGGGTGATGAAGACGATCCAGTGCTTTGTTTTCAATTTACTCCCTGTTTAACCATTATTCTTCCCCGGTTGCAGATTCGATAAACCGGTTTGTCGGTTTATGCCGTTTGTTTCTCTGCTTTTAAATAATCTGAAGGCTTGCAGTCTTTTTCAGTTCATATTCACCAGACATTTTTCAGCATATCGGAATTATAAGCAAGAAGATTCATATACACAGTTTCAAGGTCGATCATTTCACGGTCTTTATGCCGGAGCCATTCCGAAAGCCATGCAAAACGGACGGCAATAACAAATTCGAGGAAAACTTCCCGGCTTATCTCTGATATTAATCCAGACTTTTTCAAATCCCCGATAAAAACTTTTGCAAAATCGCCAAGCAGTCCCTGAGGGTCTTCAATTCCGATGCAACCTATCAGATTTGCCGCGTCGTATATTTCGGGTTTCATCCCCAGAAATTCCCAGTCTATGACAGCGTTTATCGAATCTTTTGACCATATGACATTTAACGGATGAAAATCTCCGTGACAAAACGAAACGGGAATCATGTCATGAGCTTTCATGAACCTGTTTTCAAGAAAGCGTAGAACCGGTTGGATCTTGTTGAACACTTCGGGCTCGTTTGTTTTAATCTGAAATACAAGTTTGTAAATATAGTTCTTTATTGAAAATGGTTCGAGGCCGATAGAAGATGGGAAGTCTTCCGACTTATTTCTCAATTCAATCAGAAACTCCGCCATCACTTTACCCCGCCACTTATCGAAGACATATTCGGGACGGTTAAGGCTCACGCCTCTGATAAACGGCACAAGCTGCCAGAACCTGTTGTCACAGCAGACAATATATTCGTTTCTTTTCGTGCAGATATAGGGATTTATTCCCGAGAGTCCTTTCCGGAAAAGAAAATTGAGGCAGGTGATTATTATGATTTTATGATCAACATCCGCGGCGAAAATATTTTCAAGTACATAAAGCCGATCATTACTGCATTCAATTACAAACCTGAGTTCACAGCGTTCCGGACTCCCGGGGATTTTAATATCCCTGCGGATATTTCTGGCCTTAATGTCCCATAGCGCCGCCGCTTTAACAATAGTGTTATCGATTTCCATGTTTACCGGACAATTGATATCAACGCTGATGAATGGGAACAAATTCGCAGGAATCGGGCCCGCAATAATCACCAACGTAGTCGGATTCGGGACGATATAAGATTGCCTTGGGAGCCGCCTCTGCAAATTGCTCTTCCAGAACATGGGCCACCCATCCGGAGATGCGTGAAATGGCAAACAGAGGGGTGTAAAGATCCACCGGTATGCCCATGGAATAGTAAAGAGACGCGCTGTAGAAATCTACATTCAGGTAAATATCAGTCCCCTTGCGGTGCTTGAAGGCTTCTTTACCCTTCTTCTCCAGCACTTTTGAAATATCGTACCATCTGGTATCGCCGGCCATTTCGCCCATACGTCTCGACATGGGCGCCAGAATATGAGCCCGTGGATCATCGGTCTTGTAAACCGCATGCCCTAATCCCATAATCAATTTGCCTTCGTCTAAAATCCGATTCACATAAGTTTCGACACGGTCAATACTGCAGATATCAAGCAACATGAGCATCACGCGCACATTGGCGCCTCCGTGCAATTCGCCTGAAAGCGATCCGATTGCCGCAGCAACAGCCGCATAGATATGGGCGCGTGTGGATGCCACCTGACGAGCCGCAAAAGTTGATGCATTGAAGGAGTGTTCAGCGTGCAGAACCAGCGCCGCATCAAAAAAACGGACCACTTCCGTCTCCGGTTTCCTCCCGGACAGCATGTAAAGAAAATTGGCCGCGTGGTCCAGATCAGGATCAGGGGCCACCGGCTCCATCCCGTTGCGAATGCGCTCCCATGCCGCTACAACTGTAGCCAGTTTTGCAATTAATCGAATGCCCATGCGCAAAGCAGCTTCATGGGTTTGATTGCTTACATCGTCGTCATGGTTAGCCAGCATTGATGCGGACGCCTGTAAAATATCCATGGGAAGCGCTTTGGCCGGACGGGTTTTAAGTGCCGCGATTACTTCCTGGGGAAGACCACGTTCGGCAACCAGTTGCTTTTTAAAGGCAGTCAGCTCTCCCTGATTGGGCAGCTTTTCGAACAGCAGCAGGTGAATGATTTCCTCAAAGCAGGTCTTTTCAGCCAGATCCTTTATCAAATAGCCGCGGTAGATCAATTTCCCCTGATCACCGATCACGTCGCTGATTCTGGTGCTGGCAACTGTTACGCCACGAAGACCGGTATTCAGTACTGGTGTGCATTGCTCCATGGACGACTCCTTTTATATTTATCGATACTATGCGAATTACATGATACGGTCATTTATGATTTCGGATATTTCCATGACCCGCAAATCTCCGGAAAGCCCTTCCGTCTTAACAGCATCTTCCAGCATGATAGCGCACAGGGGGCAGGAAACGGCAATGATCTTTGCGCCGGTGGCTTTAGCTTCTCGGGCACGGGAACGTGCTGGGCTTTCATAACCGGATGACAGAACATCCGTAAAAAAGTTTCCTCCTCCGCCTCCGCAGCACAAAGCGTCCTTCTTATTCCGATCCATTTCGGCCATCTTAAGACCGGGAACGGCCGAGAGCATCATCCGCGGTGAATAGTAATCAAGGTTATGACGGCCAAGATAACATGGATCATGATATGTTGCCGGAACAGGCTCCGGATTCTGAAGCAATTTCAGATTCCCCATGTTGAACGCCAGAACCTGCGTGTAATGGAACACCTGGTAATTCCCCCCCAGTTCAGGATAGTTTTTTTTAAATGAATTAAAGCTGTGTGGGGACAATGTAATGATTTTTTTTACATTATTTTTATTGAAGATATCTATATTTTTTTTTGCCAGCTCTTCAAACAGGGCGGTTTCTCCCGATGCCCTGACATCATTTCCGTCGGAATTTTCACCTCCGGTTAAAATGCCGAAAGAGATGCCGGCCTTTGCAAGCAATCTGGCCGCTGATCGGGCTATCTCCTGGCCGCGCAAATCGTAGGAGCCTTCATCGCCCGCAAAGAAGAGATATTCCTGGTCAGTAAACGGCGCAATCTCAGATTCCTTAGCCCAGTCGGCTCGTTTTTTTGCCGGCAGGCCATAAGGGTTTCCATGAAGCTGCATCCGCGTGAGATAATTCCTAACTCCTGCAGGGACTAGTCCGCCATCCAGAAAAGCTTCCCTGCCCGCGGTAAAAGCCTCCAGCAGAAGGTTTTTGAAATCGGGAAACGGGCAATGTTCGGTGCAGTTTCCGCACGCGGTGCAGGAAAACATGATTTCAGCAAATCTCCGGCTTAGCGTGATCTTTCCGTCCAGCCAGGCCCTGAGAAGCCACATGCGTCCTCCCGGTGAATAGGTTTCAAACCGGAATGCAAGATAA
This sequence comes from Desulfobacteraceae bacterium, assembly GCA_041298995.1. Classification (GTDB taxonomy): domain Bacteria; phylum Desulfobacterota; class Desulfobacteria; order Desulfobacterales; family RPRI01; genus RPRI01. Next base: position 11,333 of record JBFYVZ010000186.1, read on the forward strand.
GACGGACAGTTCAAATCGATATAATTTGAAGGCATCTTGCAGTAACCGCAGCGGAAACATCGGTGAAGTATTTCTTCATGCAGCATGATTAATCACTTTTCCCAGTTTCCCGGATTCATTATGTGATTCGGATCCAATATGGAACGGATCTGATTCATGAGATTAAAAGTGTTGGGGTCCATTTTGTCAATGATCTGTTTCTGGGCCGGCAGTTCCGATTTCCAGGGAATCCCGCCGATTTCAAGAGCAGCGGTATTGGTTGCCTCCAGCGCATACTGTGCCCGTTTTACGTCCTCCGGATCCGCCCGGTTAAAAGCGTACGCGTAAAAGAACATCATGGCATGACCCGCTCCGATGATTCTTGCTCCCATGGAATAGCTCACGTTATACGTCCGGGCGATTTCAAGACCGGCGCGATAGGCTTCAGCGAAATGTTCGATGGCCATGATAGCTCCGACATATTCAAATCCGCCGCCCTTTCTGAGATCGGCAAATGTCACCAGGTCGGACGAAGGGATTTTTAAAAACCTGCTTTTCTGGGGAGGCGGCATGGGGAGAAAACCCGCGATTTTCTGATCTGCATATTTCTTCACTGACGCCTGGAGCAGATTCCGTTTGAAAGTAAGCTCTTTTTTGCTGTGCGCGCCGTAGCTGATGTTTATATGCAGAAAGCCTCTTGCCCATTCAGGTTTCGGCATCATCCACGGGGTCATGTCTTCCGCAACCTGCGCGCCTGTCAGCCGTGAAATGACGTCAGGCATCAGTTCCGCATCTTCACATACGAAAATGAGCATATCATTATGAGCATAACTTGGGAAAAGTCTGATCCCGAGTTTAGTCACAACGCCGGTGGTTCCTGACCATCCAAGAAAAAGCCCGGAGAGATCAGGAAGCGGAGCCCTTGCAAACCAGTCCGGGGAGACGCTGCATGATCCCGACCTGACAATATCGCCGGATGGCAGTACAACCTCCATGCCGGTAAGCATATCCGAATGGAATCCTCCCAGAACTGAGAGGTGCCCCGATCCATGAATACAGATATTTCCTGCCAAAGTAGCTATAGGTGGGGCGTCAGGCATGGAATGCTTGAGTTCCGGATGATGCTTTTTCAGATACGCCTGCAGCATACCTTCGGAAGCTCCCCCTTCAACTACAGCATAACGGCTTTTAGGATTGACCTGAAGGATACGGTTCATCCGTTTCATGTCTAAAATAACGCCGCCATGCAGCGCCCTTGTGAGTCCCGAAAGAACCAGTCCTCCCCCCATGGGCACCACCGGGACTTTATTCTTATTAGCGAGAATCATGATCTGCCGAACTTCCTCAGTGTTTCCCGGCATTACAACGATATCAGGTTCTGCAGGCGGCATAGTTCCCTGATCCATGGAATAGAGATACCGTTCCTCCGGCTCCCCGGAAACAAATCCCGGCCCGGTAATTTCGGCTAATTGCCTGATAAAATCTTTCATCGGTTTATTCTCCCAGTGCAGTCAGGACAAGGTCGCTCACGAGTATCGGCATCAACCCGCGTTCCGCCGCTTCCTGTCCGAGCGTTGCCATGCAGAACGGGCAGTTAAACACACAATATTTGGCGCCCGTGGAGAGCATGTCGCTGATATTTTTTTCCACCAGTTCATCAGCCAGCTCATCCCGTTGCTGGGCGCGCGGGACTCCGCCGCAGCATAATGCATTTCCCCTGTCATGCTTCCGGGGGACACGTTCCGCCCCGATTTTGATGAAAATTTCATCCAGTATCTTGTCTGTATGCGGTGACAGACGATTCGAGCATGGCCGCTGGTATGCGATTTTTTCATTAACCGGCTTAATCCTGTCTGATAATTCATCCAGCCGCCGGTTGATATAGTCAAAGAGATGAACCGGTTTAAACGGCACGCTAATTCCGTAAGCGTCAGCCACACTGGTATATGTTCCGTAACACTCATCGTGAAAACAGACCATCTCGTCAATTCCGGAATCCGTCAGATAAAACGACATTATATTGTCGATCATCTTCGGAACACGCTCCCTGATTACGGAGTTCTTTGCAAAATGAAGCCACATGATATTGCAGAACATGTCATTTCCCGATATCACAGAAGCGCCTTCAAACAGTTTGCCTCTGACACATCCGGCAAGCATGGGGAATGCGCACATATTCACTACCGGAGAGCGGACTTTTTTCTGAACGATTCTACCTCTCGGGCTCATCATTCTGAGCTGTTCCTCAATAATCGGCCTGGGCGCCGGGAGAATTCCTTTTTCTTCCTGCCGCTCCACTATCAGATAAAACGGGTTATTGCTGTACGGGCAATACTCCTGGCATGCATAACAGGTCAGGCATTCATTAAGAACGCGACTCTCTTCCCCGGCGTTTATTTTTAATTTTTCGGCTTTGGCGTCACTTATGCCGGTAAACTTGATGTACTGGCATTTCATAAGACAATCGACCGTCTCGCAGGTGATACATACTTCCGGATCAAATTTAATTTCAGGCACAATATCCTCCGGGTACATTTTTATCGGCGTTAATCATGTGAAAGAGATATCAGATATTAGGTTAATCCGCAATTGGTTTTGTAATTAGTTTCCATCCGGAAATGGCCCCTTTGTGCGATCTCTGTGTCAATCTGCGGGATTTCTTGTGCGACATACAATGTGTATGTCTCAGCGCAATTCCTTGATTTCCTTGAGCTTGCCCAAAATTGCCTATTTCCGGATTGGAAACTTAATTGTGTCCGGAATCAGTTTCCGGATGGACACTAATTCTCTATATTGGGGTTTTGAACTCTCCCTGAAACCCGGACCTTGAACCGAAACAGCGGATGCGTTCACCAAATAAAACATTTCATATTTATCCGGATTTTGCTATAAATGATTCGGAACATAATTCGATGCCGTAGTATCTATTGATGCCTTACCAACAGTTGCTGTTGTTGAGAGCTCTTTGGATGTTGAAGCAGGAGGTAACATGACGGATAAACAGCATGGCGATTTGCCAAAATTTCTTGAGATCTTAGGGCTTATGGAAGAGCCGGTAGGCATTTTTTATACAGATATAAAGCCTTCGGAAGGTTTTTCACCAAAGCCGATGGAACTGCCTACCCGGGAAAGAGAAATGAAAAATGAGATCAACTGGCAGTCCATATTCGGTAAGTTCTCCTGTGTTCTGGGGAATATCTGGCTGGCCCGCAGGAAAAAAAAGGCGGCATACTTTACTGCGGAACAATTCGGTTGTCCCGGCGGCGCTTTCTGGCTCGGTTTCATGAAGCCTCAGACGGAGGCAATCATCCATTACGTTTCCACTGGAATACCCGGCAGGATGCATGGCGAGCTTTACTGTGATTCGCCGGATGAACTCAGGCGCATCCAGTCCTATATAGACCCTCCTCCTTCATCCGGCAAATATTGTGTTGCGAAACCACTGAGCCTTTTTGACGTTAACGAAAAGCCTGATGTGGTAGCCTTCTTCGCAAGACCCGAGACATTGAGCGGCCTTCATCAGCTTGCGACATTTGTAACAAATGACCCGGAGGTAGTTGTTTCACCATGGGGGGCTGCCTGCACAAACCTGATCACCTGGCCTTACAAGTATCTGGCCAGGGGTGAGAATAAAGCCGTTCTCGGTGGGTGGGATCCATCGGCCCGCAAGTTTTTCAAAACCGACGAGTTATCATTTACTGTTTCATATGATATGTTCCGGCAGATGGTTAAACGCCATGCAGAGTCTTTTCTTACAACAAGAACATGGTCAACGGTTCAGAAAAAGATTGCACGAAGCAACGAGGCATGGGCCAGAAAAACGGATGGATAAAACATT
>JBFYVZ010000230.1:0-2811 GCA_041298995.1 Desulfobacteraceae bacterium
GAGAGCGTTGCATAACATATTATTAAAAGGTCTGAGGGGTAATGGGTTTTGGCATTTCGCAAGAAATTTTTATGATGACATAGCAACGCCCCCAGATATCCGACAGGTATCATACAGGCGGATACTGTATAAGGCTTCGTGACCATTCATCCTTTTGGGGCTGTCAACATCCTAATGGATGCGGATATGCCGCCGTTGGCAAAGGCTGGATTGTATTCTTGCGAATGCCAAAACCTATTACCCCGCAGACCTATATTCGAGAAATTCGAAGCTCTCAATAAATAGAATTCACGCTTTATTTTTTCAAGAATTTTCGTGTCTTTAAGTTGGCCTTGAGGTTTATTGTCAGTTTATTAGGACTTTATCAACATCAGAGGAGGTGCCGATGGAAAAGGAAATAGATTTTTTTGAAAAGTTGGAAAAAAGAGGAGTCTCAAGAAGAGACTTCATGAGGTACTGTACATTCCTCACCGCTACCATGGGGCTTTCGTCATCGTTTGTTCCCAAAGTAGCCGAGGTTTTTGCAGCTCCAGCACAACGTCCGCCTGTCATATGGCTCCAGTTTGCGGAATGTACCGGGTGTACGGAATCTTTACTGCGCTCGATGTATCCCGGAATTGACCAGCTTGTTCTTGAGATTCTTTCAATAGAATATCATGAAACAATCATGGCTGCGGCTGGTAAGCAGGCTGAAGAAAATCTTCACAATGCCGTCAAGAAGTACGAAGGAAAGTTCGTCTGCATAGTCGAAGGCGCCGTAGCGACGAAATATGACGGAGCATACGGAAAAATCGGCGGAAAAACATTCCTGCAGATAGCAAAAGAAGTATGCCCCAAAGCCGCAGCGGTTATTTCTTATGGGACGTGCTCTTCATATGGCGGCGTTCAGGCCGCGAATCCAAATCCGGGAGGATACAAAGGCGTTGGTGAAGCCCTTGGTATCAAGACTTTAAACATACCCGGATGCCCGCCCAACCCTGTCAATTTGGTTGGAACAATAGTAAGCTATCTCCTCCTCGGCAAGCTTCCGGAGCTCGATAATCTCGGAAGGCCTATGTTTGCCTTTGGAAAGTCGATCCATGATCAGTGCCAGAGAAGATCCCATTTTGAGAACGGCGAATTTGTCAAAGAATTCGGATCAAAAGAAGCGGCAATGGGATATTGTCTCTATAAAATGGGATGCAGAGGGCCTGAAACATTCAATAATTGCCCGACAGCAAAATTCAATGACGGTACGAGCTGGCCGGTTGAAGCCGGTCATCCTTGTCTTGGCTGCAGCGAACCAAATTTCTGGGACAAGATGAGCCCGTTCTATCAGGAAATGTAAAACGGTCATTATTCTAAATAACAATCCTTTTTAGAAAAAAGGGAGGAGATAATATGGGTGAAAGAATTATAGTAGATCCGATTACCAGAATAGAAGGCCACCTTCGAATCGAAGTCGAAGTGGCCGGAGGCAAAGTAGTAAATGCCTGGAGTTCAGGTCAGATGTTCAGGGGTATTGAAATGATTCTCCAGGGCCGTGACCCCCGCGATGCCCAGCATTTTGTTCAACGATCCTGCGGAGTCTGAACGTACACACATGCTTTGTCCTCGGTGAGGGCAGTCGAAAATGCAGTAAAAGTAAAAATTCCAAAAAACGCGCGCATAATCAGAAATCTTCTTCACGGCGCACAATTCCAGCACGACCATATAGTTCATTTTTACCATCTCCATGCGCTTGACTGGGTTGATATAGTAAGCGCTCTCAGCGCAGATCCGGCAAAAACAGCCGCTCTGGCCGATAATGTCAGCAATGCGCCATGGGGAGGGGCGGTATATTTCAAGGAAGTCCAGCAGAGGATTAAAACTTTTGTTGACAGCGGACAGCTTGGTCCCTTCAACAACGCTTACTGGGGGCATCCTGCTTACAAGCTTCCGCCTGAAGCAAACCTTATGGCGGCAGCCCATTATATTGAAGCATTGAAGCTCCAGGCAAAAGCTGCCAGAATGCATGCAATTTTTGGCGGAAAGAATCCGCATCCGCAGTCACTTGTAGTCGGAGGTGTGACATGCGTAGCAGATCTTACACCCGACAGGATAGCGGAATTTCTGTTTATCACCAAAGAGACGCAGGAATTTATCAACAAGGTGTACATTCCCGACCTTCTTGCAGTTGCTTCTTTCTATAAGGACTGGGGCGCAATAGGTGGCACGACCAATTTCCTCGCATGGGGCGAATTTCCAGAAGGTGACAATGAACCCGATAGCCTGCTTATGCCAAGAGGCGTCATAATGAAGAGAGATATCGCCGGCATGAAGATGGCGGCTCAGGAAAAGGTGACGGAGCACGTAGCTCACGGATGGTACGAAGACGGCGCTCCCAAGCATCCTTACCAGGGTGAGACCAAGCCTAAACACGGCGATTATGTGACGGACAAGAAATACTCCTGGTTCAAAGCGCCACGTTATGACGGTGAACCCTGTGAAGTTGGCCCGCTTGCGCGCGTTCTTGTTGCCTATGGAAAAGGCAATAAAGAGATTAAGGCTCTTGTCGACAGCACATTGGCAAAACTTGGCGTTCCTGTTCAGGCCCTTTTTTCAACTCTCGGAAGGACTGCGGCACGAGGTCTTGAGACAGTTGCAATAGGAGCTGCAACAGAGCGTTGGGTTATGGAACTCATTGAGAATCTGAAAAGCGGTGACACGAAAACCTATACGGCGTGGGAAATGCCGAACAGCGCCATGGGTGTTGGTTTGAATGACGTTCCGAGAGGATCTCTCGGTCACTGGATTAATATCGAAAACAAGGTCATCAAGAATTACCAGTAT
>JBFYVZ010000231.1:0-28757 GCA_041298995.1 Desulfobacteraceae bacterium
TGGTATTATCACAGGGCAGATTCTTCCCGCTTGACAGAGCTTTACGACCCGAAGGCCTTCATCACTCACGCGGCGTTGCTGCGTCAGGGTTTCCCCCATTGCGCAAAATTCCTCACTGCTGCCTCCCGTAGGAGTCTGGACCGTGTGTCAGTTCCAGTGTGGCTGATCATCCTCTCAGACCAGCTAACCATCGCGGCCTTGGTAGGCCATTACCCTACCAACAAGCTAATGGTACGCGGGCTCATCTTCAAACAGTAGCATATAAATAGAGGCCACCTTTGATCTTCAAGACCGAGGTTTTAAAGATATTATTCGGTATTAGCCCGCCTTTCGGCGAGTTATCCCCAATTTGAAGGAAGATTACCCACGCGTTACTCACCCGTGCGCCACTTTACTATCTTTAGCAAGCTAAAGAGTTCTCGTGCGACTTGCATGTGTTAAGCACGCCGCCAGCGTTCATTCTGAGCCAGGATCAAACTCTCCAATTAAACTATCAAATTGTTGCATTTTCATGCAAAATGAGACCTAACTCACAAGCTGTCACTATCTAGTTTTCAAAGATCAAGTGGCTGCTGAAACAGCAACCCATATCTCAATAGAGTATATTCGTAATTTATTCGAGATGTTATGTCAAGCACAATATTAATTTATATTTATTTTATTAATTCTCTGCGAAACATTCCCAATTTCTCGAAAGATTTGTTTTATACTATCCTGCATATTCTTTGTCAAGCAAATTATTTATATTTTTTACTTCAGATATTCTTATTTAAGGCATGCTGAACATTAAAAAAGAAAGCCTTTTTTATATGCGCACATTTTTATTGTCAACATAAAATATGTGCTTTCAAAATAAATAATCATGCCCTGACGTTGTTGAATCTCCGCGCAGCAGGCTGCAGAAAATCTTAAATCGTTGGAAAGAACGTCTGTTCTTAATTCGCTCTCAAACGTCGCCGGAAGCAGTGTGAAATTCGCTCGCTGTTTCGGTCCAATAAACTAAAAACAAAGAATTGTATATTTATATTCTTGCATAAATTATGTCAAGTATTATTATTATTTTATTTTGATTTTATGGAAACGTTTTTTTCCGGATCTTAACAGTATCTCCATATCACTGATATCATTAGATGTAATCAATTCGTCAAACTTGTCGACTCGCTTTTCATTTATATAGGCCCCGCCCTGTTCAATCAATCTTCTTGCAGCACCTCCGGATGAAGCCAGACTTACTTGATGAAACAGCTTAAATGCGGGTATACCGGATTCCAGTAGTTTCGAATCAATATATGAAAAAGGGACTGCAGAATCGGCTAGTTCAGAATTATCTCTAGGCACAGAACTTGAAGGCAATATTGCCCTGTTGACATACCGTTGTCCGAAAACACTGGCAGCCGCCTTATAAGCCATAACAGCCTCCTCATTGCCATGCGCAAGCCGTGTTGCTTCAAAAGACAGAACTGTCTTGGCGCTGTTTAAATCGGCGTCCTGTAAATGCTCAATTTCTTTGATTTCATCCATTGGCAAAAATGAAAAAAGCGCCAAAAACCTGGCCACATCCCTATCATCTGTATTAATCCAGTACTGATAATAATCATAAGGGGTTGTTTTAGAAGGATCAAGCCAAATTGCCCCCTTGACTGTTTTTCCCATTTTAGCGCCTGAACTCGTTTTGATTAAGGGAAAAGTTATACCAAAAGCTGTTTCTTTCCGCACCTTCCTTATAAGTTCTATGCCGGCAATAATATTACCCCACTGGTCGCTTCCACCCATTTGGAGCCTGCATCTGTATTTGTCAAATAATTCTAAAAAATCATATGCCTGCAACAGCATATAATTAAATTCAATAAAACTGAGACCTTCTTCAGAATCAAGCCGTAATTTGTAGCTTTCAGCTTTAATCATTCTGTTCACTGAAAAATGTCTTCCGATATCTCTTAAAAACGGAATATATTTCAGTTCGCTAAGCCAGTCATTGTTGTTAACCTGAAGAGCTTTTCCGTTACTAAAATCAATAAAACGGGATAGCTGTTTTTTGATTCCAATAGCATTATTTTCAACCATTTCAGAAGTAAGAAGCTTTCTCATCTCGGTTTTCCCGCTTGGATCTCCTACGAGTCCTGTTCCGCCGCCAACAACCGCAATAGGCCTGTGGCCATGCCTTTGCATATGGGCAAGTGCCATGATAGGAACAAGGCTTCCAACGTGCAGGCTTGACGCTGTAGGGTCAAAACCTATATAGCATGTAACACTCTCATTCTGAATATAATCTCTCAGTTCTTCCTCATGGGTGGTTTGCTCAATAAAGCCACGTTCTATAAAAATATCAATTAAATTGACCATTCTCGACCTCATTTATTAGCATACTCAACAGCTCTTGTTTCACGTATCACAATCACTTTTATCTGCCCTGGAAAAACGAGTGACTCTTCGATTTTTTTAGCAATATCCCTGCTGAGCATTACAGAGTCCTCATCGGATATTATTCCGCTTTCGACAATAACCCTCAGCTCTCTTCCGGCCTGAATTGCATAAGTATTCGAAACTCCATTAAACGAATTCGCTATTTTTTCCAAATCTTCCAGCCGTTTGATATAATTCTCAAGGAGTTCTTTTCTTGCACCCGGCCTTGCCCCGGAAAGTCCGTCGGCTGCTTGTACCAGATAAGCATATACTGAAGATGGCTGGATATCTTCATGATGGGCAGCAATTGCATGAATGACCTTAGGAGCTTCACCAAATTTTTTCGCAAGGTTCGCTCCAATGATTGCGTGAGAGCCTTCAACTTCATGGTCAATTGCTTTTCCTATATCATGAAGCAAGCCCATGCGCCTTGCCAGCTTTGAACTAAGACCCAATTCAGAAGCCATTATACCGCTAAAAAAACCAACTTCAATTGAATGCTGCAAAACATTTTGCGCATAACTTGTGCGGAATTTTAATCTCCCTATATATTTTATAAGTTCATTATTAATTCCATGCACACCCAAATCAAACGCGGCTTGTTCTCCGGCCTCTTTAATTGCCTGATCTACCTCCAATTCAACCTTTTTTACAATGTCCTCTATTCTTGCTGGATGAATTCGGCCGTCAGATATCAGTCTCATCAGAGATATACGAGCCACTTCCCTCCTGACAGGATTAAATCCGGATAAAATAACTGCTTCAGGCGTATCATCGATTATAAGGTCAATTCCTGTAGCTGCTTCAAGCGCGCGTATATTACGCCCCTCTCTTCCAATTATTCGACCCTTCATTTCATCATTAGGAAGTTGAACAACAGAAACTGTTCGTTCAGCAACAAATTCTCCAGCATATCTTTGTATCGCAGTTGAAATTATATTTTTTGCCCTTTTATCAGCCTCTTCTTTAGCTTCACTTTCTATTTTCTTAATCAGTTTAGCAGCATCATGCCTGGCTTCGTTTTCCATTGCCCTGATAAGAAGTTCTTTAGCCTGTTCGGCAGTTAAATCGGAAACCCTTTCGAGTTGTTTTTTCTGCTCCTCAATCAGTTCATTATGCAGAACTTCACTCCGCTCAATATTTTCTTCTCTCTTCTGGAGGATAACCTCTTTTCGCGAAATCTCCCTGTCTCTCCGTTCAATCTGTTCAAGCTTGTTGTCTATACTCTCTTCTTTCTGGATTAACCTTTTCTCTTTTTTCTTCAGCTCTGCCCTTGTCTCTTTATTTTCATTATCAAACTCGCTTTTCATCTTGAAAAGCTTATCTTTGGCTTCAATCTGAGCCTCTTTAATAATAGAATCAGACTTAACCTTTGCTTCTTCCATTATTCTGTTAGCTTCATTCTCCGCAGCCTTAATTTTCTGAGAGGCTATTCTTCCTTTAATCCAATAAGCAACGATATATCCTATTCCAAAAATAACTATGCCGGCAATTATTATATATATCTCTTTCATCAGTTCTCTCCACTTGTGCAGTATGAGCTCAAAAAAGTAAGTTTCCAGGATTGATCATTCAAAATAAAGCGCCTGTAACTATCTACCGCTTTTGATTTAATCGATACAATTTTCCAAACCATATATTGATCGGCTCCGTCGAACCGATAAAAATGATAACAATAAAACGAATAGAAAGTAATCATGGTTAATGGTGTGAAAACAACTATAAAAAGAGGGGAGCAAAAAAGAAAAGGTCAAATGTCTTTTCAAGATGTCTCTTTTTTTGCTTCCGGGGGAAAAGAACCCCCACCACAGTGCCGTGTTGATAAGCCTCTGAACCGAACGTTCAAAGTTAGTGCCTTATGGTTTCTTCAGGCTTTTCTGTACAAGCAGAACATGCACACCAAAACCAAGGAAGGCTCTATTTTTATGTTTGTTGGATCAAAGAACAAATATCAATCACGAACACGGCAGGGGTTTTTTACATCATCAAATCAGAAAATGCAGGCCAAGGGCAAATTATATACAAGACAACTTAAAGAAATATCTTTATATTATTTGCAATATACTGAAATTTCGAAAGGTAGCGAGGAAAATGTGCCATTTCTAAACATTTTCGTCAATATGGAAATTCCATCAAACATTCACGTTAAACAATTATCCAACAATTTTATCATATTCGCCGATTTTTCAGAAATTTCACACAGAAAATCAGAATGATTTTTTTTAATCTCTATATTATTATTGGCAATATTCAATGCAGTCATAATCATAATTCCAAGTTGGTTCAGATTTGTTGGAGAATCATTCAGCTGGGACTCAATCTTTCTGACTTCCCGAACTAGGAAGTCGGCAACTTCTGTTGCATGTAATGCATCAGTTTCTGCTTTTAATGTATAACGTTTCCCAAATAGTTCTATTTTTACAAGATGTTCCAATAAATAAATATCTACCTTTCTAAAACAAACAATATGGCCTCTAATTATGAGCTTCTGTTATACCATTGAGCTTGGAAAGAAGATTATCTATCCTTGACCGAATAAGATCTCTCTCATGGGAATAGCTCTTTTCCGCTTCGATCTTCCCCTGCAGCTCCTCCTCTAACTTCATAATTTTACTTTTAAGTTCTAAATTTATTGCTTCGTATGATTTGCAAAGTGCGACCACTTTTTCAAGTTTTTGTTCTATTTCTTCGAATTGACGCAAAATAATTTCCTTATTCAACCCTATCACCTCGTCTGTTTGAACTTCTATAATATTCCATCTATGCCAAAGTCAAGATATAATACCCGATCGCTTTTGAATTATTCCTTCAACAACCATCAAATCCTGCATGCTGTTAACGCCCAATATTTCTTCGCTGTCCTCACCAACAATTGCACCAACCCTTTTATTCTCATTATATCCTATTTTAACTATATCTGTTAGATAAAATTCGCTCTGGGCATTATCGGCTTTAATTTTATTTAGTGAATATTCTAAAAAGGCCTTTTTAACACAATATATACCTGAATTAATGGTTTTTATTTTCTTCTGAGCCGCAGTAGCATCTGCTTCTTCAACTATTCCTGAAACAGATTGTTCTTCATCCATTATTATTCTTCCATAACCTTTCGGGTTTTCAGTCTCAGCAGCGAGAATAGAAACATCCCGTTTTTTCCTGATATGGTTATCATATAATTTTGTTACCGTGCCGTAAGAAAGCAGAGGGACATCACCACAAAGAATTAAAATCTGGTTAGCATATTCAGGAATCAGTGGAAGAGCACACTTAACAGCATGTCCGGTACCAAGCTGGTTTTCTTGTAAAGCAAAAAGAACTTTATAAACATCTGATACTAAATTTTTTACCTTTTCAGCCTGTTTCCCTATAACAACAACTATATCGCTTCCGGCTATTTTCTTTGCAGTTTCAAGAACATACATTACCATGGGTTTGCCGTTAATCTCATGCAACACCTTGGCGCTGTCTGATTTCATTCGTGTTCCTAATCCAGCGGCAAGAATGATTGCTGCAAGTTTATCTTCCGTCTGCATAATAATTGCCTATACGTTAAATATGATGGACTCATAAAAAGTCATATGCGAACGGATTTGAGATTTTTGGGAGATAGATTTTTAAGGAACTGAGCGTTAAATATCACAAGCTGTTTGAGGGTGTTAGCCCGAGTTCTTGTGATTTAGCGAAGTGACTTAAAAATCCCCAAAAAGCTCATTAAGTGAGCATACTTCGACTTTTTATGAGTTCATCAAATATACTTATCAATAAAAAAGGGCAACCTGCATTGTAAGGCTGCCCTTTTTATAATCCTTTAAACGGATAAATTTCAAATAAAATAGACTGAAAAATACTATCGTCTCGTTTCAGCAAGTTTTATGCGTTGCAGAGCCCTTTCCAAAGCGGCCCTTACTCTTATAAAATCAATATCTTCACGGGCGCCTGCCTTTTCAAAACGTTCCTGGGCTCGTTTTAAAGATGATTTTGCCCTCTCCACATCTATATCACGCCTTCTTTCAGCAGATTCGGCCAGCACAGTAACTCTGTCGGGCAGTGCCTCAGCAAATCCCCCGTTTACAAATACAAACCTTTCTTCTCCCTTAATATCCTTGTACCGGATAATCCCCACTTTCAGAGTGGTGAAAAAAGGGGTGTGGCCAATTAGAACTCCAAATTCACCCAGAGAGCCGGGAGCCATAACAATTTGCGTTTCTTCGCTAACGACTGTTTTTTCAGGTGTAACAACTTCTAATTTTATGTTTCCGGCCATATTATATGCCCTCACTTCTACTTTTCATCGGCCATTTGCTTTGCTTTTTCAACGGCTTCTTCTATACCGCCTACCATGTAAAATGCGCGCTCGGGAAGGTCATCATGCTTGCCTTCGCAAATTTCCTTGAATCCCCTTACGGTATCGGCAATTTTAACGTACTTGCCTTTCATTCCTGTAAAGGTCTCAGCCACATGGAATGGCTGCGATAAAAATCTCTGGATCTTTCTTGCCCTTGATACAGTGACTTTATCTTCATCGGATAATTCTTCGATACCTAAGATAGCGATAATATCCTGAAGTTCCTTATACTTCTGAAGAATCTGTTGCGCTTTACGGGAAACCAGGTAATGCTCTTCACCTATATAAGAGGCATCCAGAATTCTTGATGTTGAATCGAGCGGGTCAACAGCAGGGTAAATACCAAGTTCCGCAATCTGTCGCGACAAAACAACTGTGCCGTCAAGATGGGCAAAAGTTGTAGCAGGAGCAGGGTCTGTCAAGTCGTCTGCGGGAACATAAACACATTGGACGGCTGTAATAGATCCCTTGTCGGTAGAAGTGATGCGCTCCTGAAGTTCGCCTAGGTCAACGGCAAGAGTAGGCTGATAACCGACGGCTGAAGGCATACGTCCCAACAGAGCAGAAACTTCCGAGCCTGCCTGGGTAAATCTGAATATATTATCGATGAATATGAGAACGTCCTGGCCTTCAATATCTCGATAGTATTCGGCGGCGGTTAAAGCGGACAGCGCAACTCTTGCCCTTGCTCCGGGAGGTTCTGTCATCTGACCATATATCAGTGCTGCTTTGGGAAGAACGCCGGAAACCTTCATTTCATGGTACAGGTCATTACCTTCGCGGGTTCTTTCACCGACTCCTGCAAATACGGAAATACCGCCGTGATGCATGGCAATATTATTAACCATCTCCATCATGATAACTGTTTTACCGACTCCGGCGCCTCCGAACATACCCATTTTCCCGCCTCTCGGGAATGGTACCAGAAGGTCTATAACTTTTACACCTGTTTCAAGAACACGAACAGTTGTATCCTGTTCCGTAAATTTGGGTGCTAAACGGTGAATCGGCATCATTTTTTCATGACTTACCGGCCCAAGCCCGTCTACCGGACGCCCTACAACATTCAATACCCTTCCCAGTCCGGCCGGACCAACCGGCATCATGATAGGCTTCCCTGTATCTTTGACTGACATACCTCTTACCAATCCATCAGTTACATCCATTGCGATTGATCGAACGACATTGTCGCCAAGATGCTGGGCGACTTCAACCACAAGATTGTCCTGCTCATTATTTATGGCAGGATTGCTGATCAGAAGTGCGGTAAGGATATTGGGAAGCTTTCCTTCTTCAAACTCCACGTCAACAACAGGCCCCATAACCTGCTTTATTTTACCAATGTTTTCTCCCATCTATAGACCTCCTATCAAAACTGAATGCGGTATTTTCAATTCTTACCCTTTAAGCGCCTCCGCCCCACCTACAATATCCATGAGATCTGCAGTGATGGAAGCCTGTCGGGCCTTGTTGTATGCCAGAGTAAGACTATTAATCATATCGTTACAAGCCTTGGTTGCATTGTTCATAGCGGCCATTCTCGCAGCATGTTCGCTTGTTGATGTTTCCAAAAGGGCGCTGTAAATCTGAACATAGATGTTTCTCGGAAGCATTTCATCAAGCAATTCGGATGGTGAAGGTTCGCATATGTGCTCAGCAAGAAATTTTTTTTCAGCCTCTTCGCTCTTCTCAGACGTTTCAATAGGCGGTATAGGAAGAAGCTTTTTTATCACAGGCAATTGTTTTGCAACACTTTTGAACTCAGAATATATCACATAGACTTCGTCGTACTCATTATTCAGAAACTTATCAATCAGCTTTTTGCCCGCCTTAACAGCCACATTAAACCCAAACCTGCCGCCTACAATTCCAACATGTTCGCTTGCAATTTCCAATTTGTTTTTTCGGCACCAATCCCTGCCTTTCTTACCAAAACATGCAAAAGAAACCACGATATCTTCTTTTGATTTCTCTTTTAAAAATGAATCGGCTTTTAACATAAGGTTTGCATTGAACCCACCGCACAATCCTCTATCTGAAGCGCAAAGAATAACATTAATTTTTGAAATTTTTTCACGCATCGCCAGCAATGGATTTGCTTCATTTCCACCTCGCTCTGCAAGACTGCCGAGAACTTCTGCAAATTTGCTTGCATAAGGCCGAAAACCGGTCATGCTGGATTGCGCGCCACGGAGCTTGGAAGCAGCCACCATATTCATGGCCTTTGTGATCTGCTTGGTCTTTTTTACTGCGCCTATTTTTGTTTTGACATCTTTTAACGTAGCCATTCAACTCAACCCTTATATATTCACAAATTACAATATTATTATAAAAAGTCCGGGCCGATATTATTTAATGGTATCCTTGAATTCCTCATCGAAAGCGTTCAAGGCATCCGTCATCAGTTTATCAAGCTCATCATTGATGACTTTTTTATCGGCAAGCTCTGTAAATATTTGTGGATATCTATCGGCGATAAATGCAAAAAGTCCAGCCTCATATTTGGCAAGAACGTTTACCGGATATTTATCAAGAAAGCCTCTTGTTCCGGCATATAGTATCGTTACCTGCTTCTCCATCGAGAGCGGCTTATATTGAGGCTGCTTTAATATCTCGACAAGCCTTGCTCCTCGTGTAAGCTGTCTTTGTGTCGCCTTGTCAAGGTCGCTTCCAAACGCCGCAAATGCTTCAAGTTCGCGGTACTGGGCAAGATCCAGTCTGAGGCTGCCCGCAACCTGTTTCATGGCTTTGACTTGAGCCGCGCCACCAACACGCGATACAGAAAGACCAACGTTGATGGCAGGACGGACACCGGCAAAGAACAGGCTGGGTTCAAGATAAATCTGCCCGTCTGTAATTGAAATAACATTTGTAGGAATATACGCGGAAACGTCACCGGCCTGAGTTTCAATAATCGGAAGGGCGGTAAGCGAGCCCGCACCAAGCTCATCATTCAGCTTTGCGGAACGCTCAAGAAGCCGGGAATGGTTATAAAAAATATCACCGGGATAGGCTTCACGACCGGGCGGGCGTCTCAAAAGAAGTGACACCTGACGATACGCAGCTGCCTGTTTTGAAAGGTCGTCATATATGATTAATGAATGCTGACTCTTATCACGGAAATATTCTCCCATGGCGCATCCGGCATATGGCGCGACATACTGAAGTGTAGCGGGATCGCTTGCGCATGCCGCAACAACCGTAGTATATTCCATTGCTCCGTGTTTTTCGAGAACGGCAACAACCTGTGCAACTGTTGATTTCTTCTGACCGCATGCGACATAAATACAATAAACATCCTGCCCTTTCTGGCTCAGAATCGAATCTATCGCAATCGCGGTTTTCCCTATCTGGCGGTCACCGATTATAAGTTCACGCTGCCCACGACCTACCGGAGTCATTGCATCAATAGCTTTAAGGCCTGTAAGCATCGACTCGTGAACGCTCTTTCTGGCGATAACACCAGGCGCGACCATTTCAACCCTTCTAAACTCTTTCGCATCAATCGGGCCTTTTCCATCTATTGGCTCTCCTACGGCAGAGACAACACGACCCAGAACAGCTTCGCCAACCGGAACCTGGGCAATACGACCTGTGCGTTTAACGACATCACCCTCTTTTATATGGGTAACTTCGCCCATAACGGCAATACCAACATTGTCTTCTTCAAGGTTAAGCACAAGACCCAAAATGCCGCCTGGAAATTCAACAAGCTCCAATGCCATGACTTTTTCAAGTCCGTATACCCTGGCAATTCCATCGCCAACAGACAAGACGACACCGGTTTCGCTCAGCTCAACCTTCTTGTCATAATCGGCAATCTGACCTTTAATTATTTGACTTATTTCTTCAGCTCTTAATTCCATTAGACACTCTCACCACATTTTAAAGATTCTCTCATATTGAGTAATTGTGTTTTGATGCTACCATCCAAAACAAGATCGCCTATTCTTGAAACTACCCCCCCGATAAGACTTTGGTCTACCTTTACATCCAGAACAATATCTTTACCTGTCATCTTTGACAGGGTAGCACGGATCTTTTCAACGGTTTCCGAGGAAATTTCAGTGGCCGAAACCAGGCTGGCCCGCGCAACATTTTTGAGTTCATCAGCCAGCTTCTGATAAAATTCATTGATAGTACCAAGAAATCCAATTCGCCCCTTATCAAACAACAGAAAGAGGAAAGACTTCATGGCCTTCGAAAGGTTCAGCTTTTCAACTACCAGCTGCAAAACTTTCTTACGCGCAACAGCATTATAAAGCGGGTTTGTGAGCGCGAGTTCAAGCCCTTTCTCATTTGAAACAAGATTAGCAACCGTATCCAGTTCTTGCTTATAAATCTCAGCTTTTCCGTCATCCTTACCGATAAGCAGAAGTGCCCTGGCGTAACGCCTTGAAATAGCTAAATTTTTCACTATGCCACCACCTTCTCTAAATATTCACTTACCAGTTTTTCCTGATCTTTTCCGGTTACATTTCTTTTAATAATCTCTTCCGCCATAACAAGAGCCTTTTCAACTACCTCTTCTTTCAGCTTTGATCTTGCATGTTTGAATTCATGCTCAATGTTTTTCCGAGCCTGTTCTTCCAATTTCAAGGCAGCATCACCGGCAGCATCGAGTATTCTTTTCTTTGCCTCGTTTCCCTGTTTTATACATTCCGCAACAATTTTTTCGGACTCTTTATCAAGCAGGGAGAGCCTCTCATTATATTGTGCAAGATTCTTTTCAGCCTCAAGCTTTTTTGTTTCCAAATCATTCAGCTGCTCTTTAATGCCTTTAATACGGTCATTGAGGGCATTTGAAGCCGGCTTCCGTAAAAGAATTATAAGGCCTATTGCCAAAACGGCAAAATTCATAACACGATAGGTATCGGTATTAATCCATCCTTTAGTTCCGCCGCCCCCCTCACCTCCGGATGAACAAAAAGCCGGTCCCGCAGTAAAAAGCAAAACGGCAGTCGTAACAATAGCTAACCTTGCAAATCGATTCCTGCTGACAAAAGGCAATTTCATTAAAAAACCCTCCCCAGAATTTTTTGGCCAATTGCATTAGCAAACGCATCAACTTCATTATGCAAAGAGCTTCTGACATTTTCAGCTTCAATTGCAATTTTATCCCGCATTTGAGCAAGATCATCCTGAGCTTTCTTATTTATCTTTTCCAACAACTGTTTTTCCTCATTCTGGGCGGCAGACAGCAGTAATTCCTTTTCAATCTGTCCTTTTGATCTCGCATCTTTAATCCCTGATGCAAAAGCATCCTCTTTTTCCTGTGCATTTATATTGAAATTTTCAATACTTTGCTCAAGGCCTTCGACCTTTTTCTTTCTTTCCAAGAGTACTTTGCGGATTGGCTTGTATAGGACAAGATTCATTGCCCAGATCAGAAAGAGGAAATTGACGATCTGTATAAAAACCGATACATCAACTTTAATCATAAAAGACCCTCCATCGCAGAAATTGATGCAATATTTATATTTATTGTATAAAGACAGATAAAATCTGGGGGTCTATAACACCAGTACAATCTACTTGTCAAAGGTTTTTTAAAAATATTTTTATCGATGAAAAAGCTGTCTGATATTAATGCTTATCTCATGAAATACTGGTATAAATCATTCAAACAAGAACCTTCGCATACTTATGTTCAGCAGGATGCCTATGCTTATCATGGTCGCAACTATTGACGATCCCCCATAGCTTATGAACGGTAAAGTCACGCCGACCACAGGCATCAACCCCATGGCCATTCCAATATTTACAATAATCTCCCATGACAACATCGCCGTAATTCCGAAAGAGAGTATAGTTCCGAAAGTATCCCTGCATCCGTATGTTATTTTGAGTCCCCATACAACCAACATGAAGAAAAGAAGGAGAAGAACCAATGAACCGATAAAACCCCATTCTTCAGCAAGCACGGAAAATATGAAGTCTGTATGCTGTTCAGGTAAAAAGGAAAGGGCGCTTTGAGTCCCTTTGAGAAATCCTTTGCCTGAAATCATTCCGGAGCCTATTGCTATCTTTGACTGAATAATGTGATATCCTGCGCCTAGAGGATCATGATCAGGATTTAAGAATGTAAGTATTCTCTGTTTCTGATAATCCTTCAGAAAAAACCAGACCAGTGGAACTGTAACTACACCTGCAGATATAAGATAAATAAAAGTCTTTCTTTCTATTTTTATAAACAGGGATATCGATGCGGCTATCAAAAAAATCATCATGGCCGTTCCAAGATCGGGTTGCAGAGCTATCAGCAGGAAAGGGGTTATGCTCAATAAAAAAGGGACAAACAAATCCCTGAAGGACAAGCCTTTACTGCTTGCCGCTCTTGAATAATACCTTGCAAGAATTACGATAACGGCAAGCTTCATGAATTCAGATGGTTGAAATGAAACAGGGCCGACCATCAACCAGCGCTTTGATCCGCCAGCATATTTTCCCAGAAAAGGAACAAGCAACAGGAGCAAAATAACAAAACAATATATAGCTATGGCCCACCTGTCCAATGCCTTATAATCATACATAAAAGAACATATCATTGCTCCAAATCCAACGCAGTACCATACGATTTGTTTTAAATAGATAGCCTCATTGGGAACAGATTTCCCTGCAGTAACAGCACTGTAAAGAGTCATTATTCCCAGCAATGAAATAGACAAAGTTATGCCTATAAGTCCCCAGTCAAAATTTTGAACGAGCCTGCGATCGATCATTTTATACTCAATAATCCCGTTTTATTTTTTTTGATCTTTAAAAATAATTACTCAGATTGTTTAGACTGTAAGCTGTGAGACTGTAGGATTTTTAGCTAACAGTCTATCCCCCGTACGGTAACCTTGAAAAGAGTCGAAGCCGTCAATACTCATCATTAAAGGTATCAGATACAACTTTTGTATCCGGACTATTGTCATCAACACAGGCTTCCGGATTTAAATAACATTTTACAAGTTCTCTTGCTACAGGGCCGGCAGCGCTTGAACCGTGTCCGCCATGTTCAATAATCACAGATATGGCAATTTTAGGATCGGAGGATGGAGCATACGCAACGAACCACGCATGCGGTTTAAAATGGTCAGGGAGTTTTCTTTCGTAGCTCGTTTCATTATCCCTTCTTCCAATGATCTGTGCTGTTCCGGTTTTTCCGGATATCTCAATTCCTCCGCCGGGACGGGCTATCCAAGCGGTGCCATAATTCTTATTGACCACTTCCCACAACCCTTGCTTTACAATATTCAATGTGCTCATGCTGACAGGAAGATTACCGACTATTTCAGTTTCGCCATTTAATATATTTTGCCCGCCCGGAGTTTCGATGCTTTTCATAATATACGGCTTAATTCTTTTTCCTCCGTTAGCTATTGCGGAAGTCAATACCAGCATCTGAACAGGCGTAACCAGATTATAACCCTGTCCAATAACGGCAGAGAGCGTCTCCCCACTGCTCCAGGATGATCCGAAACGATTCTTCTTCCAGATTGCCGACGGTATTAAGCCTCGACCTTCCTGCTCAAGGTTGATACCGGTCGGAACCCCAAGCCCGCAACCCTTCGCATACCAGGATAGTTTATCGATATCAAGCCTCTGTCCAACATTATAAAAAAAGACGTCGCAGGATTCTGCCAGCGCTCTGACGACATTAACTGAACCGTGCCCGCCCTTTTTCCAGCACCTGAATTCCCGGTTTCCGTATTTTATATACCCGGGGCAATAAAATGAAGTGTTTACATCTATAACTTTTTCTTCCAGAGCCGCAATTGCGGTCACAATCTTATAGGTCGAAGCCGGGGGGTATTCCCCTTTTACGGCTTTATTTTCCATCGGCCTGTCAGGCTGTGAAATTAGATCTTTCCACTCATCATGGGTCATACCACAGACAAATCCATTAGGATCAAAAGCCGGATTGCTTGCCATCACAAGTATTTGCCCGGAAGAAGGCTCCATTGCAACAACAGCTCCGGCCTTATCTTTTAAAAGCTCTTCGGCCTTTATTTGAAGCCGCTGATCAATTGTAAGATATATATTGTTCCCGGGTTCTGCATCGATATTTTCTAAAACCCTGACTACCTGACCTGCCACATTAACTTCAACTTGACGTCCGCCCCGTTTTCCCTTTATATATTTTTCAAATTCTTTTTCTATCCCGAACCTGCCTATAAAGTCGCCTAGTTTATATTCGAGATATTTTTCCGCCTTAAGCTCGTTCGAATTTATTTCACTCAAATATCCTGTAAGGTGGGCAGCGCTGTTCTTATGCAAATAATATCTTCTTGGCTGGGCATCCACTGAAATTCCAGGGAGATCATGTTTATGCGCTTCAACCAATGCGAGAGCATTCCTGCCGATGTCCTGTTTCAGCAAAACCGGCCTGAATGAAGATGCTCCCTTTATGTTTCTGATCTTTGCCATAAGTTCTTCGACAGGGACATTCAGATACCGGGACAGAATACCAATTATTGATTCAACAGGCTTGGCATCTTTCAGTATTATGCTCAGATTAAATGAGGGGCGGTTATCGACAAGCAATGCTCCGTTGCGATCGAAAACAAATCCCCTCTGGGCTTGAATTGCCTGCAACCTTATACAGTTGTTTTCAGAAAGCTGCCTGAACTCTTCACCCTCCAGAATCTGAAGGTAAAACAACCGTAAAAAAAGAACAACAAATGCAGCAGTAACAAGAGACATTACCACTGATAAACGGAGCCTGAACCATTCGCTGTCTGTAGTTCTGATGAATTTACGCATCGTTTTTTAAAAGCTGCGTCCGAACTCTTTTTGCCCTGAAACCTGCGCGTTAAACCACCTGTTCCAGATGCTGTGTAACAAGTTCAAAAGCATTATAAGAACAGGTCCTGTAATCATTGCCCATACTATCTGTTCCGCAACAACGATATAAATATCAGAGTAATTAAGGAAACCGGAATTAAACATTGCAAAGGAGCCAAAAAATATAATATTTTCGAACAACACACCTGCCGGAACAATGAATGCCGGAAACAATATACTTTTTACATTGAAATATACCGAACTCCATCTGATACAGGCATATAGCCACAAATATACGGTCAGATAAAGACCGAAGGGACCATTGTACAAATTATCCATTATAAATCCGGCAAACAGGATTACCGGTATGCTTTCCCGTAAATTACGATAAAGCCCGAGGAATATTACAACAACAATCATAAGATCATAAAACCCGTTAAACAGCGACAGGTCATGAATCCCCGTTGTTTGAGTCAATATTAGAACAAGGCATGAAAAAATGTATAAAAGATAGTTCATTCGCCCTTTTTGTCTGCGGAATCTATAGTAAATGTCATAAATCTATTCCATTTGGGTATGGGTGCATATGCATTACCAGTTTCAGATGGCGGTAAGCTTCATTTGTTTATTAAGATGCTTTTCAATATCAACACTTCTTCTATTTTTTCAAAATCGGCATACGGCGTAATCTCAATTTCATGGAACAGGCCTGAACTGCTCTGAGATATTTTTTCAACGCAACCGATGCTTAAACCTTTGGGAAAAACGCCGTCAAACCCTGAAGTAATAATGATATCACCGACACCGATATCATGTCTCCGCACAACATATTTAAGAATACATTTGTCTGAAGATATGCCTTTAACAATTCCTCGTGCCCTGTTACTCTGAACAAGAGCATCAACCGAGCTGCTCTGATCGATGATCAGTAATACCTTGGAATAATGCTTCCCGGTATCAACCACCTGACCTACAATACCTTCAGGAATTACAACCGGCATTCCCTTGCTGATACCATCAGATTTACCTTTGTTTATGACTATTGTTCTGTACCACTGGGAGGGATCTACGCCGATAACTTCGGCTGCAACCACTTGACCGGCGACGCTTTGCCGGAAATCGAACAAATTGCGCAGTCTGATGTTTGAAAGCTCAATCTCATGATATTCGTTGCTCTTCTGAATATACCTGCTCAGATCCTTCTTAAGATCATCATTTTCCCTGGCTGCCGACACAAGAAAAAAATAATGGCGCCATACATTTTTCGCGAAACGTATTGTATTGGTTACGACATCCTGAAATGGAGCAATAACATTCAAGACAACCCGTCCTGAACTGTAAGCTGTATAACGGTATTTGCTTGAAACAGAGAGGAAAATGATATTGACAGAGACAAGAATTATTATTCCGACAATCATCACTGTCTTTTTTGAAAACATGAATTTAAGATACTACAATCTTTTTTAGGATTTCAATACTATCCAGAGCACTTCCCGCACCACGCGCAACTGCAGAAAGAGGATCTTCGGCAATTGATATGGGAAGACCGGTCTCTTCCCTGAGGAGTTTGTCCAGATTCTTCAACAATGCCCCACCGCCGGTCAGTACAATTCCCCTGTCAACGATATCGGAAGCAAGTTCAGGAGGTGTATGCTCCAGAGCTATCTTCACGGTTTCAACAATCGTATCGATCTGCTCCGAAATTGCGAGCCGGATCTCTTCTGAATCGATAGATAGAATTTTCGGAATTCCTGATGCCAGATCCCTTCCTTTTACCTCGATTGTCTCGAGATCTTCAGGATCCGGATATGCGTTGCCTATTGCAGTTTTTATTATTTCGGCAGATCTTTCGCCTATAAGCAGATTATACTTCCTTTTTATATATTGTATTATTGCAGAATCCATCTTATCGCCGGCCACCCTGACTGATCGGCTGTAAACGATTCCGGCCAGAGATATTACGGCGACCTCGGTTGTACCACCTCCGATATCAACAACCATGTTACAGATAGGCTCCGATATTGGCAATCCTGCACCTATTGCAGCTGCCATCGGTTCTTCAATAAGAAAGACCTCACGGGCTCCCGCTGATTCTGCGGATTCCCTGACGGCGCGCTTTTCAACCTGTGTAATTCCTGATGGTACCGCAATTATAATCCTCGGCCTGACAAAAGCGCGCCTGTTGTGAACCTTGTGTATAAAATGGCGAAGCATTGCCTCGGTAACTTCAAAATCTGCTATTACGCCGTCGCGCATTGGACGAACGGCAACTATATTGCCTGGTGTTCTTCCAAGCATATTTTTAGCCTCAACACCTACTGCAAGAACACGGTTTTTTGATCGGCCATCTCCGCTGACAGCGACAACGGACGGCTCATTTAGAACTATTCCCTTACCCTTAACAAAAATGAGTGTATTTGCAGTGCCTAGGTCAATGGCAAGATCGCTTGAAAAAGCTCCTAATATTCCATTAATAAAAAGATTCATGTTGCCTCGAAATATATATAAAAATGCAGTTTTATTCTATTTATGATGACCCCCTGTAAATGTGCCTTAACAAATTAAATGATTCGCTACCAGAAATGCATCTTCATTACAAGGGGAATCTATTAGGTTTATAAAATCCCTTTGTCAAGAAGATCTCTTATTACGGCATCATGCAAAACCGGCCTGAATTCTTTGATTTTCATATTATCCCTTGATGGATGAACACGGTTCGTAAGTAATATCACTGAAACGAATCTGTCAAGATCCATCCAGAAAGAAGTTCCTGTAAAACCAAGATGCCCGACGCTCTTCCGGGAAAAATATCTGCCGCAGCTTGAACCGGCTAAAGAAGGTGTGTCAAAACCCAGTGCCCAATCTGTTCCTTCCTGCCGACCAAAAAAAGTTCTGACAAGTTCCGGGGCAAATAAAGAGTTGTCGGATATTCCATGAAACGTAAAAAGCAATTTGTTCAAAAGAGAGTTTACATCTCTAGCAGTCCCAAAAAGGCCTGCGTGACCTTCAATTCCTCCTGCTGCGTAAGCATTCTCATCATCTACGACACCCTCAAGCAGCATGTTTCGCCACGGACATATTTCTGTGGCGGCAAACATTCTGTTTCCGGTCTTTCTGCTTTTATATTCCGGATTCAGATCTACAAAAAAAAGGTTTTTCAAACCGAGAGGTTCGTATATTTCATCTGTCAAAAAACTATCAAGACGTCGGCCTGAAACAGTTTCAACAACCCATCTTAAAGTCATGAATCCGAGATCGCTGTATAAAGTCTTTTCGCCGGGTGTACCGATCAGGGGCTCTTTTACAAGCATATCCCTTAAAGCATCCTGCCTGTTATTTTGAGGAATATCTTTCAGGATGAAATAATATGGGCGGTAATCAGGAAAACCTGAATTATGGCAAAGCAGGTGCTTTATCTCTATCGGTTCTTTATCTGTATTCCTGCATTGAGGCAGAATTGATCCCAGATAATTATCTATTTCAAGTTTGCCTTCCTGAACAAGTTTCATGACCGCAAGTGTTGTGGCAAGCGGTTTGGTGAGAGACGCAAGATCAAAAATCGTATCTTTAGTAATTCTTTCACCTGAAATAATGTTTGCTGAACCGAATGAATTATCAAAGATTACAGAGCCTTTAAGAGAAACAAGAAGTGCCCCGCCCGGGAATATCTCCTCCTGAACAGCTCGCACCATTATTTTTTCAACCTGCTCCATAATCATCTAACGATTCCTTCGTAAAAAGTAAAAAACGACCTTTTACTTGGCTGGAAATGGCGTCCCCTCATTTAACCGGTTTATTCCCATTTAAAAAAGATGATCTTGCGGCCTGCATCGAGCGTTGTTTTGATCCCGAATGGAATCGCAATATTTTCTTTCCCATGACCTCCGTTAAATCCTGCAAGAACAGGAATATCCATTTCACCAAATACTTCTGCTACAACTTTATATATCTCTTTTGCCGGACCACAGTCTGTAAAAGAACCCAGGAGCAACCCTGCAAGACCATCAAAACATCCTGCAAGCTTCATCTGGGTTAACATCCTGTCAATCCGGTAAAGAGCTTCTCCTCTTTCTTCTATAAAAAGAATGTGTCCCCTGTAACTTGGTAAAAAGGATGTCCCGGTAAGATGACAAAGCGTTGCAAGATTCCCCCCAAGCAGAGTGCCTGATGTTGTTCCAGTTTTTATACTCACTCCTTTTTTTAGTTTAATCTCAAAACCTGATCTGCTGGTAAGTGTTGAAAACATGGCAAGCCTTGTTTGCTTTGATGCTTCTGAAAAACTTGTTACCATAGGCCCATGGAGAGTTACAAGGCGGCATTTTTCATAAAGGAAAGACAATAGAGCCGTTGCATCACTGTACCCGGCGAAGATTTTCGGATTTTTGCATATAATATCATAATCCAATAAATATAATATCCTCATTGAGCCAAAACCGCCTCTGGCACAAATAATAGCCTTTATTCTGCTGTCAGCAAAAAGATCATTCAAAACAGCAGCTCTGCTTTCGTCACCCCCAGCCAGGTACCCATTCTTATTAAATATGCCTTCAGGACAATACGTTTTAAACCCCATGGACTCAAGCACGGAAACACCGATTTTAAATTCCTTTAAATTAAAAGAGCTTCCTGGCGCAGCTATTCCAATAGTATCTCCAGGCTCAAGTTTTGCCGGTATTAAAAGCCTTCTCTTTTTTTTCTCCATAACAAAGCATCCCTGATTCCAAGTTAATATCCATCCGGAAACATAATTTGGATACATTTGAGTTTCCAATTCGGAAATAGGCAATTTGGGGCAAGCTCAAGGAAATCAAGGAATTTCGCGGAGACATACACATCGTATGTCGCACAAGAAATCCCGCAGATTGACACAGAGATCGCCCAAAAGGGCCATTTCCGGATGGAAACAAGTTAATATTCATATCTTGACATGGCAAACCCAAAGTGTTAGATGAAAAAGTCTGTGTCGGGGCGTGGCGCAGCCTGGTAGCGCACTTGAATGGGGTTCAAGGGGTCGGAGGTTCAAATCCTCTCGCCCCGACCAGTTAAATCAATAGGTTACAATTTATTTTGTAGCCTTTTTTTATGCCAAAAAGCATCTGGATACAAATTTGGATACAAGATTTTATAACCTTTAAAAATATTTTCTTTCCCCAAAATAAGTTGAAATTCTATGGGAGTTAAATCTTCTTAATCCTGACTCCATCTATCCCGATGCCTTGTTATTTGCAAGTTCATTTTAAAGACTGGAGAAATTATTTGCAGCGCAGGTTAAAGTTTCCTTTTTGAGATATCTCCCTTGTCGCCGTCATCCATTCTCGCCATTCTCGGCGTGTTACTGGAACTAAAAAATATCTTGCATTTGTTAAATTAACCGTATAAATGGTAATGAAACTCCCGATAATGCTGTAAACTTATTTTGGATCTGCGGTGCTGATTTTGCAAACCACAGGAAAGCATGTATAAACGACGTCTTCTTGAAGAGAAAATTATCGAATTATTCCAATATTATCCGGTATTGGCGGTTCTTGGCGCAAGGCAAGTCGGCAAGTCAACTTTGGTTGAGAATCTTTTTGGAAATAAGGTCGAATCCATTGTTTTCGATCCTGTAGTGGATGTTGAAAATGCACGGCAAGATCCTGAATTTTTTCTCCAAAACCATCCGCCTCCCGTATTTCTCGACGAAATACAGTACGCGCCTGAACTGCTTGGCCCTATCAAAAGACAGGTTGATCGTTTGAAGCAGAAGGGCCTTTATATACTGAGCGGGTCACAGCATCTGGCGGTTATGCGTGATATCGCTGAGTCAATGGCCGGCCGGGTAGCTGTTGTGCCTCTGTATCCCATGACCAGAAGGGAGGTGGCCGGACTGGAAAGTAGTGCTTTTTTAAAAAACTGGATTCAAGGGGAAATGGCTCTTGATGCTGTTTCGGCTTCTTCAACTGAATTGTTGTATCCCCGGATCTGGCGCGGCGGCTATCCGGGTGTCATGGACCTTCCGGCGCACATGATAAGTGTTTATTGGCAGAGTTATCTTCAAACTTATATCGAAAGGGATGTGCGCACTGTCGCCAACATCGGCTCTCTGCAAACGTTCGGACAGTTTATAAGACTCCTTGCAGCCTTGAGCGCCCAGGAAATCAACCATGCTCATCTCGGCCGCGAATTGGGTGTTGATCGCAAGACGGCTCAAACCTGGCTTGAAACGGTTCAGTCCACATTTCTCTGGTTTTCTCTCCCGGCATTTTCCAGAAATCCGGTCAAACGGATTGCCGGCCGGGCCAAAGGGTATTTTGCCGATACCGGATTTATCTGCCAGTTACAAAAAATCAGCGCACCCGAAGCAATCGGCGGCCATCCATTACAGGGCGCTCTGTTTGAAACCTGGGTCGTGATGGAAATTATCAAAACCATACAGGCGTGGCCGATGCCGCCCAATATTTATCATTTCAGAAGCTACGGCGGAGCCGAAGTAGATCTTCTCCTCGAAATGGACGGCACTCTCTATCCCATTGAAATCAAAGCCAAGAGCAACCCGACTCGAAATGACGGCAGGGGGATAGCTGCCTTCCGGGAATGTTTTCCAAAGGAAAAAATCGGGCCGGGTCTGATCATCTGTGCGGTGGAAAGACCCATCAAACTGGCGGAGCAACTTGTTGCCGTACCCTGGTGGGTATTGTGAAGGCGGTTTTCTTTCCACATTTTGAAAGTTCATTCATGATTCCCATGCGTCCTTTCGAGCGCATTACATATATGCAGCGGTTTGTTGGCCGGAAATAGTTATTCATTTCGCCATTCCAGCGCAGGCGGGAATCCGGATTAAAAAGGCAATTAAAGCATCGTTACAGACCCCACTGGATCCTTGCGGAATCGAGGTGGCAGGGAGCAGCAGAATGTATAAGGTTCTGGCTGAACAAGCGGCAGAACGATTGACTTTTAATTTTCATTTTTATGTAAAGATTTTGATATTAGCGTTTCAGAGAAGAGGGTAGAATTAAATTTTGTCGTAATAATAAGAAGATTGATTGTGCAGATATAAAGGGCGCCCCCTATATCACCCCGATATCATCCATTCAATCTGCTTACCCACCTGTTTTATCCCGTAAAGACAGGTTTTGCGCTCTATCCCCGGAACTCGGCACTTTATGTGAGCAGGGGGATCGGCACCTGGGGGCTGCCCATCCGCTTTTTTGCTCCGCCCGAAGTAACGGTAATCGAACTGATACATTCAGGTAAGGCGGGCACACCGGTATTCGGATAGCGCAGTTTGAATGAACAGGAGGGAGTAACGATGAAGCGATTTCCAAAGCTCACGGCAGGCATGTTGGCGCCTTTTGCCGCCGTTGTATTTGGTGCTCTATTATTTCTCTTCGAGCCGCTGCCTTTACAGGTGCTCCGGAATGCCGTTTTTGATCAATACCAGCGCTGGCATCCGCGGCTATATCAGCATGTCCCTGTTCGTATAATCGACATCGATGAGGAAAGTCTGAAACGCCTGGGCCAGTGGCCCTGGCCCCGTACGCTGGTCGCCGAATTGATCGACAGGCTAAATAAGGCCGGCGCAGCCGCCATTGGCATGGACATCGTATTTGCCGAGCCGGACCGGACATCACCGAAGTCTATGTCAGCCATCTGGAACCTGCCTGATGATATCCGCCGGCGCCTTGAAAAGATTACCGATCACGATGAAGTCCTGACCCGGACCCTGCGCCAGGGGCGCGTGGTACTCGGCTTTGCGGTCGAGCGTGAAGGTCCTGAACGACCGCTCCCGGCTCGTCCCTTTCGTTTTGTTTTTTCGGGGGAGCCGCCCCTCTCCTTTCTTCATCCGTTTTCAAGCGCGGTGAAGTCAATTCCGTTGCTGGAGAGCGCAGCGGCAGGAAATGGCGCTTTGACGTTTATCCCGGATTCGGATGGCGTAGTTCGCCGCGTGCCGTTGGCGGTTCGCCTGAACGATCAGGTGATGCCTTCCATCACAGCCGAGTCGTTGAGGGTGGCCCAGGGACAAAGCAATTACATTGTGAAGACCGCGACGCAAAAGGGGACCGGTGTACAGGAGATAAAAATCGGCGGGATCATTGTGCCGACAACACCCCGGGGTGAAATCTGGGTGCATTACACACTGCCAGTCCCGGATCGTTACCTGCCGGCCTGGAAAGTGCTTGCAGGAGAGGTGCCACTGGAAAAGTTGGATGGTCATATCATACTGGTCGGAACTTCGGCACAGGGACTGATGGATCTCCGGTTCAGCCCGATGGGTAGCATAATTCCGGGCGTGGAGGTGCATGCCCAGGCGCTCGAGCAGATTTTCACGGAAGCGTACCTGAATCGTCCGTCCTGGGCGGGAGCCATCGAAGCTCTGGTAATCGTGATCGGGGGTTTGGCCCTTGGAATCATCGCTCTTTCCACGCAGGCAATTGTATCGGCCGGAGTCACCGTGGCGTTTCTTTTAGCCGCCGGATGGGGCGCATGGACCGCGTTCACCCGTTACGGCCTGCTGCTGGATCCGGTCATTCCCTCGCTATCGCTGCTGGTTACTTTCATCCTGGGCAGTGTCATCCATCACAGAACCAGCGAAAGACGCCAGCGCTGGGTGCGAGAGGCTTTCTCACGCTACGTATCTCCCAACCGTGTCGATTATCTCGTTGACAACCCCGGCCAGCTGGAACTGGGGGGGCGACGCCAGGAGTGCAGTTTCGTTTTTACTGACCTTACCGATTTTACAGGTCTCATGGAAAAAATGGATCCGGCCGAGGCAGTCTCGATCCTCAATGCATATCTCGATCAGATGATCACGATCGCCTTTCGTAACGGCGGGACACTCGATCGGATTGTTGGAGACGCCGTGGCGATAATGTTTTCGGCGCCGGTTGTGCAGCCGGATCATCGAGCGCAGGCGTTTAAATGCGCCATGGAGATGCATGCTTTTGCGACACTTTATGCGAACGATCTCAACGAGAAGGGCATCGCCTTCGGGCAGACTCGCATCGGCATACACTCCGGCGAAGTCATCGTCGGAAATTTCGGCGGCTCGACCATGTTCGACTACCGCGCGCTGGGCGACGTTGTCAACACGGCTGCGCGTCTCGAAAGTGTAAACAAGCATCTTGGCACACTTATCTGTGTGTCCGAAGCGACCCTCTCCGGTTGCCCCGGCGCGGTTGTCCGGCCCGTTGGATCACTGATCCTGAAAGGGAAATCCATATCCCTGATGATCTACGAACCGGTTACAACATCAGGCAAAAAGAGCAGTGAACCTGAACGGGACACCGCTTACGAGGCAGCGTTCGAACTGTTGAAGCAACGCAACCCGGATGCGAGGGAAGCTTTCGAAAAACTCGCGCGGGAGCGTCCGCATGATCCGCTTGTTATGCTTCATCTGAAACGCTTGCAAACGGGCGAGGAAGGTGATACTATTATATTGAGGGAAAAATAGACACGGGAACACCCGGTATGAAAGTTTTTTGAGACCACAATTGATTACGGAAGGAAAAATCATGATTCACACAACCTTGATATTAATCCTGATGCTCCTGGTAGGTTCTCCGGCATGGGCTCAGGATGCGATTGGATTCGTCAAGACAGTCTCGGGTAGCGCGGAGGTGATTGATACCGGGAAGGCTGTCAAGGCCCAGGTCGGTATGCCGATTAAGACCGGGAATACCCTGAAGACCGGACCCGGAGGAACGCTTGGCGTCACTTTTAAGGACAATACCGTTATGTCCTTCGGGCCGGATACCGAACTGACGGTTGACGAATACCTCTATGCGCCCGAAACGGACAACCTGAAGTTCGGCACGAGTATTGCGAAAGGCTCCCTGCAGGTCGTGTCGGGAACGATCGCCAGGCTCAAGCCTAAATCCGTGACTATGAAGACGCCGACGGGCACGATCGGGATCCGCGGCACTCACTACCTTGTCAAGATTGAACAATAAAACAAAAGAGAACAACGATGATTCCAAATCTTAGAACAGGGTTAGCAGTTTGTGCCGCTCTGCTCGTTGTTGCAGGTTGCGCAACGTCTCAGCCTCCGGTCTCCCCGGCGCCGAAGTCTTATGTCGTTCTTATGAACAACCAGGATGGAACAGTGGGAGAGTTGTCGGTGAGCAGCACGGGGGGTGAGGTGCTGCTGAATAGATCCTACTCCGGTATTGACCTGAATGGTACCGGAAGTTCACCTTACACGGTGGACGAAAAAAGGATCAAAAAGGACTTCAGCGAGGCGTTTTCCGCGCAACCTCCGTTGCCGGTCAGCTTTGTGCTCCACTACAATATCGGCGATACGGTCCTGACGGTTGAATCGCAGGCCATGATCCCGGCGATTCTGGAAGCAGCGAAAAATCGTCCTGCACCCGATGTGTCGGTTATCGGCCATACCGATACCATGGGAACGGTCGAGGCCAACGAAATCCTCGGGCTGCAGCGTGCAAAGTCGGTTGCAGAAATTATTAAAAATGCCGGCCTTAAGGTGCATGATCTGACGATCTCTTCGCATGGCGAGAAGAATCTGATGGTCGTTACGCCTGACAACACGCCTGAGCCGAAAAACCGGCGGGTCGAGATCACTATCCGATAATCCTGCCTTGTGCTTCCGGGCGATGCAAGCAGTTGGCCGACGATTAAAATTTGAGCCTAACGCAGTAATCGGGCAAAAGGGGGTGTTATGCAAAGGTCTCATATGCGGTTTAATACGGGTAGTGATACATCTTTATGTAAACTCCGGGATTCTTATCCAGGTACTTTTCCAAATCCTCATGCCCGATATAATAAAGTCGAACGTCATCCCTGGCAATTATCGAAAAGGGATATGATCCGCTTTCCTTGAATACGCTTTTCACACCAAAAAGACTGCCCTTTGTCAGCGTGGAAATCAGATCGTTTTTCAGGTAAACATCCGCATTCCCTTCCATGATTATATAAGCGGATTTTGATCCTGTTTCCTTATCAAGAATCTTTTCCCCGGTATGAAAGGTCTTGTAAAAAGGTTTTATCAGGCCATGCAATTCTGTTTGCTGTGTTGCCGTCAAAGCCACGAAGATTGAGTTGTTTTTAAGAGTGTCCCTCAATTCCACATTCTGAAATATTGCTATCTGACGTAACAGACGCTCACTGTCAGTGCCACGTATAAAACTTAACATCTCATCTTTTTGGATTGATAATAACCTGGTATCATATTTTGCGATTGCCGTTGCAGTACGGTTTTCATTTGCAAATAAGCTCTTTTCTCCGAAATAACCTCCGGTTCCGTATGTTGTAATGCACTTGCCATCCAGAACGATATCCACTTCGCCGCTTATCACGACGTAGAATTTGTCGCCTT
This sequence comes from Desulfobacteraceae bacterium, assembly GCA_041298995.1. Lineage (GTDB taxonomy): Bacteria > Desulfobacterota > Desulfobacteria > Desulfobacterales > RPRI01 > RPRI01. The sequence goes on from JBFYVZ010000231.1 coordinate 26,835, forward strand.
TATCGCCTTTGTGAAAAATAACTTCGTCCGCCTTATAATTATTGACTTCAAAAGCGAGCAGAAACTCCCTGGCTTTTTCGAAGGTAAGGCTTTTGAACAAATCTATGTGAGAGAATGCGTCAAGCATTTCAATTGCACTCTCATAGGGCAAAGGACGGACATCGAGTTCTATTGTGCTTTGCAATCCTGTAGGCGCTATCCGCAGTCCGCTCTCTTTGGGAATTAAATCCTGATTAACATGAACCAGGTATATACGCTTTCGAGTCTCTTCGGGCAGGCTGCATAAATAACTTAATGGAGTATGAATCGGCGGTAAACCGGCCTCATGAAAAATAACATCATGATACCACGGGAAATCAGTCAGAAAATCTCTGCGGTTTTTGGTTAACACGCCTTCTTCATACAATTTATTAATATACTCCGGATCATTCATTGTATCTGAACTGTAGATCATGCTTTTCCCATGCAACGATGCCTGGATGGAGATTGTAGGAATTGAATGAAGCGTATAATTAAAATTGAATTTGCCGCCTCCGATAATCATCACTTCTCCAATTGAGACCGGAAAAAAGTTAACCAGTTTTTTCAGCATTTCTTCTTCGATCCCGGTCAACGCCGCAGATTTTTTCATAAAACTCTTGAAAATCGTGTTTGTTGTGTACAGATTGATCTTTCCTTCCTGGAGAATCTTCTGCAGAATACCGGCATCGTGATCAGCGTGGCAGTGTGTCAAAATAACCTTGTCTATCAGTTTGGGGCTTACACCGATTTGCAGTAATTGTTCGGTTGAATTTACCGGCGGATCGACAACAATGCCCCGTCTGTTAACCCAGATTATCAGGCCTGACGTATTGGCATTGGGATCAAACCCATGACCTGTGCCCAGGGTCGTTATGCCGAACAAGGGCGGGTGAAAAGCCAATGGAAGCCCGGATAAAGCAGGTTTCCGGGGCATAATAGGGAAATCCCGTTGAATAAGGGCAATTTCTTTTTCCTTTTCAAAAACCCTTAAATTGTAATGGCGGTCAAATTGCACATTGATATCACCAAATCTTGCGGCCAGTTTATCGTCAAGAACAGAGAATTCAACAAAATCGTCCAGGGAGAGCATGCCGTCCGATGCCGTCGGCCCTTTTTTGAAACTGTCCATTTCCGTTTTCAGCGTGGTGAATCCCGGCGTGTCTTCACCTCCGACGAATTCATTCTCTACATCGATTGTTTTCGGCCCGAATAAAGCTTCGGATATTGCATCCTCAATTCGCTTTCGCTGATTTTCGCTGCAGACAATCCTTGTCTTCCGTTTACTTATAAAAGAATTAAAATATACGGGAAATTCAATATCCGATAAAGATAGTCCCTTCGTAATGTCAAACATATAATTCGGAACAATGTAAGTGGTCGGGACACCGCATTCAAGTTTCATCGAATCTTTTATGGTTTCAGGAGGGATTCCAAATTGAATATTGCCACCGGCTGTCGGTATCAATATCCCTCCTCGCGGTAAGCTGATATAAGATTTTGTACTATCACTCATAAGCCTGTTCCTTTATGAAATTCGATTCGGCCAGCTGATCTTGCAATCAAAAAACCCGCTCTTTCGTTTGCAGGAAACGGAGCTTAATCACCCTCGGTTTTTTTGTCAATACCTCCTGGCCGAAAATAGATAACGCTATCAAGGCACGGATAAAAGGAACGGCGGATCATCCTATTCCCTTTGTCTATGATGGAGAGCCGGGTTTGGACGATCTGCCTCAGTTTCGGTAAGCAGTAGTCGTACCACATACACCAGCTTGTTCTCCTCCACTTCGCCGTCGATGCGCGGTTGCTGTTTCCCGATATCTTCAACAAGCTTGGCGTCTTTAAAAAGCCGTTTCAAAACCGGCCGAATCAGTTTATCGAGATCTTGGGGTACGCCGCCGCCCG
>JBFYVZ010000236.1:0-14869 GCA_041298995.1 Desulfobacteraceae bacterium
CGTTAAAAATCACAAGCTGTTTGAGGGTGTTAGCCCGAGTTCTTGTGATTTAGCGAAGTGACTTAAAAATCCCCAAAAAGCTCATTAAGTGAGCATATTTCGACTTTTTACGAGTTCATCAATGTTAATTGAGGCATAAATTAATTCCTCCTTTATTATTGTCCCTTCAGTTTCTATCCTTGATGCTAAATTACACTTTTGTTGCATGTATGTCAAATCGGAGAAAATAAATTGCCTGTTTGTGCAGTGACAGCATTTCCTGAATAAACTGCTGTTAGGAGTGAAGGAGGCCCAATAATTCTCCATATTTCCCCATTCCAATTTTTTGGGTGTTATTTTTTGCAAGTTTAGCTACGCCTTCAAGGTGTTCGCAAAGTTTCTGGTTTAGGTGGGGAATGTAGTTAGCAATCATGATTTTCCTATTTTGAAACATTTCTTATAGATCTCTCGCTTTCCCCAAGTCATGGAGCCATGCAGCATTCCATGCCCAATCTGAAGATTGAATCTTCCCGGCGCACTTGCGGCTCTTTCGGCAACATTTTTCAGATGATCCTTAAGTAGTTGCCATGCCTCCGGCGGTCTTCCTTCCTTGCTGTGGGCGTAAAATCGTTTGTTTTGCATTCAAAACGCATGTTTGATTTAATCCATGTTTTCGATAGTTTATATCTACAAGCGGGATACAATTTGTACCTCTGTAGGAGTTAGATTTCAGATTTCATTGCCTCTTCTTTATTGGTCAGGGAACAGATTGTAGGGGAGGGTATTGGGGACATCCATGATAAGTTGACGGTGTCATCAGCGGAAAAGATCCGAATGCGACCCGGTACGCTCGAATATTATTTGATCTTTATCTATCTTGTAAATTAAAAGCCAGTCGGATTCGATATGACACTCGCGCCGTCCATGCCAGTTCCCGACAAGTTTATGATCCCGATGAACAGGATCAAGAGTATCTCCTGAAATAAGAGAGCGGATGATTGTTTTTATCTTGTCAGAATATTTACCGCGCCGCAGCATTCGCTTGACATCTTTTTCAAACTGACGGGTATATACCGGAGTAAACATCAGATTCCCAGTTTTTTAAACATGTCATCGGCATCTTCGCAAACAATCAAATCGCGTCCGGCATCGGTATTTTCAAATGTTTGATATGTTGTTTTGTTAGGAATGACAACATCAAAAGGCAGTCCGTTTCGCAATTCAACCTGCTTATAAAACATGATAATTGCCTGCGTGGCCGTTAACCCGAGTTTGCGGAAAACATCCTCTGCTCTGCTCTTTAGTTCCGGTTGTATCCTGGCTCTAACTGTCTCTGTCTTAGTCACACCGTACCTCCAATTTGCGTTTAGATGTAGCACAAATGGGGCACACAGTCAACAGGTAACATGGGGGATTATCGGGAAAAATATCGGGGCCATTTACATTTATAGTTTTACTTCAAAAGGAACAAATAGGGAACAGATAAGGCATGAGGCGGAAGGCGTGAGAAGCAGAATATCGAATCAGGAACAAAGACCCGTTAACAGTTTTCTTCGTGACGACACCCCATGAAAATCAAAAATAAGGAATTCATAAAGACCATCGGTGTAGATGGTGTTCCCGGCGGCATGAAAATACTGAAAATCTAGCGGTTTAAAATTCCAATGAAGACTTCCCTCCGGTTTAATCCGAATAGGCGAGCCATCGCTCATAGCGGGAAGCTTGAAAACTCGTATTGACACTCCGAATTTTCAATGTATAATGAATTTCATGATTAACAGGCATTCTTATCTTGAACAATTATCAACCGCGGTACAGCGTTCTCCCGTCACAGCCCTTCTTGGTCCGCGGCAATGTGGGAAAACGACTCTCGCCCGGATGTTTGGAGAAGATCAAGATACGGTTTATTTTGATCTTGAATCCCAGCCCGATCTGATACGTCTGCAAAATCCGGAGCTTATGCTCGGATCTCTAAAAGGCATTGCCGTTCTGGATGAGATTCAGGAGAAGCCCGATTTGTTCAAGGTTTTAAGGGTTCTTGTTGATCGTCCCACGAACCGGACACGTTTTCTCATTTTAGGCAGCGCCTCTCCGGATATCATTAAGAATGCATCGGAAAGCCTTGCCGGTCGCTTGGAATTTGTAGAGCTTTCAGGATTCGCGCTTCAGGAAATCAATGCTGAATCAGAACAAGAGCTCTGGTTGAGAGGCGGATTTCCCCGCTCTTTTCTTGCCGACTCTGATGAAGACAGCATGGCCTGGCTCGAAGGTTTCATCCGGACTTTTCTGGAGCGAGACATTCCCCACCTTGGCATTTCTATTCACTCTGCAGCCATGCGCCGTTTCTGGACAATGTTGGCTCATTATCATGGTCAAATCTGGAATGCATCGGAACTGGGCCGTGCCATGGGACTATCCGACAAGACTATGCGTTCCTATCTCGATATTCTCACCGGCACCTTCATGATCCGGCAGTTGCAACCATGGCATGAAAATATCGGCAAGCGTCAGGTTAAAGCCCCCAAAATCTATTTTCGGGATTCTGGGATCCTCCATAAATTACTCGGCCTTCCCGATTACCATACCCTTCTCGGACATCCGAGGGTTGGCGCGTCCTGGGAAGGTTTTGCCCTCGAACAGACACTGCTGACGATCAAACCAGCGCAAGCCTTTTTCTGGTCAACCTACAGCGGCGCTGAACTTGATCTTTTTTTCCTGCACAAGGGACGTCGATATGGAATAGAGTTTAAATTCAACGAAGCGCCCGCTGTAACAAAATCAATGAGAACTGCGCTGGAAACATTAAATCTCGATCATTTATGGATCATCTATCCGGGACGACAAAGCTATCCTTTTCAGGATAAGATCTCCATCCTGCCGGTTAGGGATCTTCCCGCAATTCGGGATCAACTGATACAAAACTGATTACTTCGAGCAGAGTTAAGTTAGCTAACCCCGCAGTAAAGAGCGGAGTTAGCAAACTCTGTTTTGGCCCAAACACTTGAACCCTTGCCTCCTTGCCGAAGGCCCGCCAATCGGTATGGCGGGATCCCTGAATTATGCCACTGCTGCCATTTCTCTTCGTGCAGCCATATCAACGAGCACCCTCTCTTTTCCCTTATCGAGGCCAAGAGCCTTTCTCTTTTTGTCGATATGGGCGATCATCATTTTTGCCATTTCGTACGGATCGGGAGTAAATCCCCACTTCCCGAATCCCTGCTGTTCAAGTCCCTCAAACAGAAGCTTGTGGAATTTTGTGTTTTCTATTATCGGGAAGGTTACGCCAAAGACCGTAAAAACGCCTGAAGCAACAAAGTACTGCCCGATACAAATCGCCTTTTCGCTCATCCATTCAGGCGCAGCTCCTGCTACCGGAAGATCGGCTATGCTGTTTCCAAGTCCGCCTTCTTTCACCATCTGGGATGCGGCAACCAGAATACGGCTGTTGTCCACGCATGATCCCATTCCAAGGACGGGAGGCATGCCGACCGTTTCGCAGACTTCCCTTAAGCCCGGTCCTGCAAGGCAGGCGGCTTCAGGAGTATAGAGACCGGCTTTTGCAAGTGAAATCTGGGAACATCCTGTCTGAAGCACCAGGACATCGTTTTTAATCAATTCCTTTACAAGTTCTACATGCACCCAGTCCTGCCTTACTCTCGGGTTTGTGCATCCTACCACACCGGCTACTCCGCGTATTCTTCCGTTTATGATGTTGTCGTTCAAAGGAGTATAGCTTCCCCTGAAAGTCCCGCCCAGCATGTAATTGATATACTCATGTGAAAAACCATGAATTCCGATATTCTTTATCTTCGGAATATCTATTGGAGCTTTACGGTTTTTAAATCTTGTTATTGCCTTGATTACGATTTCATCGGTGCAGGCTCTCGGATCATGTTCATTAAATTCAATATGAGGCGCGCCTTCGATATGGCATCTGGGATTGGTTGTAAATAGGTATGTGTTGTAACATTCGGCTACTTTTACGAGACCCTGCTTTATACACTGTATATCAACGGCCATCGCGTCAACAGCTCCTGTTACAAGTATTGCTTCTGTTGACATGAAGTTTCCTGCATGGGGAATTCCGTGACGGGAGAGCATTTCAGCTCCCGAACAGCACATTCCGACAAGATTTATCCCCTTGGCGCCTGCATCTTTTGCCGCTTTTACAAGTGACGGTTCGTTTACCGATACCAGCATCGACTCGAAAAGGTTCGGCTCATGACCGTGAACGATAATATTAACCTCGTTCTCCTTCAGGACACCCATGTTTACTTCGGCGCTCACCGGTGTTGGTGTGCCGAACAGGATGTCGCATATTTCTGTTGCAACCATTGATCCGCCCCAGCCGTCCGCAAGAGCTGTTCTGCTGCACTGCTTTGTGAGGTTTTCGTAATGCTGGTCAACTCCCATGTGCGTCCTGTTCATAAGCTCCATGATTTCACGCATGGCGCCTCTCGGAACTATTCCGTGCTTGCGCCAGGTCTCAAGTGTTTTTTCGGGCACCCTTTTTGCGAAGGGTATTTCGCCTTCAACCTGTGTATATGTTCTTTCGAGTTCCTTATACAGATCCAATGCTATCTCTTTTGTGCTTCGTCCTTCAACTTCAATTCCGACTGAGCGGGCGACATCTTCCAGCTTATGCACGTCTTTTATTTTGTAATCCTGATTGTTTCCGTTTGCGACTTCTCTGAAAAGATCAAGCATGGCCATACCGTGGTCATTATGGCATGCGGCTCCAGCCGCAACCATGCGGGCGAAATTTCTCGCCATGATTGTATCTATAGTCGCCCCGCATACTCCGACTTTTCCGTAAGGATCCTTTGAGTTAAGCCTGCAGGGCCCCATTGCGCAATGCTTACAGCATGCGGAGTCGGCGCCTATAGGGCATGCTTTCATGTTTAAAGCCCTGTCGAAAGCCGTTTCAACACCGTCTTTTTTTGCCTTTTCAAGCATCCTTGCCGTGGCTTCACAAATTGTGGCGTCCTTGGGGTTTATTGATTTTTTAGTACTAGATTTTTCTTCTTCCATTTGGTTCCTCCCTTCGTGGAAAGATTTATATTCGGCGGCTTGGCTTTGCCGTCCGAACGTCATTTTTTCGAGATTGTCATATTTTTACCTGTGAAAAATTGGACAATTCCTAAATAGGAATTATTATCAAAAAAAATAAGGGCAGCATTATTATTGTCAAGCCCGTAGCTGTGAAAAGAAATATCGCTTGGGGGATATTGCTATGAATAAGATTTCCAACCATCTGATTAATGAAAAGAGTCCGTATCTTATACAGCATGCGTATAATCCGGTTGACTGGTACCCTTGGAGCGAAGAAGCCTTTGCAAGGGCGGAAAAGGAAAATAAACCGATTTTATTATCAATAGGTTATTCAACATGCCACTGGTGCCATGTAATGGAAAAGGAATCCTTCACGGATCCTGAAGTTGCATTAATAATGAATAAAAACTTCATATGTATAAAAGTTGACAGGGAGGAAAGGCCGGATATCGACCGTATTTATATAAGCGCCGTAACAGCACTGACAGGTTCAGCCGGATGGCCTCTCAATGTATTTTTAACACCTAGACTCAAACCATTTTTTGGCGGCACTTATTTTCCGGGCAGATCAAAGTTCGGTATTACCTCCTGGTCAGATCTTCTGAATAAAATAACAATTGCATGGAATGACCCCGTTACTTATGGGAAAATAATCAGCTCCGCTGATGCGCTTACCGGGGTATTGGGAAAAAATCTTTCTCCGCGGCAGAAAATTCCTGCATTAAAACAAAACAGGCATGCTCATCTGGAGAAAGTTTTTGAATATTATGCCTCCATCTTTGATGAAAAATCAGGCGGATTTGGAAAAGCCCCGAAGTTTCCATCTCCGTCCATATTAAATTTTCTGCTTGCTTACCATTCTTACGGGAAAAAAGCAGGAAATGCGGCTTTCGCTGAAAAGGCTCTTCAGATTGCAGTCTTTACTCTGAAAGCAATGGCAAGAGGAGGCATATATGATCAAATCGGCTGGGGATTCCACAGATATTCAACCGATGAAAAATGGCATATTCCGCATTTTGAAAAAATGTTATATGACAACGCCCAGCTTCTTCCGGCATACCTTGAAGCTTATCGAATAACATCAGATGAGTATTTTGCAAAGATTGCTGAAGAAACAGCCGGTTATGTTCTTCGTGACATGACAAGCCCTCAGGGAGGTTTCTATTCGGCTGAAGATGCCGACAGTATTCCTGGGAATCCGGGCAAGGGAGGCACGGAGGAAGCACAGGAAAAGATTGAAGGGGCTTTTTATGTCTGGAGCGGAAAAGAGCTGGATGAGATCCTGGGGGATGATGCGGCAGATATATTTTCATTCCATTTTGGTGTGTTACCCGGAGGAAACGCGGAACACGACCCCCACGGATATTTTGAAGGAAAAAACATTCTTTACGTGAAGCATACTGTTGAAGAGACGGCAGCAAAATTTAACCTTTCAAAAGAAAAAACCGCCCAGACCATAGACGAATCAAAGAACAGACTCTATCTGGAACGAAAGAAAAGAATAAGGCCGCATCTTGACGATAAGATACTCACTTCCTGGAACGGTCTTATGATATCGGCACTTTGTAAGGCATATCAGGTTCTTGGCGATAAGAAATATCTCGAAGCGGCAAAAAACGCGGCAGAATTCATATTGTCTGAACTATATGAAGAAAATACCGGAAGGCTCTTCAGAAGATGGCGGGACGGGGAAAAAAATATTTTTGGAATGGGAAGCGATTATGCATTTTTTATTTCAGGGCTTATCGACCTTTATTTTTCCGATTCCGGATCAAAATGGCTTGAAGCTGCCGTTTTACTTTCGGAAGAACATTTAAGATTATTTTATGATGCAGAATACGGCGGCTTTTACATGACAGGTCCTGAACATGATAAAAACCTCATATTGAGGGTAAAAGATGATTCTGACGGCGTAATCCCATCTCCTGGCTCTGTTGCAATCCGGAACCTTTTGCGCCTGTCCGGTATAACGGATAGAATTGATTTTGCCCAAGCCGCGGAAAAAAGCATTGAAGCGATTTTATCGGGAGACACTTTTCATACCGCTTCTTTTCCTGATATGCTTGCTGTGCTTTGTAATATGGAGGCCTGAGGCATAAGGCGTGAGGCACGAGTGAAGAGAGAAGAGGGATTTGAAGATATAAGCGTAAAATTTCGTTGAATATATACAAGAAATATAATACTTAATGGCTTCGAAGCCGTAAATTTATCAACTCGTAAAAAAGTCGAAATTCAGACGGCAAAGTAAAAAGCTCATTATGCAAGGCGCACAAATCCTGAGGAATGAAGCGTACTATATGGTACGCTGCAATGACGAAAGATGAAGTGCAACACAGCAGAATGACTTTTTAAGAAGCCGTCAAATTTTATGAAAGGATACCAACATGTCACCGGTCAAGATATTTTCACTCAGCACATGCAGTCACTGCAAATCCACAAAGAAATTCCTGAATGATTGCACGATAAAATATGACTTTGTTGATGTAGATCTTTTACAAGGAGAAGAAAGGGCTGCAATACTTGAAGAAGTAAAGAAATTTAATCCAAACTGCTCATTTCCTACAGTTATAATAGGCGATAAGGTAATCGTCGGTTATAAGGAGAAAGAGATCAAGGAGGCACTGGGTATATAATGGAGGCCAAGGCACTTTATGAAATGTTGAGAAAAGTCCAGGAACCTAAGGGCTATTATTTCAGCAATGAAAAAGAAAGAGTAATGGAGCTGCTTGAAGCTCTTTGTATTAACAAGGAGCGATATGGCTACATGGCATGTCCGTGCAGGCTGGCATCCGGAAAAAGAAAAAACGACGAAGATATGATCTGTCCCTGCATTTACAGAATTCAGGATGTACAGGAATACGGGAGCTGTTACTGCAATCTGTATGTTTCAAAAGAATGGAACGATGAGAAGATATCTCATGAGTATGTCCCGGAAAGAAGGCCCGCTTCAAGAATGATTTTTTGATGACTTTTATGCGAAGCCTTATCTTGGACGGAAGTTATTCGTCTCTATACCCCACAAGAAATATTTGATCCAGGCAAAGCCTAATTTGAGCAGTTCCTCGTCATCATGTTTTATCTTTGTCATTTTTTCCTGTTTTATTTTGTAACGCTTCAGAAAAGTACTCGCAAATATGAAATCCCGGAACCTGTCAATGTTATATGCCGCCATAAAAGCCATTTTTGCCTTTGGTCCTTCCGGCCCTTCATTTCCCCAGGGATTGTTTTGAAACAGGTTTATTATCTCTGCCCACATGGCTGTCATTTTATTATATAATGTCGCATCCTGATCTTTAGCCCATGATGCTGTCGTCCATTGCGTGCTTTCATTTTGACCGAGACAAAAATCAGGAGGTCTGAAAAAATATACAGGAGATTTGGTTCCTTTTATGACATCATAATAAATGCCCTGTTCAACGGGAAACGTCCTGCATGTATCAGGGCGGTCCGCGTAAACCGAACAACCTGTTTCAGTCAAAAAAGGGCATTCTTTTTCAGGGCTTTCGGACATGCGGAGGAGAACTTCGGGAAAATGTTTTAACGGGCGCATAACGATATCCGCATACTTTTCCAGAAAAGCCTCCGAAGATATCCCGAGTTTTGTTCTCAACCTCAATACATCATAGGGATACATAAAAAGATTCAGATTGCGACAGCATCTGTTGAAGCAGGCAAGGCCACTGTGACACCGGAAAGAAAAAACCTCTCCTTCTTTAATTATCCCGGCAGGCATGTCTTCAATATTATCGACATCAATATATTTCATAATGAAACTTTCTATAATATGTCTTAGCCTCTTGCATGGCAAGGTCACAGATCCTTTCACGCGGCTGCTTTCGGTTCACCCCTCGATAACCTGCCTGACTTTTTCGGCCAACGCATTGATTGTAAACGGTTTTTGCAGAAATGCCGTACCTTTCTCAATTATTCCCTTGTTGGCGATAATATCGGCCGTGTATCCGGACATGTAAATTGTCTTTATCTCCGGATACAGAGGCGCGAGGGACTCTTTTAGCTCCCGCCCGTTCATTCCAGGCATTACAACGTCCGTAACCAGCAAATGGATCGGACTGTTATACTCACGTGCAATAGTCAGTGCTTCTTCCGGAGATTCGGCCGAAAGAACCTTATAACCTTGCTCGTTCAGGATCGTAACAGCAAGCTCAAGAAGCATTTTTTCGTCCTCAACAACCAGCACTGTCTCAGTACCACCGGGAGATATCTGTTCCTGCGCCATATCTTCAGTTTCAGCCTGCCTCTGACACCGGGGCAGATATATTTTAAAAGTCGTGCCGTGGCCTGGCTCGCTGTAAACATTGATAAATCCACTGTTTTGTTTTACTATGCCATAGACCATGGCCAGCCCCAAACCGGTGCCTTTGCCCATCTCCTTGGTGGTAAAAAACGGTTCGAAGATGTGTGAAACAGTCTCATCGTCCATTCCTGATCCTGTATCGCTGACAGTCAACAGAACGTACTGTCCGGGTATAAAGCCCGGATTAGCAGTGCAATAAAACTCATCGGGAACCGCGTTTCCTGTTTCGATGATCACCCTCCCTACCCCTGCAATGGCGTCCCGGGAATTAACCAGAAGATTGGCCAGAATTTGGTCGATCTGGGCCGGATCCATATTAACAGGCCATGTATCAAATCCTGGTTTCCATAAAAGTTCGATGTCCTCTCCGATTATCCTGTTCAGCATTTCAAGCATGCTTGTAACAGTTTTATTCAAATCCAGCACTCTGGGGTTCACCGTCTGCTTGCGGGCAAAAGCCAGCAGTTGCCTGACCAGGTTGGCGGACCGCTGTGCGGCCTGACTTATCTGCGCCAGATTTGCATCGGGATCAGCGCCCTGCCGAATATTCAGCATGGCCAGTTCCGTATATCCCATGATCGCCTGAAGCATGTTGTTGAAGTCGTGAGCCACACCACCGGCCAGACGGCCCACAGACTCCATTTTCTGGGCCTGGCGTAGCTGATCCTCCAGTTTTATTCTCTCGGTGATATCCTCGCAGGCAACAAGATTTTGGCATGTCTTCAGACGTACCGGGATGAAATGAATGGTCTTCCGGGAACCATCTTTGCAGGTGACGTCAAAAATTCTGGGCCTCTTTTCACCCGGTTCGTATGTTTTCAGATCCTCAATCCAGGCTGATACAACCTGATTTCTGTATTCTGAATCAGGATATGCCAGCTCAAACCATCTTTTCCCGTCAGGAACATCCTTCAGATCATATCCGAAGATTTCGGTAAACCTGGGGTTCGCATAAGTAAAATTTCCGTTTTCATCAATAACTATCATTCCGAAGGGAGCGTTCTGAATAAGGCTCTGAAACCGCTCTTTTTCATGCTGCAGTTCCTCATAAGTCAGCTTTTGTTCAGTAATATCCAAAGCCGTGAAAGTGACGCCTGCAGAAAGATCGGCTGGATTTAACGGAGTTGAACTGAGCAGGACGTTAATCACTGTGCCGTCTTTGCGGCGCCAGCGTGTTTCAACAGAACCGGTGCCTTTTTCAGCTATCTGGCGGTATTTTTCACTCCCGACATAGGCATAATCAGCCTCGTTGGAGTAAAGCATCCTGGAGCTTTGGCCCACAAGCTCATCCCTGCTATAGCCGGTCATAGCGCACAGGCGATCATTTGCATCTTTTATGACTCGATTAACCACTACGCCTATTCCGACCGGCGCCGCCAGGAAAATACTCCTTAGCCTGCTTTCGCTTTCCTGAAGCCTGTTTTGAATGCTTTGTGAACTTTCTTCGGTCATAAACCTGTTCTTTCTTTTTTGAGAAGACCTCAATATGGCTTTTTATAGATCATCAAAAATGACAGATGAGACGTGAATAGCATAACATGCTAATTTGTCAAGAAAATGAATTGCCACGAAAATATCTTCGAGGCAATTCATCTATTTGGACTTGAAGCTCTTGCAAAAGTATATTTCCCTCTCGCCCTGACTCTCTCCGTCAAAGAGAGAGGAAACTTTTGATACTTTTACACTTGGCTCAGAATTTAAGAATTGGAATGTCGGGATGAACAGGTGCGGCCGGCCCTTCGGTTTCGTGGCGCATATGCCGGCATGCGCGCATACTCAGCGTCTTTTCGGGGAGCCGGAAGGCTGTAGTTGAAGCCGTCTATTTTATTACGCTTAAGCGGGCTTCCGAGAATCTTTTCGATTGCCCGCACAGTCGCCGTATCCTCTCTTGTAACAAGAGTGAACGCGTCACCGCTTTTCTCGGCCCGGCCTGTTCTGCCTATACGGTGGATATACGCCTCCGGTGTGTCGGAAATGTCGTAGTTTATGACATGTGATATCCGGTTCACGTCGATTCCGCGTGCTGCAATATCGGTTGCCACCAGAATCTGGTAGGTACCGTCACGGAAGCCTTCCATGGCAGCCTGCCGCTTGTTCTGGGAAAGATTTCCCTGCAATGAAGCGGTTTTGAAACCGGCTTTAGACAGTTGTTCTCCAAGCCGCTTTGCGCGATGTTTTGTCCGGGTGAACACGAGTACCGACTTAGTATCCGTCCGATGCAGCAGTTCGAGCAGCATTGCCGTTTTCAGATGCTGTTCCACCGGATAAAGAGCGTGGCTTATCATAACCGGCGGAGCAGTTTTACCCACTTTAATCGTGACCGGATCATGCAGCAACTCGCGGGCCAGCTTCTTTATCTCATCCGGCATTGTAGCCGAAAAAAGAAGGGTCTGCCGCTTGCGCGGAACATGTTTGATTATCTGTCTGATTGATGGCATGAATCCCATATCGAACATCTGATCCGCTTCGTCTATGACCAGAACTTCAAGCCCGGATAGATTAATCGTCCTCCGGTCGATGTGATCAAGAAGTCTTCCCGGGCAGGCAACGACAATCTCGACGCCCTTTTTAAGCTTTTGCATTTGCGGGTTAATCCCGACACCGCCATATATGCTGATGCTGCGGATGCCTGTCTGTCGCCCCAGGGTATTGATGGCCTCGTTTATCTGTTCTGCAAGTTCACGGGTCGGGGCAATTATGAGCGCCCGGACTTGTCCGCGCCTGCCGGACATAAGCCTGTGAAGAATCGGTAACGCATATACGGCTGTTTTGCCTGTACCGGTCTGGGCCAGACCCATTACATCACACCCCGACATGACAGGCGGAATCGCCTGCTCCTGTATTGGTGTCGGCGCAACATAACCTGCCGCCCTTGCGCCTGCCGCAACATGCGGATGAAAATTAAAATTATTGAAACTCATTGTAATCCTTTCATTGTGTGTTCCTGAAAATAAAAAAAGCCCCGGATGTATTCCGGGGCTTACAATCTAATCATTTTAATCCAGGAACAGCGTTTATTGGAGCGCAGACTAACAGTTCTTTCGCACCGTGTCAACATATCATTTTATTTATTGTTAGAAGCAAGTATTATTCGGCGAAGAGTTCGCATAAGCAGTCTAATCTCTCCATGACCTTCGGTTGTCAAGAAAAAGCTTCTCCTCTGTCCGCCTGTATTATCCCAGTTTTTTCCTGAAGCGGATAACGGCAGCAAGGAACAGGCAAGTACTGAATGTGACCATTGCGAGAGTTTCGGGTATAAGATCCTTAAAGGATGTCCCTTTCAGATATATCTCACGCAGTATCACTATATAATACCGTAGCGGATTGAGGTGCGTTATATGCTGAATTAAAGGGGGCATATTGGCGATGGGGATAAAAAAGCCTGAAAGAAGAATTGCAAATATCATGAAAAACCAGGCGATAAACAGCGCCTGCTGCTGTGTATCCGATATCGTTGAAATGAAGATGCCGAGTCCGAGTGTCGAAATGATAAAAATTGAAGATTCAAAAAGGAGAAGCAGCAGGCTCCCTTTTACTCCTATCCCGAAAATAAGATAGACGAATCCCATCGAAATCATTATCTCCAGAATGCCGAGGATGCTGAAAGGGATAATTTTTCCTATAACAAGCTGGTAAGATCTTATCGGAGTCACCATGAGCTGTTCAAGTGTTCCGATCTCTTTTTCCCGCACAATGCCCATGCTGGTGAGAAAGAGAGTTATTATGAGAAGAATAAGAGCGATTATTCCGGGTACTATGTAGAGCTTGCTTTCGAGATTCGGATTGAACCAGAACCTCGGCTCCATTTCAACCCTTCGTATGGTTTTAACCTGAAGGCTTAAATCAGGCGAATATTCGATGAGCCTTTCCTGGTATTGCTGTACAATGTCCGTAATATATCCGAGCGATACGCCGGCGGAGTTTCCGTCAACCCCGTCAACGAGAAGCTGTATGTCCGGTTTTTTTTGAAGAACGATATCCCTCTGGAAATGCACAGGGATTACTATGGCAAGGTTTGCCTTTCCTGAATCGAGGTAGGATGAAAGCTTTGAGTAATCCTCTTCAAAGCCTGCGATTTTGAAATATTTTGAATGAACAAACTTGCTGATAAACTCCCTGCTGTACTGAGATCTATCCTGATCCTGGATTACGACCTTTATGTTTTTTACATCGGTTGTAATAGCATTTCCTAGTATAAATATTTGAATCAGGGGAACTACAAACAGAATCCTGACCATTGAGAAATCCCTGAATATTTGTCTGAATTCCTTCTGTACCAGATATAAAATCTGCCGCATCTTTATTACTCCAGGGTCATTTTAAAACGTATAATTGCAATTGAAAGCATGAACAGCCCTATGCCGGATAAGGCTGCCGCATGCTGCCAAAGTTCCGCAAGGCCGATTCCTTTGAGCATTATACCGCGGATGATTATAAGAAAATAGGTGGCGGGCACCGCTTTTGATATGTACTGAAGCGGCAGGGGCATGCTTGCCACAGGAAAAATAAAGCCGCTCAGCATTATAGTAGGAAGAACGGTTGCCATTAGTGTCGCGAGCATAGCAATCTGCTGTGTTTTTGCAACGGCTGAAATCATAAGCCCGAAACTTAAGGCTACAAATATGTAAATAAGAGAGAGCAGGGCTATTAAGGACATACTTCCGTTGATGGGTACTTTGAACAGGAGTTGTGCAAAAACAATAATGATTACTCCGTTGAAGAAACCAAGAGTGATGTAAGGAATAACTTTTCCTACAACGATTTCTATAGGGTGAACAGGCGATACAAGAATCTGTTCAAGTGTTCCGGTTTCCTTCTCGCGGGTTATGGTAATAGATGTCAGAAGAGAGCATATAAGAAGCAGTATGAGCGCGACAAGCCCCGGCACGAAAAAATTTGCGCTCTTCATATCGGGATTATAAAGAATCCTGGGTTCAAGGCCTAGTATTCCAGGAGACCGGTGGTTCAGTTTCTCATTAAATAACTGAGCGACCCTGTTGCTGTAATTGTTTATGAATGTCCCGACGTTCGAATCGGCAGCATCAACGATAAGCTGAACTTTTGTAATGCGTTTTGAAACAAGACTTTCCGAAAAATCTCCCGGGATAACGAGCGCCATCTGAATATCGCGTTTTTTGAACAATGATTCTATCTCATTGCGCTTTATATCCGTGTATTTGAGGATAAAAAACCGGTTTTCAGTAAAACCTCGTATGAGTTCCCTGCTTTCCGGAGTTTTAGCATCATCAATTACGGCAAAGGTCAGGTTTTTCATGTCGAGCGTGATGGCATAACCGTAAAGAATTATCATGAGAACAGGCATAAGGATAATAATAAGAAGAGATCGCCAGTCCCTGAAAATGTGCGTATATTCCTTAATGATTATGCTTATGATTCTTCTGAACTTCATCTTAATTCCTACGGCTACGTAAAAAGTCACAAAACGGGATATTTTTCACCACGAAGAACACAAAACCATCAATTTTGATTCCTTCGCAAAAAGGCAAAAACCGGATGGCAAAG
>JBFYVZ010000265.1:0-14891 GCA_041298995.1 Desulfobacteraceae bacterium
CTATCGCATTTCCTTTACTTGAACTGCTTATTCCCCATCCATCAAGTATTATAAGAATGCATAATTTCTGTTTATTCGACATATATTTCAAGTGCTCCCGCCTTCTTTGCTTTTTCCATCATACTCCTGGTAGTTATGCGTTTTGAATCCGACCAGAGTCCTTCAAGATCATAAAATTTTCTGACGGTGTCATAAAAAATATGAATTATAACTTCGCCATAGTCGAGCAGAATCCATAACCCTTCATTTTTTCCCTCTACACAGAGCGGCTTTACACCTGCCTTTTTCAAATAACGTTCAACATGATCGGCAATTGCGGCAGCCTGGCGATTGGAAAGAGCGCTGCATATTATAAACATATCAGCAACGGAAGTAAGTCCCCTTACGTCAAGCACTACAATATTGGCGGCTTTTTTCTCCAAAACCGCTTTAACATAAAGATCAATTCGCTGATCTAAGTCCTGCATCGCCTGATTGGATTTCTTTAAAGTCATCTGTATAATCCCTTGCTTTTAATAAAGAGTTCGACATTCGCCGGTACAAGAAAGCAAATGGGCTCTCCTTTTTGTGCCATCCCGCGGATTCTTGTAGATGAAATATCCATCCGGCTCACCTCAAATATATATACAGGCTTATTAACTTCATGCATATAACAGGAATCCTGCTTTGAAAAATAGTACCCCGGTGATATTTTCGCATTGAGAAAATCGCCGAGATTCATCAGCTTCTCCGTAGAATCAGTGTAATTCATACCCGGTCTTGACATTACAATAAAGGGTACAAGGCCAAAAAGCTCCCTGAATGATTTCCATGTATCTATTTCGAGGAATGCGTCAAGACCTACTATAAGATAGAAGTCGGTTTGATCGGTTTGAGATGATTTAAAATATTTTACAGTGTCTATTGTATATGAAGGACCTGACCTTTTGAGTTCAACATCCGAAACTGTCAATGTTGAATAATCTGAAATTGCCATCCTGATCATTTCAAGACGATCCATGGCGTCTGCAACACAGGATGAATCCTTGTGCGGAGGAATTGCAGATGGAATAAAGCACACGCTGTCCAAGGCAAACCCAACCTGCACTTCAACCGCAGATCTGAGGTGTCCGAAATGAACCGGATTAAATGTTCCCCCCAACAGTCCTGTTTTTTTCAAATAAAGCCTCAATCACTCTCTGACCTGACCATCTCCGAATACTATGAATTTTGTTGTAGTGAGCTCTTCCAGACCCATCGGCCCGAAAGCATGCAGCTTGGAAGTGCTTATTCCTATTTCAGCCCCCAATCCAAGCTGTCCTCCATCATTAAAACGCGTCGAAGCATTCACAAGAACGACAGAGGAATCGACTTCTCGGAGGAAACGCCTTGCCCTGCTGTAATCGCTTGTAACGATCGACTCGGTATGGTTTGATCCGTATTTTGCAATATGGCCTATTGCCTGATCCATATCGTCCACTACCCTCACTGCAACAACAAGATCCAGGAATTCAGCAGGCCAGTCCTCTTCAGTTGCTTTAACAGCAATAGGAAGAATCCTGCATGTTTTGGGACATCCCCTGATCTCAACTCCAGCATCGGCGAACTCTTTTGAAATTCCGGGGAGAAAACGCCCTGCGATCCCTTTATGGACAAGCATAGTCTCCATGGCATTACAGACGCCGGGACGCTGAACCTTGGCATTAAAACATATATTTCCGGCCATGCCGAGATCAGCGCTGTCATCAACATAAATGTGGCACACTCCCTTGTAATGCTTTAAAACAGGTATTCTAGAATTTTCAACCACAAAACGTATAAGCCCCTCCCCCCCGCGGGGAATGATCAGATCTATATTCTCTTCCTGGCTTAAGAGGGCATTTACGGCAAGTCTCTCTCTTACAGGCACGGTCTGAACAGCCTCTTCCGGCAGTCCCGATTCCCTCAAGGCGTCTTTAATGATACCTGCCAATGCCTGGTTTGAGCAAAAAGATTCCGAACCTCCGCGCAATATAACGGCGTTTCCTGCCTTGAGGCAAAGGCCGGCAGCATCAACGGTTACATTTGGCCTCGATTCATAGATAATTCCTATAACCCCCAGAGGAATACGCATACGCGATATCTGGAGCCCGTTCGGCCGTATCCACGTTCTGGATATCGAACCGACAGGATCCTCAAGTGCCGCCACCTCTTTAAGACCGTCCGACATCGATTTGATTGTTGAATCACTTATAGTAAGCCTGTCAATAAAGGCGCTGGAAAGTCCGGCCTTTTTCGCGCCGGAAAGGTCCGTCTTATTCTCTTTCTTTATATGTTTTGCCTGGTTGATTATTTCATCGGCGATTTTTAAAAGAACCTCATTCTTCTTTGCCGTGGGGCATTTTGCCACGGATCTTGAAGCGCTCCTTGCCGATTTGGCTATTTCTGCTATCGTTGATTCAACAGACATCTGTTACTCCCTCTTTTCAGCGACTTCCAAATTATTTTTCTATCACTTTAATTACCGTGCATCCTGAAACCAAATATGGACACATGTAAGTTTCCAATTAATCGCATTCGCCTGTTAACGCAAGATTATCTCTGTGAATGACTTCATCATAGGGCTTATGTCCAAGCTTCTCTTTTATCCGGCTCGTCTTTAGTCCCATGATCTTCTTTATATCAGAAGCGCTGTAATTTACAAGACCGACTCCAATCACTTCATCGTCCGCGTTGCTGAATTCAACGGGAGATCCTTCCCCAAACGCTCCTTTTACTCTTATAATGCCTCCGGGAAGCAGACTTTTGCCTTTTTCAACAATCGCGTTAACGGCGCCGTCGTCAATTATAATAGTTCCCTGCGGCTTCAGAGAAAAAGCTATCCAGCATTTCTTCCTTGAGAGTCTTTCCTTTCCTGGAACGAAAAAAGTACCGTGCTTTTCGCCTTCAAAAAGCTTTGTAAGAATGGCGTGCTTTTCGCCTTTTGCTATAATCATCGGAATTCCCGCTGCTGTGACTTTTTTTGCCGCCATGATTTTTGTCAGCATTCCTCCGGTCCCGAGATTTCCCGGGATACTGCCTGCCATCTTTTCAATGCTCTTTTTTATCGTATTAACGACAGGAATAAGTTCGGCGTCGGGGTTGTCGCGGGGGTCTTTCGTATAAAGCCCTTCCATATCAGTAAGAGTCACAAGAACATCGGCATCCATGAGGATAGCTATCATTGCCGCAAGATTGTCATTGTCGCCGAATTTAATCTCTTCAACCGCGACAGTGTCATTTTCATTTATAATCGGAACAATCTTCCATGACAAAAGGGTGTAAATTGTGTTTCTCGCGTTAAGATATCTTTTTCTGTTTGACAGATCTTCGCTTGTAAGAAGTATCTGGGCTACTTTTTTATCGAATTTTTCGAAGGCTTTTTCATATTCCATTATAAGCCCGGCCTGTCCGACCGCGGAAACGGCCTGCCTTTTTGGAATCTCATCAGGTTTTTCCCGAAGACCTATTTTCCTTAATCCTGAAGCCATGGCGCCCGAAGAGACTAGAATAACCTCCGTTCCCTTGTCCATCAGAAGGCTTATCTGCCTGCTTATTGAGCCCATGACCTTTAAATTAAGCCCATGATCTTCGGTTAAAACATTGCTCCCTATTTTGACAACAACTCTCTTTGAAGAAGCAATCGATTTGCCGTCATCTTTCATCATTTTTCATCTTTATTGATTTTATCCAATAATGAGGCCATTTTCTGTTTCAGTTTGTTTACACCTTCACCCGTTGCGGCTGATATTGACAAAACTTCTATGTTTCCGGCTTCTTTTATAAAAATGTCTTCCGCTTCCTTTGAACCGGTTATATCCATTTTATTCAATACCACCAAACGGGTTTTGTCGGCAAGGCTTTTGCTGTACAAAGCAAGCTCTCTGTTTATGGTATTATATTCGGAAAGGGGCGAGTCTGGATTTATGGCCGACGCATCAATAAGATGGACAAGCATCAGTGTTCGTTCAATATGTTTCAGAAATGTTGTTCCAAGGCCTGCGCCTTTATGGGCGCCTTCAATCAGTCCCGGGATATCAGCAACAACAAAGGGTTCTCCCCCGGCGGTTTTTACTACACCCAGCATGGGAGTGAGGGTAGTAAACGGATAATCTGCTATTTTGGGATGTGCTGAAGAAATAACGCTGATAAGCGTAGATTTGCCGGCATTTGGAAGTCCGACAATTCCGACATCTGCAATAAGCTTGAGCTCAATTTTCAGATTTAAGATCTGGCCTTCCTCGCCCGGTTGTGCAAAACGGGGAGTTCGGTGTGTTGATGTGGCAAATTTCTTATTCCCCTGACCGCCTCTTCCCCCCCTGGCAATTACAAAGGACTCATCAGGTTCAACCATATCTTTCAATATGCTGCCTGTGTTGATATCGCTTATTATCGTACCGGGAGGGATTTCAATGATCAGGTCTTTCCCTTTTTTTCCGGTTTTTAATCTTCCTGCTCCGTCTCCGCCTTTTTCAGCAATGAAATGCTTTTTATACCGGAAATCGTAAAGGGTCCGTTTTTGTGATGCTGTCCTGAAGATAACATCACCGCCCTTGCCGCCATCGCCACCGTCCGGTCCTCCGCGCGGAATAAACTTTTCTCTTCTGAGACTTACACAGCCTCTTCCCCCGTTACCGGACTGGACAGTAATAATTGCTTCATCTATAAATTTCACTCTGCATATACGCTGGCTTTTTTACGCGAACGTCCGAAATCTTCATAGGCAACTACTCCGTCAATCTTGGCAAACAATGTGAAATCTTTTCCCAAACCGACATTGTTGCCCGGATGTATTCTTGTTCCAACCTGACGGACCAGTATGCTGCCGGCTCTGACTTTTTCGCCGCCGAAACATTTCACGCCACGTCTTTGTCCATTACTGTCACGGCCGTTCCTTGAACTGCCGCCTGCCTTCTTGTGTGCCATTTATAAACTCCTGTAAAAAAACAAGTTATGCTTTTATGCTGTCAATTTTAATTGCCGTATAAGCCTGCCGGTGACCGTTTTTACGGCGATAACCTTTGCGTCTTTTGAATTTGAAAACCAGAATTTTTTTTGCCTTGTCCTGCTCCACGATACTGGCAAGGACAGCTGCATTCTCGACAAAAGGATTGCCGACTTTAACTGTTTCGCCATCCGAAAACATCAGAACCTTGTCAAATGAAACAGTTGTACCGACATCACCGGGTATTTTTTCAATTCTAAAGGTTTCACCTTGTTCAACCTTATATTGCTTTCCGCCGGAATTAACTATAGCGTACATTTTTTTCCTCCTGAAAAATCAGTTTTTCTACAATTTAAAAAGTTGGAATAATAATCTTATAATATTTATTGTCAAGACAAAACTGGACGTTATAAATTGAAAATACGGTCTGTCTTTCTACCCGGAATATTTAATTTATGTATAACTTATGGAACTTTTTTTATTTTATGTCAATATGAGATTTGATAACATTCAGATATCAGATTTTTTTATGAAACCACATATGAAGTTAATGAACTCATAAAAAGTCGAAATATGCTCACTTAATGAGCTTTTTGGGGATTTTTAAGTCACTTCGCTAAATCACAAGAATTCGGGCTAACACCCTTAAACAGCTTGTGATTTTTAACGTTTAGTTTCTTAAAAACCTATCTCCCAAAAATCTCAAATCCGTTCGCATATGACTTTTTACGAGTCCATCTGAAGTTAATAACCCCGTAAAAAAGGTTTTTACAAATTTCCCGAAAAATGATAAGAGACTGCAGTCTGTTTTATCCTGCTGACATGTAATTAATCCAGTTAAAAAAGCGAGGCATTAAATGGTTGATATCAAAAAAGAATTTATAAATATCGGATGGATAGGAACCGGCGTCATGGGACGATCGATGTGCGGCCATATAATTGATAAAGGTTTTGCAATGACTTTGTATAACAGATCACGGGACAAAGCAGATTCTCTAATAAACAAGGGGGCAAAGTGGGTTTCATCACCTTCTGAAGTGGCAAAAGCCTCGGATGTTGTTTTTACAATGCTTGGGTTCCCGAAAGATGTTGAAGAAGTTTACATGGGAAAAGAGGGAATATTTTCCGGCATCAAAAAAGGCTCTTTCATTGTCGATATGACTACGACAAGCCCGAGCCTTGCAAAACAGATATATCTCCATGCGAAAGAAAAAGGGGCTCATGCTGTTGATGCACCCGTATCAGGCGGTGACGTTGGCGCCCGCTCAGGGAATCTCTCCATCATGATTGGCGGTGACCTGGAGATTGTTGAAAAAATGAAACCGCTTCTGGAAGTAATGGGGAAAAAAATAGTACATCAGGGACCTGCGGGTTCAGGGCAGCACGCGAAAATGTGCAACCAGATCGTAATAGCAGGCACTATGATAGGTGTATGTGAAAGCCTCATATACGGATACAAGGCCGGGCTCGATATGAAGACCATGCTGTCGAGCATATCAGGAGGCGCCGCGGCATGCTGGGCGCTTGATAATTACGCACCGCGGATTTTAAACAGAGACTTTAATCCCGGCTTTTTCGTCGAGCATTTTATTAAGGACATGGGCATAGCCCTTGATGAGGCTAAACGGATGGAGCTTGTTCTTCCGGGCCTTGCTCTTGCGAACCAGTTATACATGTCGGTTCTGGCTCATGGCGGCGGGAAATCGGGCACGCAGGCACTTATGCTTGCACTTGAACAGATGAGCAATATCTCCCGTTAAATTTATTCTCTTACTTTCTTCTGCCGGTTCTGAATATAGGCATTCCGCAAACCCTCATAGGGCTCCAAGGCCGCTTTTTTGAAAGTTTCATAATCGCCTATCTTAAAAGATGTTTCATTTATAATCCTTAATCCGGTTACCCCCAGCGACACCTCAAAAGGCTCAATATATGAAACCGGCTTTAAAAACCGGTCACCCGCCATGCCGAAAGTGTCCCTGAGAGTGGAAGGTCCGAGAAAAGGCCATACAATATAAATGCCATTTCCTATACCGTATGTTGCAAAGGTCTGACCCAGGTCTTCTTCGCCATTCTTTAGTTCGGGATAATTTTTTGCAGGATCATCAAAACCCAGGATACCTTCAGTGCTGTTTACGATAAATCGGGCAAATTCATTGCTCGCAGTTTCAAATTTACCCTGAAGCAAGCAGTTTACAAAACGGACCGGCATTCCCAGGTTATCGAAAAAATTATGAACGCCGGTCCTTACCATCCTCGGTATTACAGTTCTGTATGCAGTTGCAACAGGTTTCAGAAACCAGAAATAGAGCTTGTCGTTGAAATGAAACATACCCTTGTTCCAATAATAAAGAGGATCTGCAATCCTGATGATTTCTTCACCGGCTTCTTCTTTTAAAAAATCAGGGTCGTCGTCCAGATACTCCTGATCTGAATAATCCGACCCGGCAGTAATCAAGATCTCCGGGAAAGGCTCTTTCCCGGTCTCCATAATTGATTCCGAGCCATATTCCGGCAAAAGAACATCCTGGGAGCTATATGCTGGTGGATCCGACATAACTGCAACAAACGCAATATAAAAAATGATGGCGGCCTTGAATCTATTCATAAATATAACATTATCATATATGCGCAATTTATTTGATCTCCACTTTTTTCTGTTCCGCAAGTTTTTTTTCAAGTCGCCTGATGAGTTCGTCGGGGGATTCCTTTGAGAGAATTTCATTGAACTGGGACCTGTAATTCTGCACCAGACTGATACCTTCAACCTGTACATCATAGACCTTCCAGTTGTTATCCTTCAGCCTCATGCTGTAATCAACCGGAATTTCGCTTTTTTCTCTTATAATCTTAGTCTTTACAATAGCCTTGGTATCTGAAACCATCTCCTGGCTGATGTAAACTACCTTTTCATCTCTGAATTCTCCCCGAACCTTGTCATAATAAGTATTACCGAGAATTTCGGAAAAAACTTTGCTGAATATTTTTCTCTGCTCTGGAGAGAAGCTCTTCCAGTTGGCCGCAAGGGCTCGTGCCGAAAGCTCAGTAAAATCAAAAGCTTTCCCTGCTATTTCCCATATTTTATCGCGCTGAGCATTTTTGAGAGCGGGATTTTTATACTTGGGATCTCTTAAGAGGCTGATTCCCTCGTCAATCGGGCCTTTAAGCGCATCCATAGGTCCTTTATCAGAAGAAAAAGAGACCGAAGCAAAAAACACGCACAAAAAAATTACCGCCATTTTTTTCACGGATTTCTCCTCTTATTCATAACCTTTTCTTTATATCCGGTTCATACCCCGCCAAAAACGAACTTACTTACCAGCTCTTCAAGATCAAGTGCGGACTCGGTCTCGGTTATCATCTCACCGGGCTTGAGTAATATATCAGAACCGCCCGGAGAAATCTTTATAAATTTGTCTCCGATTATTCCGGCAGTCTTAACCGACGCGATAACATCATCCGTTAAGACAAGCCCTTTTTCTATTTTCATTTTGACGATAGCCTTGTTATCCTTGTCCAGGGAAATTGAATCAATTGTGCCTATCTTAACCCCGGCAATCTCGACATGAGAGCCTTTTTTCAGACCTGAAACAGACTGGAATTTGGCATAAACCGGATAATTATTGTCGCCGACCAGCTCCATCTTCCCCAGCTTTATGGTAAGGTAACCGACACAAATGAGCCCGAGCAGAACAAATATTCCGACGGATATTTCTATTGATGTTTTTTTCACATTACCTCCAACTCATTTTAAAAAACTGAGTTTATATTTTTTGCTTTGCTTAAACTTCGAACCGGAAATAATTTCTTCAGGACGGTTGCCGGAACCAGCCTCAGCAAATGAAGCTCTTGCAAACAAGTAAAAATCGGATTTGGGTGCTTTCTCCAGAATATCACTTAAATTAATCATTGATATCAGCCTGTCACACATTATTTCTGTTTTGTCCATGTCTAAACCGGGAAGAATGATGAGTATGCCATCCTGCCCGTAAAAGAAACAGCTGTCGGTGCCTCTTGTACAATCATGTGCCTTTGATACAAAACTGTTTAAGATTGCTTTTGAGGCGCCCGTTCCCTGACTCAGTGCTATCTCGTTCAAATTGTCCAGGTGGAGGAGAATAATAGAAAATCCAGTTTGTCCAGGCATCGCATATGCGCGTGCTCCCGCCGGTTTGCCTTTTTCGCCAACCGAAGGAATACAATCTATCTTTTCACTACGGTTTTCCATGCCCTGTATAAACTCTTTTATGGCAGGATCTGAGGCCATGGCCAGTTCATCATGGCTTCCTTCAAAAAGTACGCGGCCATCGTTTAACATGGCAACCCGCTGCGAAATATTAAAAATATCGGGTATATCATGGCTGATAACAACTCCTGTAAAGCCGAACTTATCCTGATAATCAGATATCATCCTGTGGACAGCTTTTTTTCGGATAGGATCAAGCCCTGTTGTCGGCTCATCGAAGAGGACTATCTCAGGATCAGTGATTAGCGCTCTTGCAAGGGCGACTCTTTTTTTCATCCCTCCCGAAAGCTGTGAAGGGTACTTTTCGTCTATCTCATGCAGATCGAGCTGTTCCATTTTGTCTCTAACCCGCCTGTTTATCTCCGAATCGGATAAAGAAGTTGTTTCCTTGAGCGGAAGCGCAATATTTTCATATATAGTCAAAGAGTCGAAAAGGGCTGTTCCCTGAAACATGTAACTGCATTTTCTTTTGAGGGCTTTTCTCTCGGCCTTGTTCATGTCTGAAACAGGGCGACCTTCAAAAAGGATTGCACCCGAATCCTGTTCAAGGAGTCCGATGATATGCTTGAGAAGTACGCTTTTCCCTCCCCCGCTTTTTCCAATTATCGTTGTTATTTCGCCTTTATATATACTGAGGTCGGTGCCGTTTAGAACATGGTTTTCACCAAAGCTCTTATAAACATTCTTAAATTGAATCAGAGGTTCTCTCATAAGTTTTATTTACAGCAAGAATGACGTTAAAACATAATCTGTTACAAGAATCAGAACGCATGAAATAACTACAGCCGAAGTCGTTGAAATGCTGACACCTTTTGCGCCGAAACCATCGGTCCTTGTGTGTGTAAAATAGCCCTGGAAACAGCATATCGTTACAATAACAGCCGCAAATACAACCGACTTTATAAAACCTCCTGTCACATCCTCCAGCACCACGCTCGTTTCAATACGGGTAAAATACGCGCCCGGGCTTATCCCGAGCAGAATGGAGCCGGTAAGATACCCTCCCAGAATACCGACCACGTCAAAAAGAGCGGTAAGAAGAGGCATGCTGATTAAGGCGGCAGCCAGTTTGGGACTGACAAGAAAACGGATGGGATTGATATCCATTGTCTCAAGAGCGTCAATCTCTTCCGAAATCCTCATTATGCCTACTTCAGCAGCCATAGCCGAACCGGCTCTTCCCGTCACCATAATGGCCGCCAGTACCGGGCCAAGTTCCCTTATCAGGGAAAGAGCAACAGCGGCTCCTAAATATCCGGTTGAACCAAATTTTACGAGTGTATAGTAGCCCTGAAGTCCGAGCACCATTCCGGTAAAGGCCCCTGTAAGACATATGACAAAAACCGATTTTGCCCCGATGAAATAAATCTGCTGCATTATTTTATTGATCTGGAAAGGACGGTAAAATATTAACGCAAAACTCCTGAAGAAGAAAACGGCGATGCGTCCCATTTCCTTTATTATAAAAATTGTCTCCCTCCCAAGAGCGGTGAGCGGGTTTATTAAAGCGGATATGTGCATTATAACAACCTATAACAATACCA
The DNA here is from genome assembly GCA_041298995.1 of Desulfobacteraceae bacterium. Lineage (GTDB taxonomy): Bacteria > Desulfobacterota > Desulfobacteria > Desulfobacterales > RPRI01 > RPRI01. The sequence continues at coordinate 10,730 of JBFYVZ010000265.1, forward strand.
AATTACAATATAAATGAATTTGCATTTAAAATAGATATATTAAAAAGGCATCAGAGTGTCAAGAAAGGAAAAATTGAAAGGAAAAATTGATGCGATGTCTCATATTGATTATTTTTTAAGACACATAAAAAATACAGCTCCTTAAGAAGCCATAAAGAAGTCATAATTGACAATCTTCTCCCGCCTTGTTAAAGTTTTTCATAAGTGGTTTAAAATGGAAGTTATAAAGATGCATCATAAGGAGAAGCCGTGGAAAATTTGACCGAATATTCAGAAGGATATTGCAGACACGATGGTCTGAATATTTTTTACCGCCATTATAAAGCCAGTCCTGAAAAAGCAAGAATGGTCATATCCCACGGGCTCGGGGAACATTCCGGACGATATTTGAATGTAATTAACCGGCTTGTTCCGAAAGGCATAAGCATTTTTGCATCGGATTTCCGCGGACATGGAAAAAGTGACGGAAAACGCGGCCATGTCCTTTCTTTCGACGACTATCTTGAAGACCTTTATTCAACATTCGAAGAGGTTGTAAAAGAAAAAAAGCCCGGTATGAAATGCTTTCTGCTTGGGCACAGCTTGGGCGGACTTATCGCAATAAATTATGCAATCCGCCGGCAGGAGACAATTGACGGACTGATTATTTCATCACCTTCTCTCGGAGTGGTTGTAAAAGTTCCGGCCATAAAAGCTTTTCTGGGAAAAGCAATGTCATCCTTATGGCCGGGTTTGAGCTTGAACAATGAGCTGGATGCCTCAAAGCTCAGTCATGATGAACAAGTTGTAGCAGCTTACAGGAATGACCCTCTTGTCCATAATCGCGTTACCGCCCGCTGGTTCACCGAATTTTTATCGGCAATGGAAAATGCCAACAATCAGATATCGGAAATTAAAGTGCCTTTCCTGATGCAAATAGCCGGAGATGATCATCTTGTTAATGCGGCAGCTTCGAAATCTTTTTTTGAAAGACTCTCTTCAAAAGACAAAACCCTTCATGTTTATGAAGGACTCTACCATGAAATTTTCAACGAGAAAGAAGAAGCAAGAAAGCCGGCTATAGATGATCTTGAAAGCTGGATCGATTCCCGCATTTAACGATACAATTCCGTCCTGAAAAATAGTATCATCTTACGGCCTTTCCTATCGCATTCTTTCCAAATTTTTTCACGATTTCGTCAAGGGTCCTGTCCACTTTTTCCCACTTGCCGTTCTTCTTTTTCTCTTCATCAAACATGTTTATCTGTAAAGGAACGGAAGCGGGAATAAGCCCGCTCACTCCTACGCCTATTAATCTTACCTCTTTATTAAGTTCATAAGAATTAAGAAGCGCTGCTGCTTCTTTATATATGGCCCGCGAAGAGTGTGTGGGTGATTTAACAGTAATGCTCCGGGTGGACTGTCTGAAATCGGCATCTTTTATTTTAAGCACAACGGTCTTTGCCATTAATTTCTTGCCCCTGAGCTGCTTCCCGATATCTTCAGCATGTGAGAGAAGATACTTATTCAGAAATATTTTGTCGCGCGTATTTTTTTCAAGAGTTGTTTCGCAGCTTATGGATTTGCTGCGGCTGAAAGGTACAACAGGGGAATTATCAGAGCCGGTCGAAAGCTCAAGGAGCCTGTACCCATATTTTCCAAATCTTTTTATAAGCATCTCAGCGGAATATTTCTTGACATCACCAAGCAATTTAATGCCTGTTTTTTCAAACTCTTTAAATGTCGCCTTTCCTACTCCTGGGACTTTCCCGATTGGAAGAGATTCCGCAAACAGTAAAGCCTGTTCAGGCATTATTATGGTTAAACCATCAGGCTTATTAATGTCGGAAGCTATTTTGGCAAGGAACTTGTTAGGCGCAATACCAATGGAACAGCCAAGGCAGACGGTATCTCTTATCTTTTTTTTAATGGCTGTACCGATTGTTTCAGGATCACCATGCAGTCTCTCACACCCGGATATATCCATGTAAGCTTCATCAATGGAGACAGGTTCAACAAGCGGGGAAAACTCTTCCAATAAAGCCATTATCTTTTCTGAAATTTCGGAATATCTTCCCATTCGCGGGTGAAGAAAGACACCGTCAGGGCATTTTTGCCTTGCCAGATACATGGGCATTGCCGAATGAATCCCGAACTTTCTTGCTTCATAACTTGCCGCAGAAACAACACCACGCCCGGACAGCCCGCCAACTATAACGCACCTGCCTTTCAGATCATTATTATCAAGCTGTTCCACGGATGCAAAAAACGCATCCATATCAACATGAAGAATCATTGATCTTTTTTTCCTTACAAGAAAGCTTGCTATTTATTACAATTTTGTATTATCGTACAAGTTAAGACTGTCGGCTTAGTAAAAAATCATTCTGACACAAAGACCCAAAGACCTCGGGGGACACAAAGAAAAACCTGAATGTTTTTAATAGATCTTTCTTCGTGCCTTGGTGCCTTCGTGTGAAAAAATAGCTTTTTATGAAGACTTATGGACTTATAAAAAGTCTGCCGGATTATATCATAAATGGAAAGAATTTAAACCCTGTAAAATTTGATTGATATCCAATGAAAACAATAGAAGATATTACCCTGCTTTACGAAATCAGCAATGCCTTGAACGAGCACCTTGATCTTAAGAAATCTCTCTATAAGGTCCTTGATATACTGTCCAGTTCTCTGAATATGGTTCGTGGAACGATAACAATTCTGAACCCGTTGCGTAATGAAATTCATATAGAGGTGGCACATGGAATCTCGCGAAATATAGTCGAAAACGTGAAATATAAACTGGGAGAAGGAATTACGGGACGCGTTATTCAGACAGGCAAAGATGTTGCTATCGCTAAAATCAGCCAGGAACCTCTTTTTCTCAACCGGACAGCTTCCCGGAAAGCTTCGAATAAACAGGAGCTCTCCTTTATTTGTGTTCCTGTGAAAAAAGGAGATCATGTAATCGGCGCTCTAAGCGTAGACAGGCCTTATGATCCTAATTATCCCCTTAGAGAAGGGAAAAAACTGCTTTCCGTAATTGCAACAATGATAGCAAGACATGTCATAAATCTGGAAAACATCAGCCTCGAGAAGGAACAGTTAAAAAATGAAAACAGAAGATTAAGAAGCGAGCTTGAGCACAGATACAGCGTAACAAATATTATTGGGAACAGCAGCAGGATGCGTGAAGTATATCAGATGATTTCTCAGGTCTCGAAAAGTAACGCAACTGTTCTCATAAGAGGTGAAAGCGGAACAGGCAAAGAACTCGTTGCAAATTCCATACATTACAACAGCAACAGAGCCAAGGGACCATTTATTAAAGTAAACTGCGCATCTCTTCCCTCAAATCTCATCGAAAGCGAGCTCTTCGGGCATGAAAAAGGATCTTTTACGGGCGCCATTAAACTGAAACTCGGGAAATTTGAGCTTGCCAATAAAGGGACTCTTTTCCTCGACGAAATAGGCTCCGTAAATCTCGACGTTCAGGTTAATCTTCTGCGTGTTCTCCAGGAAAAGGAATTTGACCGGATCGGAGGTCAGAAAACAATAAAAACTGATGTGCGCATTATAACTGCGACTAACAAAAATCTTGAGCAGGCCGTTGAAGAAGGCACCTTCAGGGGAGATCTCTATTATCGCCTGAATGTTTTTCCAATTTATATGCCGCCTCTGAGGGAAAGAAAAACGGACATCCTGCTTCTTGCAGATTACTTTCTGGAAAAATACGCGCATGAAAACGACAAGGATATAAAGCGATTTTCAACTCCTTCCATAGACATGATGATGGCTTACCATTGGCCCGGGAATGTACGGGAGCTTGAAAACTGTATTGAACGGGCTGTTTTATTGTGTGAAGAAGGAGTTATTCACAGCTACCATCTTCCGCCGACCCTGCAGACAGGTTATGAATCAGGGACAATGCCATCTCTTTCACTTGATGATGCGGTTGCAACCCTTGAAAAGGAAAAAATTATTGATGCTCTGAAAAATACGAGGGGAAACAGCGCCCAGGCGGCAAAAATCATGAAAACAACCATCAGAAAGTTCAACTATAAAGCAAAAAAATATAATATCGACTTTCACCAGTACCGTTAGAATACCTTAACAGGATATCTTTTTCCCCAGGGTTATGCCCTCTCCCGCCTGTTTATCCATCTCCTTTGCCGAGAGCTTT
>JBFYVZ010000268.1:0-5267 GCA_041298995.1 Desulfobacteraceae bacterium
CCTCTGTTTTTCCTTTTTATTCTGCCGTATTTGTTAAGCCTGAAAATGATGTTCCGGATTTTCTTTTCACCAAAACCGGTTTTGGTTTGAATTTCAGCAAAATCTGCTCCATGCTCAAAGCTTTTGACTACATCATAAACAACTTCAAAAGCCGTCTTGACGGATCTGCTGTTCCTGCTTGTTCCTTCACCGGCGACAAAACGGCCTCTTTTTTGAAAGGAACCTGAATTTCTGATTAAAGTCTCGAGGTTATCCAGACGGATCAAAATTTTTTGAATATCTTTTCTGGATGGAATATCATAGTTCATCATAAAAAATTTGACCATTGCATCAAAGCTTATCGATTTCCCTTTTTTCCTGACCATTTCCTCCTCCCTGATAATGATATTGGCTCTTCTTTCATTTTTCCTTTCACTGGAATCCCTGAACCCTTGACCCCTGGAATCCTGATATAATCACCGACTATTTTGAAGATGATCCAAGAAATTTTACTGTCAAATAATAATCTTGTATGTGATATAGCTTATGATATAAACGCCATATTAAATAAGTGGATATTATCATGCAAGTTTTTTATGGAAAAAGCAATTAATACAGATGAATTTTAAGCAAAAAAGAGCCCAATTTATTGAAAACGTAAAAAAGCTCAAAGGAGATCCTAACTATATAGCAACAGGGATGTCCATCGGTATTTTTATAGGAATAACCCCGACTTTTCCTTTTCATACAATCCTTGCATTAGCTCTGGCTTATATCCTGCGGGCAAGCAAGGCGGCAGCAGCAATAGGCGTCTGGATCGGAAATCCTCTTACCATGCCTTTCATTTATCTGGGGAGTTATAAAACCGGTGCCCTGATCCTGGGCACCTCAATCCCTTTTGACATTAAGCACACAACATTTACAGAATTGGCAAAACTGGGTATTAACGCAACTCTTGCATTGTTAATGGGCGGGATAATCATTGGAATCCTCCCCGCAGCCGCCACATATTTAATAACCCGGCGCATGGTAAAAAAATTACGCTCAAGAAGAAGGCTCTTGAAAGCCAATCAGGAAAAGCCTGTTTCATGACATCTCCGAGAACTCTCCTTTCAGCATACAATCTTTCTCCTAAAAAACAGTTCGGCCAGAATTTTCTCTCCGACCCTTCCACTGCGGAAATGATCGTCTCCCGTTCCGGCATAATCAAAGAGGATATCGTTCTTGAGATAGGACCCGGACTTGGAGCCCTGACGGTTCCAATCGCCATGGCTGCTGATACGGTATATGCGATTGAAAAGGATAAGAACCTTATCCCGCCCCTCCAAAGCGAGCTTCTTGCACAAAATATCGATAACGTCCGTATAGTTAATGAAAACATTCTGGACGCAGATATTGAAAGCATCTCGGCAAGGCACGGGCGGAAAATAATCGTCATGGGAAACCTCCCGTACAACATATCCTCCCAGATTCTGATAAAGCTAATTACTCAAAGGCTTTTCGTGAGCCGAGCCATATTGATGTTTCAGAAGGAACTTTCGGAAAGGATCTGCGCAAAACCTGGCGGCAAAGATTACGGCAGGATTTCAGTCATGCTTCAGTATTGCGCCGATATAAGTAAAATCGCCGACGTAAAAGCATCTCTCTTTTTCCCGAAGCCTAAGATAGATTCTCAGATCATTGAAATAAGATTCAAGGATAGTCCGGATTTTCCGGCTGATGACGAAAAGTTTTTTTTCAGAGTAATCAAAGCCGCTTTCGGGAAAAGGCGCAAAACCCTCAAAAATTCCCTTTCGGGAAGCGAGCTTGGAATCGACGCACAGGCTGCGGTTTCGGCATTAAACAGCTCCGGAATTGATCCTGTGCGTCGCGCTGAAACTCTTACCGTTGAAGAATTTGTAAGATTAAGCAACGCCATACAGAAAAGCGCCGGGGGTTATTTACCGGCCCATCCCGCATGATGGGGCGGCGAAGATTAAAATGTGGCAGTTTAGATGGAATTTGTAGCAGGTATGCGTTAAAAAAAATTCAGCAGAAATTCTGAGTTATGAATATCTTTCCGTCAGAAGAGATAGCCACTCCAATCCCTTCCCCCTGCCAGTGCGGCATTAAGATGTTTTTCCGGTGCTCGGGACTGTTCATCCACCCTTCTACTGTTGTTTCTGCTATGGTCTCCGGTAAATTCCAGTCATAGTATTTGATCCCGTTCACAATCCTGACTCTGTTGTAAAGATTATTCTGATAAATATTTTCCGCGCCGGTGAAATAGCTCATTCCCTTACCTGATATTTTACAGACATATCCCACCTGTTTGTACCTGTCTGAAAAGCCATGCCCCTCCGGCGAATAATGGCTGAAATAATTTCTCCCGGCCATGTCTTCGCTATGCCTTCGGGCAATCTCTTTCAGTGATTTGTTAAAAGCCAGTGAAGAAAGGCCGTTCTTTTCCCTTTCCCGATTTATCAAATCATGTATATGCTTTTCAATTTCTGCAATCCGTATATCCGGTCTATCCCGACCCATGGGTGGAGATATTTCCATCTGCGCGCAGACAGGCTTTGCAGCCTGACAGAATAACAGCGCGATGATTATTATCAACAGCCCGATACAGCGCATGCCGCTCCAGAGTTTATATTTTATTATTTTATCAAACATCGACAGCTTTTAACACCTCTTTCTCAAGTCTGACACTTCTTTTCCTGCAAACCTCAAAGACTGATAGAGTTCAAGGTAGGTTCTAGCCGAGCGATCCCAGGAATAGTCGGTGTGCATGCCGTTCGTCTGAAGACGCTTCCATAATGGCTGGTTGTAATATACGGCCACAGCCTCCCGCAGGGACCCGAACAATGCCTCTCCATCATAGGGATAGAACTTGAAGCCGGTTCCTTCACCAGTCCCATAATCGAGCGGATGAACCGTATCCTCCAGACCTCCTGTTCCCCGCACCACTGGGATGGTCCCGTACTTCAAGGCATAGATCTGGGTGAGGCCGCATGGTTCGTAGCGGGACGGGTTCAGGAATAGATCGGCCCCCGCCAGGATACGATGAGACAGAGGCTCATGGAAACCTATGTATGTCCTCATTCGACCGCTGTGGCGTTTTTCCGCCTCCTGCAGCAGCCACTGGATGTGGCCATCACCTGATCCCAAAACAACCAGCCCCACGTCCATAGCAAAGATTGCGTCTAAAATCGGAATCAGGAGATCGAAACCCTTCTGGTTGTCGAGTCGAGAGATGATGGCCAGCAATGGTCGTTCCGCCATGCTCCCGTAAAGGTTCAGTTCTCTGAGCAGGGCCTCTTTGCAGACATTCTTGCCGCTCATCTCCTCAGGGCCATAATGCGACGGAATATGAGGATCGGAAGACGGATCCCAGATTCTGTAATCGGCCCCATTCAAGATCCCCCGGAGAAAGAGCTGTCTGTGGCGTAAAATGCCGTCCATGCCCATGCCATATTCCGGCCGCTGTATTTCCTGTGCATAGGTAGGACTCACAGTAGTGAAGGCATCGGAATAGACGATTCCCGACTTGAGCAGGCTGATCAGCCCCCAGTATTCCACACCCTCGGCGTGAAAAAACTCTTCCCATGGGAGCCCCGTGATGTCCCATCTCCACTTTGGGAAGAGCCCCTTATAGCCCACATTGTGAATAGTAAAGACCGAAGAGGCGCCCATTTCCCGGAAAGGCCCCTTCAGCAGGGCGGGCACTAACCCGGTCTGCCAGTCATGACAGTGGATGATGTCAGGCTGGAATGAAAGCTTCTGGGCCATAACCATAGCGGCATGGGAAAAGTAGCAGAAACGTTCCATATTGTCCCCGTAGTCCTGGCTCCCTTCTCCGTATATCGAGGGCCTGTCATAAAAGCCGGGTCTGTCCACCAGATAGACGGGAATCTTGTCCGGGGTCTCTGTTTCAAGGATGTGGCAGGGCAGTGTTTCCTTGCCAAGGGGAACATGCAAGTCGTTTAAGACGGTCCGGGTTTGAAACCCTGCTTCCCGGATAGTCCGGTAAAAGGGGATGGCAAGCCTAACGTGGACACCCAGCCTCTTCAAAGCCCCGGGCAAAGATCCGGCCACATCGGCCAGTCCGCCTGTTTTGGCGAACGGGATAGCTTCGGATGCCAGGAACAGAACATTCAGATCTCTCACAGCCATTTCGGATACACCCTTAGAGATACTCTCAGGCGGATTTATTTTCATCGGAGTGTCCAAAAAACAAGCCGCCTGGACCTCCCTCATTCACATGAAGACCCAGCCTTTATCTTCTCCGCCGATTTCTCATCCCACACCTCGATAAGATAATCTTTCTGCTCTTCAAATTGAACGGCCTGATCTTCAACCAGGGTCTCTGCCTCCTGGGAGGTCATTTCCTGGGTCTGGCGGACAAACGAAGCCACCCTCGCGAAATACAGGGGGGTCATCATGTCCAGGAGCTTGCTCCGGTTAACGGTCCACAGGTGGTGGGTGGCAGCCAGTTCATAGAGGATCTTTACCCAGGCTTCGGTAGGAAGATAAAAATCGTCTGCACACATTTTCGAGGTCTCAGTTATCTGATCAAAGCTCTGTGTTCTGAAGATGTCCTTCCACAAAGAGGAGAACTGCTGATACCCTGTCTTGAATAGTTCCACCAAAAGCGGCAGGTTGACATTCACCGGTTCGGGATCCATAGTCCCTTCAAATCCGAAGGTCTCTACGGGTTCGCTCCCTTTGATTCCTTTCCAGTAGGGCTCATAGCGCTCCATCATAGAAAAGAGGGCGGACAGTACCTGCCGGAACATGGGGCCAAGGTGCTGGCCAGGATCTTTGACATCATGGATTTTTACGCCCAGGTTGGACTGGCAGATCTTGAATCCCTGGGTTACGGCGCTTGTGGTCATCCATATGTCGATCCCGAAACGGGCTACGTCCGTCAGCCAGACATCCTGTTCAACATAGAATTTGGCAACGTCCCTGGAAATGGCAAAATCCCCGCCGATAGGCTGCCGAATGCGCTTGCCGTAAAGGGCGCGTGTCAGGTTGTAAACTATGTTGTTGGTGATGGTCCCGTCATACTTGTGCCGCACATATACGGGGGCTACAAACTGGTAACCCTCTTCCAGTACCGGATGAAGAAGGTATTTCACCCAGTCCGCTGTGATGCTTCGGAGGTCCGAATCTACCATGGCGCATACCTTCACTCTGAGTCTGGCGGCCGCCTCGAAAACGGACCGGAGTGCGGTTCCTTTTCCGCCCGGCCCACGGTAAATGGTGACAATCTTTTCCTGCCATGGCTTGATCTGAAATTCCCT
>JBFYVZ010000303.1:0-3904 GCA_041298995.1 Desulfobacteraceae bacterium
CCGATATACAGGAAAACAGCAGCATACGGCCATTTTGGACGAAATGAACCGGAATTTACCTGGGAAAAAACCAACATGGTTGATATTTTAAGAGAGAAGGCAGGATTATAAAACAGGAGTACAACATGCTTGTTCCGTTTAAAAAGAAAAAATCAAAGGATTTTCTGGAGCTTGATCTTTCGCTTCCTTATAAAGTTGCCGATATTTCACTTGCCGGATTTGGCATCAGGGAGATGGAATTGTCCGAAAAAGAAATGCCAGGGCTCATGGCAATCCGTGAAAAATACGGTCGTAAAAAACCTCTAAAAGGGATGAAGGTCATGGGAAGTCTTCACATGACTATTCAGACTGCCATGCTTATTGATACTCTTAAAGTTCTTGGAGCAGACATACGATGGGCTACATGCAACATTTTTTCAACGCAGGACCACGCTGCCGCAGCAATTGCGCAAAAAGGTTCTGCCGCAGTTTTTGCATGGAAAGGAGAATCTCTTGAAGAATTCTGGTGGTGCACCGAACAGGCCCTTATCTGGCCGGACGGAACAGGGCCTGACCTTATTGTTGATGACGGCGGAGATGCAACCCTTTACGTTCACCAGGGAGTCATGGTTGAAAAAGCCCCCTCATTACTTGATAAGGGATGCTCAGGTCCGGACATGAAGTGCCTTATCGCGCGCCTGAAAGACAGCTATGAAAGAGATCCGGAATTCTGGACTAAAATAGCATCCGGAATAAGGGGTGTTTCAGAAGAAACCACTACCGGTGTTCACAGGCTGTATCACCTTGCAAAAACCGGCGATCTCCTCTTTCCCGCATTCAATGTGAACGATTCGGTTACCAAGTCAAAATTCGACAATCTTTACGGATGCAGGGAATCTCTTGCTGACGGTATTAAACGCGCAACGGATGTCATGATTGCCGGCAAAATGGTAGTAATCTGCGGGTATGGCGATGTCGGAAAAGGCTGCGCACAGTCAATGCGAGGCTTTGGCGCCCGGGTAGCGGTTACGGAAATTGATCCGATATGCGCTCTTCAGGCAGCCATGGAAGGGTACGAAGTTATGACTATGGAAGAGGCGGCGCCAGCCGGTGATATCTTTGTCACTGCAACAGGCTGCTGTGATGTCATAACAGGCGGGCATATGGAAATTATGAAAGATGAAGCCATTATCTGCAACATAGGCCACTTTGACAGTGAGATTCAGACCAGCTACCTGATTAACAGTCCGAAATGCAAAAAAATACCCATCAAACCTCAGGTTGACAAATGGATACTGAAATCAGGCCGTTCGATAATTCTGCTTGCTGAAGGAAGGCTCGTTAACCTGGGGTGCGCCACGGGGCATCCGAGTTTCGTCATGAGCAGCAGCTTCACAAACCAGTGCCTTGCTCAGATAGAACTTGCAACAAAGAAGTTTGAAAAGAAAGTTTATACTCTCCCGAAGGCACTTGATGAAGAAGTCGCCCGCCTCCACCTGCCGAGGCTAAACGCCAGACTGACAAAGCTCACAAAAGATCAGGCCGATTATCTCGGACTTTCGGTTAAAGGGCCCTTTAAACCTGAATACTACCGCTACTGAAGCATCCTTCTAAAAGGAAAAATAAAATGCCTGACGCGGACGAAATGAAAGAGGCAAAACAGTATCACACTGATATACCTCAAAAAACAGAGGGGTTTTTTCTGAAGGGATCAAACTCGCTGGATTGGGGGATGAAAAACAGACTGGCCAGAATCTTTAACCCGGAATCCGGTCGAACGGTTATGCTGGCCATCGATCACGGATATTTTCAAGGCCCCACAACCGGACTTGAGCGGATTGACGTCAATATTCTTCCTATCGTGCCATACGCAGATACGTTAATGCTAACCCGCGGTATCCTCAGAAGCATTGTTCCGCCTTCTACCCAAAAACCGATCGTTCTGCGCGTGTCGGGCGGTACCAGCATCCTTAAGGAGCTCTCGAATGAAGAAATTGCCGTTGACATCGAAGATTCGATCCGTCTGAATGTCTGTGCCATGGCCGTTCAGGTGTTCATCGGCGGTGAGTATGAAAGACAATCGATTATAAACATGACAAAGATGGTGGATATTGGAACCCGCTATGGAATTCCGACCCTTGCCGTCACAGCGATAGGCAAAGACATGGCCCGCGATGCCCGTTATTTCAGGCTGGCCACCCGTATTTGTTCAGAACTGGGCGCCCATTACATCAAAACTTACTATGTGGAAAAAGACTTTGAAACCGTCTGTGCCTCCTGCCCGGTGCCTATTGTGATGGCCGGCGGCAAGAAAATACCGGAACTGGATGCGCTGACCATGGCTCACAATGCCGTCCGGCAGGGCGCCAGCGGTGTTGACATGGGCCGCAACATTTTCCAGGCCGGGTCACCAATCGCCATGATCCAGGCGGTTAGAGCGGTGGTCCATGAAAACGAGACTCCAAAAAAAGCTTTTGATCTTTACAATACGCTGAGAAATCAGAAATAATTTATGGGCGTTCTTTAGATGAAAGTCGCCAGGTGGTATAATAATCGGGATATTCGGATAGAGGAAGTGCCGACACCCATTCCCGGTCCTAAAGAGATGCTGGTCAAAGTGATGTCCTGCGGCATATGCGGGAGTGATGTTGTAGAATGGTACCGGCTTCCCAGGGCACCGCTGGTGCAAGGACATGAAATCGGCGCGCAGGTAGTGGAAGTCGGGGAAGCCATAACAAAATTTAAGCCGGGTGACAGGGTATTCATTACACCCAAAGTGCCTTGCATGAAATGCCGTTATTGCGTAAATGAGCACTATCCGCAATGCTCTGAAGTCAAAGAAAGACTCCCCGGCGGATTTGCCGAATATATCCTGGTGCCTGAGATTCTGATAGAATGCGGTTCATGGCTGTTGCCTGAAAACGTGACATATGATCAGAGCACATTCATAGAGCCGCTTGCCTGTGTTATCAGGGCTCAGAGACTGGCAGGTTTGAAAACAGGCCATACAATCATGGTGCTCGGATGCGGTATGTCCGGTTTACTTCATATAGAACTTGCAAAATTTAATGATGCCAGAGTCATTGCAACGGATATAAATTCAAAGCGATTGAAATTTGCCAGGAAGGCCGGTGCAGATACAACCATCCTTGTTACCCATAACGTTCCTGAACGGCCGGGTTCCGAAATCGGCCAATCAGTCGATGTCGTAATGTTATGTACTTCTGCCGCAACGGCGGTGGAGCAGGCATGGAAATGCGTGGATAAGGGGGGCGCAATTGTTTTTTTTGCGGTGCCGGGTCCCACCCAAACGGTAACAGTTCCGATCAACGATTTCTGGACCAAAGAAATTCGGATTCTTACTTCTTACTATTGCGGGCCCCCTGATATAAAGGAGGCGATTCATCTGATAACAACAGGCGCCGTCAACACCAACGATTTGATTACCCACAAGCTCCTGCTGCCGGAAATCGAAAAAGGTTTTCAGTTGGTGGCGGATGGTAAAGAATCGCTAAAAGTCATTATCAATCCGAATTAAGGGGTCTCATACCCTGCCGCCGCTCCATCTTAACTTCGTTTTCAGCACATCATAATAATCCTGATTCGGAATAACTATCATGTTAATCGGCTTAAGCGCTTTTTGAACAACGACGGTATCCTTGTTGCTGATTTCAATGCCTTGCTGTCCGTCGAAAGTAAGCATTATATGAGATGATCGTTTTTCCAGCCTGATTTTGATAACGGATGTATCCGGAATTATGAGCGGCCGGTTAGTCAATGTGAAAGGACATATCGGTGTCATTATAATAGCTGGAACAGACGGATGAATAACCGGACCTCCGGCGGCCAGCGAATAGGCTGTTGAACCGGTGGGAGTTGAAACAATAAGGCCGTCAGCCCTGTACGTCGTTAGATAGTGGTCGTT
>JBFYVZ010000012.1:0-12655 GCA_041298995.1 Desulfobacteraceae bacterium
CGGAAATTTTATTCTCAATTCCTTCCAGAAACTGCATTGTTCGCCTATCGTAGTATCTTTCCCCGCATGTCATACAAACCGGGATTTTGATTGGAATATGGACGATATCATTTCCCAGAAAAATTTCTTCCTTAACTTCTTTTACCTGAATATTATCTCCATGACAGATAATGCATTTCATGGCTCTTTCCTCCTTTTATAATCTAACCATAATTCAGCCTCAGGCTGATATACAGTAACCACAATTACGAGTTTTTCCATATTATTGCATGCACAGACGACGTGAAGAGGACGGTTATTAATTGTTCTTCCATAAATCAAAACACTTGGATATGGCCTGTCATCCGGATATCCTTCTATAACTTCGCCGGTACAAACTGCTTCATAAACCTCATGTTCAAATATTTCCCCTAACTCTTAATTTTTCATTTCAATCCTGGCGTGTCTCGAATAAAAGACAGTCTCGGAATTGAAGCAAATTCTTATCATCTGAATCCAGTCCATGTGTTATTTTAACACAGTCGTGCCTTTTTGTATAATTTATTATTGAAAATACCATGTTCGACCAGCCTTTTAAAAACTAATATAGGGGCAGTATAGGGGGCTCAGCGGTACGCCCATGTTTTTATGCGTTTCGGAATGTTTTCGGGACTTATATCGGATTAAATAAGCTTCCAGGAACGAGATTTTTAAGTATTATACCGCCTTGGTTTTTGATCGTCCGCTTAAGTTTTTCGTCAGTTGCCGGTGCGATATCCGGGACGCTCCACGCATCTGAAGTTTCGGAGGATATCCTGTTGATCTAAGAACGCTCACGTTATTTAAACCTGCCTTCGTAAAACCTTTCACAACGAACCGCTATTAACACTTTAATTACCGATTTCGGCTCAAGGCTGTTTTCGGTAACTGGCAGCCTCCCGAGGTAAAAGAGATCAATCATCTCAATTAACGAATATTTCCATGGACTACATAGTTTCCGGCCGTGTTGTCGGATTTTCGGGTAATTCTTATAATATTCTTGAAAAAAACCGTTTATAAGCATATAAAAACGATCAGGCTGAATGCGGAGGCTGTAACAGAATGAACATTGAACAACATATGAAATTCTGGCTGGATGGTGCCGCTCATGATCTGGAGGCGGCTGAAAGCCTGTTTAATGCTTCAAAATTTGACTGGAGTCTTTTTTTAGGTCATCTCGTTCTTGAAAAGGCTTTAAAAGCGGTTTATGTACGTGATAATGAAAATGAAATTCCACCGAGAACTCATAATCTGGTGAAACTGGCTGAAGCCACCAATCTCAAGATTGATGAAGAGACCAAATTATTTTTAGATGAAATTACATACTTTAACCTTGAAGTGCGATATCCGGATTACAAAAGTGAGTTCTACAAGAAATGTTCATATTCTTTCTGTGAAGAAAAACTCGTCCGTATAAAGGATTTTCTGCAATGGATAAAAAAAGATATTCTGTTAAATCAATTGTAAAAAATTATATCAAAGCCCTTGAGCGTGAAAATATTCCGGTTCGGCAGGCAATTCTTTTCGGCAGCCGGGTGAGCGGGAAATATGATCGGTGGAGTGATATCGATATTGCAATTGTATCAGAAGTATTTGAAGGCGATAGGTTTAAAGATCGCGGGAAAATCAGAAAAGTTACTCTGGCTATAAGCAGTGACCTTTCTCCTCTGCCTTTCCGCCCTGAAGACTTTACCATCGATGATCCGCTTGTAAAGGAAATTCTGGCAACCGGAATGCGGATAGTGTGAGTAGAATGAATAGTTAATGTCCTCGTTATCTATGCCTTTGGGCACTTTGGGGCAAATTGAGGAACGCTCCACGCATTTGAAGTTTCCTGGGGCAGAGTAGGGTACGTTCATCAAAATATAAGTATAGCTTTAACTCGTTTGAATTATTGATATAATATTTTATTCAGAGAGTCTGATTTCGGTTCAAAGCAATTGACTGTCATGGAAAAGTTATCGAAAATACACCGGTATCTGGGTTATATGAACGCTATTGCTTACAAATGCGAGGTGATGTTGCTGTTTAAGGGAATCGCCGTTATATAATCTGAAAGTAAAGACCGCCGGTCTCCGGGATAAATTACCGCTAAACTATCAAGTTTTAATCATCGATTGTAATGCGCATGGAAGGCGTTATGCGCGGTGCATCTATCCACTTTAATTCAATACCCATTTTCCGTCCGTCTTTGATCATTAATAAATCCAACTCTGCGCCACTATGCATTGCCCAGAAATTTGTCTCATCAGGGTGAACAACCTTGAAAATCCCGCATGTAAAGCAGGAATTTCAAGGTGAAAGCTTAATTTAAACAGGGTGAATTTAGGGTCTTTCGTCAGAGCATAAGTACAGCGGAAATCCGATTAAGTGAGTTTCATGGGGCCACATGACCGCTGAATGCTTCCGGAGGTGATATCCTGTAAATTAAAAGAGCTTTCCCGGTTTTCCGGTATCAAATATCCTTTGACAATATCCGGCTGAAATGGAAATAAATATATTACGGGATTATGGTGACGAATATATGATGACGAAAAGAATAAAGCCGCTGTTTTCAGGTATGCTTGCCGTCATGGCAGGCCTCTTCCTGATGGCCTGCTCTTCCGATGCAGTGTTGCCGCGTCTATCCGGTGATGCGGTGATCCTCGCGTTTGGCGACAGCCTGACCTTCGGGATCGGAGCCGCGCCAGCAGAAAGCTATCCGGCTGTACTGGAGCGCCTGACAGGCCGGCGTGTGGTCAATTCGGGAGTTCCCGGAGAAGTAACGGGTGAAGGATTATCCCGTCTTCCGGGGGTGCTTGCGACAGAGAATCCAGCGCTGATGATTCTTTGCCATGGAGGCAACGACCTCCTCCGTCATTTGAATAAACAGGAGACCGCAGGCAATTTACGGGAAATGATCCGGCTGGCGAGAGAGCGGGGAACGGATGTGGTCATCATAGCGGTGCCGTCTCCGAATCTTTCACTGTCACCTCCGCAGTTTTACCGGGAGACGGCCGGGGAATTCAACCTCCTTTTCGACGAGAAGACTCTCGCAGAGGTGCTGTCTGACCGGTCCCTCAAGTCCGACTATATTCATCCGAATGCCGCGGGATACAGGAAGCTTGCAGAAATGGTGGCATTACTGCTCAGAAAGAACGGCGCTGTGGAGTAATACATTTACATTTAAAAATATCCTTACAAATTGAAAATATGCCTTTCAAAATGCAAGCATGATAACAAGAAGGTAATGCATAATATTTTTCACACATTTTAACAAACAACCATTTAATAAAATTGCCCTTTTAAGTTCAGGTAGTCACAAAAGCCATAGTCTTTTTTCATGAATATTAACTTTTTGATAAAGAATTTGTATGGTCAACAGAGAGACTGATTATTCATTATAATTTATGGAGGAACGAATTGACAAAGACAAGAAAGCTTCATGTTCTGTTTACTCTCCTTTTGTATTTACTTGTCGCACCATCCTTATCGCGGGCTCAAAGTCAGCAGGATTTTCAGGCATGGCTGACCGAATTCCGTAAAAGCGCTCTTGGAGCCGGCATCTCCAAAGAGACACTTGACATTACACTGCCCAAAGTTCAATTCATCCCCCGTGTAATCGAACTGGATAAAAGTCAGCCGGAGTTCAGGCTCACGGTTGAGGAGTATCTTGCCCGCATAGTAACAGACAGCCGGGTTCTCAGAGGACGTGATATTCTCGAACAGAATCAGGATCTTTTAAACGGCATTTACCAAAATTACGGGGTTCAGCCGTCCGTCATTCTCGCCCTCTGGGGAATCGAAACCGATTTCGGCCGAAGCACCGGCGCCTATTCGGTCATTGACGCTGTGGCCACCCTCACCTACCACGGACGGCGTGCGGCTTTTTTCCGTCAGGAACTCCTGCATGCGCTTCGAATTATAGACAAGGGACATATCCCGCTGGAACAGATGACAGGATCATGGGCCGGAGCAATGGGGCAGATTCAGTTTATGCCTTCAAGCTTCCAGAGTTTCGCGGTCGATCATGACGGCGACGGAAAAAGGGATATATGGAACAGCCCGTCCGATGTCTTTGCCTCCGCCGCGAACTACCTTGCGAGAAACGGATGGATGAAAGACAAGATCTGGGGCATGGAAGCTACTATTCCTCCCGGCTTCAGCGCGTCTTTAGCCGGCATTGAAGTGCGCAAGAGCCTTACCGAATGGAAGTCTCTCGGTGTGCAGTATATGGAGAATGCTGAATCTTCTGTTGATAACTCCGCTCACTGGTCGCTTGTGGCGCCGGACAGGCAAAAAGGAACGGCCTATCTTGTCGGCAGCAACTACCGCACTATTTTAAGATGGAACCGCTCCCACCATTTTGCCATAGCGGTAGGAAAACTCTCCGACCGCATAGCGGGCAGATAAAAAAACGACGGCGCGCCATCGGTTCCTCCTGCTGCATGGAAATAGTGGTAACTTGCTGGGGAGCTGCGATTTAAGGTCTTCATAACCTCCGGTTCCCGTGCCTCTTGCAATTTTATTCTACCTGTCCAGATTAACCAGAGTTCTGCCTTTCAATTGCCCTTTCAGAGTTGCGCTGATTTTATTATCCGGCACCGGCTCAGCGTTAAGCGGGACCGGTGGCAGTCTAAAGAGCCAAAAACTGAAAAGCTATGTTTTAATAATTCCAGCCGAAAAAACCGAATGCGAGGATGTTCATTACGGTCGGAACAGCATAGATAATGAGGAGTGTTATAATTTTGTTCTTCATTGATTTAAGGCTGATCACTAAAATGATAGCGCAGTAGAAGTGGAAGTAGCCAAAGAAAAATATCAGCCAGACTCCCTGAAAAGAAAGGTTCCAGAACGAGTATTCCCAGACCAGATGCCCTCCCATGTTGAGAATGCATTCAACAAAGACCGCAAACACGGAATAGCCGATTGCCCAAAACCATTTTTCCGGCAGGCCCAATATTTTTTCCGTCGTGCTTTCTGAAAGCGTATGATAATAAACAATACCTCCTATCAGGAACATGAAGATGATTTCAATGTTCCAGCCGACCATGACGCGAAGAGCGGTATCTCCGGGTGTTGTCCATAAAGCTGAGCGCTGGGTCAGATGCATGACCCACCCGTTCCAGGTCTCATTGAAAAAATCGACACCGAAGAGTGTGAGCCCTGCAAGAACCGCATTCCAGTTGCCGCTGGAACGGGCCAGCTTGATTTCTTTCACGTAAATATAGAAAACAATTAAAAGCAGCGGTATGATATACCATTTAATCATTGAAAGATCTCTCAGGCCGTTTAATGCCTGAACAGTTGCTTCGGTCATGGGCACCTCCTGTATGCTTGATATAACTATTACGCATTGCCGCAATCTGTTTATGACGAACCCGTTGGAAGTTCTTCAGGAAGCCGATGCGGCTTTAGCCCCTATATAATCAGGCAGTCGGCGACTAGCTCCCAGAGATATTTCACGGTAAGATTCTCCATGCCATATTCTTTTTTGATGCTGTTCAATTGCCCGTGGCAACTATGGCAGGGGACAACTACCATTTCGGCGCCCGTCGCCTTTATCTGCTCCATTTTCTTTTTCCCGTAAAAGATTCGTTCCGTGTTGTACCCGGTTGTGAGCGTGCCGCCCCCGCCTCCGCAGCACAACTGGTTTTCTTTCGTAGGATAAAGATCGACCCAGTTTTCCATACACTGATCAAGTATCCATCTCGGTTCGTCAAAAAACCCGTGGCCGAATATCTTTTCGGCTTTCCTGCCGTAGTTGCAGGGATCGTGATATGTGGCAAGAACCTTGAACCTTGACTTGTCAAGTTTGATTCTTCCTTCCTTTATGTATTTTGTTAGAAGATCAAAGACGGTATATGTTCCGATATTATCGAGCTCTTTGGGGTGCCATTTTTGAAGACCAGACCTGGTCGCAAGATAGGCGTGCCCTCATTCAGGCCATAGCAGATTTTTTATTTCCAGCCGCTTCATTTGCTCTACGATTCTACCGGCCATGATTTTAACAGCTTCATCGTCTCCGGTAAAAAGCCCCCAGCTTGTTCCCTCCCAGTTTTCAGAGGTTATTGTCCAGTCTTCTTTTGCAGCATGAAATATTTTCCACCAGTATTTCAAATCCTCTGTATGGGTGTTTACCAGCTTGTTATGAATTGTTGATAAAAGGTTGGCGCCTTTTTTGTCTATCGGCACTTTAAAGTCTTCAAAGCCGGGTTCTTCGGCTATCTCACCTGCAACATCTTCTACGATATAAATAAAATCTTCTGTCGGAAGAGCAAGGTTGTTTCCGGTTTTAAGGGCTGCTTCAAGACCTTTCTGAAGTATTCCCGGAACTTTCGCCTTTTCACGCAAACCCCTTATGTGTCTGACGAGATCGGGAATCCGGATTTCCATAGGGCAGAGATGTTCACATTTGCCGCACATGGTGCATATCCACGGCCATTTTGCATTCACAACATCATCTTCAAGGCCGAGCCCAACCATTCTGACAAGCATTCTTGGATCAAATCCGTCTATGCCTGAAGCAGGGCAGGAGCTTGAGCAAAGGCCGCATGTTATGCAATAATCATGTGAACATGGCAATGACCCGAATCTATCATGTTTTAATGTTTCAATACCGATTATCTTTTCAGTTTGATTCATTTCTATTCCTTGCCCTTCTTCAGGTTGCTTGAACTAAGCTTATTTAATGTTTTTTCAAAATTATCAGTTAGCTGCGCAAATTCATATCCCATGTTTGAGGCGAGTGTTTTTATTTCAAGGCGCTCTTTATCAAAATTCATCTGTGAAAAAGTCTCTTTTAACTGCTCGACCCTATGACGGACAAAAATATTTCCGTCTTCGGAGTGGCAGTTTCCAGCATGACATGTAAGCACAAGTACGCCTTCGGCACTATTCTGAAATGCAGAAAGTATGTATTCCTTGGAGATAAATCCTGAACATGGAACCTCGACCACCTTCAGGTTTACAGGCAGCATGTGTCCCATACAGAGGGCAAGCTTTTTTGCGCGGAATGCAGAGCGACTGCAGCAAAAAGCAATGATACGAGGGGATGATGATTTTGCGGCAACGACACCTCCCACATCTTTGATTTGATCCGAAAAATCTCTGCCGTCCTGAAATTTCATAGAAATCGCGTTGCTCGGGCACTCCGCAAAACATATTCCACAACCTTCGCACGCTCCGGGCATGACTGTCGGCTTTATGGAAAGATCAATTGCACGATAGGGACAGCACCTGTAGCAGGTAAGACACCGGACACATGATCCGCTGCGAATTTCGGCGGTTGGTTTTAGCTCTTTTTCGCCGGCAACTCCAATTCTTGAGGTAAGTATTGCAGCATTAGCTGAATCGGTTGTATTGTCTACGGTATTAAGAACGCTTCTTGATGGTCCTGCAACAAAAACTCCTTTTCTGTTCGTATATATGCCCGTTCGGTGCAGGTTTCCTGATTGAAGAAATCCGTCTGCTCCCGTATGAAGACCGAAAACCACTGCAAGCTCTTTCAGATAGCCGGACGGAGATATGGTTTCATCAACAATGGTAAGCGCCGGTGTAATTCTGAAATTAAGCTGAGTTATCTCGTCAATCAGTTCAATTACGATTTTCCCTTCATTATCCTGCAGAATCCTGGGAGAGGTATTTGTAAATTTAAAATATACCGTTCCTGCTGTTTTAGTTTCCCGGTATAGTTTTTCAAGTCCGTTTCCAGCAACCTTCAGATTGCCTGTCAGTATGTAAGTTTGCAGATTAAAGTCAGTCTGGAATTTCAGAGAAGCAAACATGATTTCCTCTGCAGTTATCGGATTGCTTTCATATCCAAGGCCGGTAAGGAATACTGTTTGACCGGCATGCGGAAGCTTTTCAAATGGGATATTTACAGGCGTTACGTTTCCTGAAAGAGAGGAGATTGAAATAATACCGGGTGCGGATTTTAAACCAAAAGCTGCAAAGTTGGGCTTTTTCACATATTCTTCGGCAATAACGATACCGGAAATATTTTTGGAAATATTTTCCCCGCCTTTTTCCATCAGAATCGTAAAATCACCGGCACAACCCCGGCAGGAAAGGATTTTTGTATCTGTCATTATAAGCGCAGGATCAATGCCTGCAGCCCTGAATTTGCCGATTGCAGACGGATCTTCATTCCTGTTTAATGCTATGATGATTTCATTTCCGCTTTCAAGAAGCTCTTTGGCACTATTAACAGCGCACGAACTGCTTCCGATTATAAGGGTTTTCATCTCCAAATCAGCGCCCCCTGGTTTTTAAATATTTTGCGACATCCCATGCTGTTTTTACCGCATGCGTGATACTTTCCGCTATGGATAATGGTCCTCCTGCCGTACCGGCAACAAAAACGCCTCCGGATCCTTCAATGTCGTTGTTATTACATGATCCGATAAAACCTGTATCACATGGAATTATGCCAAGCATTTTCGCAAGCTCTTGGGTTCCGCTTCCCGGGGTAATGGCTACAGAGAGAACAACCATGTCGTAAATTTTCTCGATGCTCGCTTTTGACAGGTTATCAAAGTAGTTTATTTTAAGCCTGTCGTCTTCCGTTTTATAAATATCCCCGGGAATTGTCCTTATCATCTGAAAATCTTTTTTTGCCTTTTGATAAAGCGTTTCAAAATCTTTTCCGAAACCCTGCATATCAATATAATAAAAAGTAACGGATATTTCAGGATTTCTTGATTTTATGACATGTGCCATGCGAAGGGCCGATGCGCAGCATATTTTTGAACACCAGAGATGATTGAGCTTCGAATCCCTGCTTCCCACGCACTGTATGAAAGCAATTTCATTAGGCGGTGTGCCGTCCGAAGGTTTCAGGGCAACGCTTTTTGTTCTTAACATTTTTTCAAGGTCAAGGTTTGTTATTACATTTTTAAAAACCCTGTATCCGTATGGTTTTTTCACAGGATCGAACGGATCGAACCCGGTTGCAATAATAACAGCATTCGCAGAAGAGGAATATCCTGTAACTTTTGATTGATCTGTGCGATTTGGATTTAATCGAATATTATAATTGAATCGGCCGTTTTTCGATATTCCGTTTAAAAGCGCGCCTGTGTGTATTCTGATATTTTCATTATGGATGACATTATTGATTTTCTCTTCCGCCATGCATGCGCCGCATTTTGCACAGCTTTCGACGGCCTTGCAGGTAAATTGAATTGCATGACCTCCGAGAAAAGGCTCTTTTTCAACAAGCTCGACTTTTACGCCGAGTTTTGAAAGTTCATGAGCTGCGGTAAGTCCTGCGATACCGCCGCCAATGACAAGAACATTTGAAGATTCCATTTTGGATTATATCTCCCGGTACCGGATTCTTGTTAAAAAGATCAAAAGGAAGAAAACACCTATAAATTACCTGTTATTTTGTCAATCTCTTCTTTTAAATATTGTGCCAGTTCTTCAATTTCTGCTCTGCTTCGTCTTTCAATCCCGTTTGAAAGCTTTTCAATCTTTTTTTCATCAATATCGGTTATCTTGTTGATGAGAAATGTGTCGGTTTCCGAACCGTCAAGCAGCAGCCCGCAGCCGGCGACAACGCCGAGAAATTCACCTTGGACGAATACAGGGTAAACGACCTTGAACAATCCTGCATCACACTCTTCTATAACGGCTTTTCCCGTCTGTCTGGCCTGGGCAGCCAGGTTCATATGTGCAACAGCGCATATGAAGCTTTGGCCCTTGTCGTTAGCCTTGATGGTCGGGCAGAGGTCGTTGGGCCACTTCTGGAAATCGCTTATCCGGATTCCCTTAACATCAAAAACGTTGGAGTTAAGCCCAGATCTTTTGTATATTTCCTTTTCGAGTTCAATCCATTTTTCAAGAGGCAAAATATCCGTAAGTTTCATATTTCTGTTCCTTTTATAGCGGAATTTTTCAGCCATTCTTCAAGGCGCTTCAGTCCTTCTTCGGTTGAGACTATCGGAGCATATCCGAGATCCCTTTTCGCAGCGGTTATATCGAACCAGTGGGAAGTTGCAAGCTCTTTTGCAACAAATTTTGTCATGGGCGGTTCGATTTTGATGTTAAGCAGCCTGTATGAAGATTCAAGAAAACTTCCGATAAGAGCGGCAACCCACGGATTTACAGAGCGTGTGATCGGAGGAAGTCCGCCGGCTTTTAAAATATTGTTTACCATCTCCCACAAGAGCACAGGTTCTCCCTGGCTGATAAAGTATATTTTTCCCGAAAGGGCATTGTTTTTTTCAAGGGCATCGGCTGCAAGGACATGTGCATATGCGGCGTTGTATATATAGATTGTATCAACCATGTTTTTCCCGTTTCCGATTATGCGGAGCCGTTTAGCCCTTTTTATTATTCTCGGGACAAGATGGTTATCGCGCGGGCCCCATATGAGATGGGGCCTCAATATGATTGTTTTGAGACCTGACATGGAAGCCTTTAAAACATGCTGTTCCGCTATTGCTTTTGTCTGCGGATAGTGGGCATGAAAAACTTTCGGATACGGAACCGATTCATCGGCGCCCTCCATGTCATTACCGTCGAATACAACACTCGGCGAACTTGTGTGTATCAGATAAGAAACATCGTGTTTCCGGCATCCTTCAATGACATTTATTGTTCCTTCAACGTTGGTTCTGTAATACTCCTTGCAATCACCCCACACTCCCGGTTTTGCGGCTGTATGGAAAACGATCTCTTTCCCCCGGCAGGCATTGATAACGGCCCTCCTGTCGCTTATATCACCGAGTATCTGCTCTGCATTAAATGGTTCAAGTTCAGGATAGAATCTTCGTGAAAAACCGGTTACGCTGTCTCCTCTTTCCGAAAGCAGTTTCGCGATCGCGTATCCGAGAAACCCGCCTCCTCCGGTAACAAGAACTTTTCGTCCGTATTTGCCGGCCATGGATTACCCTCTGTTCCGAATTTTAATCCGGTCTTTAGCCCATGCTGCGAGCTTTTCGCGGAAGATTTTGGAATTATGCCTGATGTCAACCGGGAATGATTTGTGAAAAAGGATAGTTTTAATCTCTTTTGTAAGTTCATGTTTCCAGGCAATTTCAAAAAGTTCCATTTCGAGCTTTGTTTTATCGACAATCGATCCATGTTCGGGCTCAATGCAGATGACGGGGACCTGATTCGGTTTTTTTCCGATTCCCACGAGGGCGCTTCTGAAGACCTCCGGATGATTGTTGAATATGGCTTCGCATGGAATCGTAAAAAGAGTTCCGGACGCTGTTATCACACGGTGGCTTTTCCGGCCGAGAAACCAGATCCTTCCTTTTTCGTCTTTTTTACCGAGATCTCCCATCCTGTGCCTTATAGCTTTTCCGTCTTTTATTTTTGAAAGCGCGTCGGCGCCGGGATTTTCAAAATAACTTCCTGTTACAAGATCCCCTTTTACAGTTATTTCACCGGCCTCGCCGTCTGCCGCGGCAATTGCATCCGACCATTCATTAACAGGATCATCGGTAATTTTTATTATTTTTACGTCAATTCCGTTTAAAGGGGTTCCCACGCAAATTCCATGACCCTTCTCACTCAGTCTTCCTGTTTCGGATATGATCTCCCTGCTTCCGATCGATATTACCGGAACCGCCTCAGTTGCTCCGTATGGCGTGTGAATTTCAGCTTCGCCGGTGAGCATGGAGGAAAAGCATTCTATATTTGAGAGCGAAACCGGGGCTCCCGCAGATACGACCCTTTTTAATGAGGGGAGTATTATCCCTCTGCTCCTGCCATATCTTCCGACGCGGTTTAAAAGGGCAGGGGAGGCAAACATGTTTGTCACGCCCTGGTTTATGACCGCTTCTATTATTTTTTCCGGATTTACCAGAGCTGGTTTAGTGGGATCCATATCGGGGATAACGGCAGTCATCCCTATTGCGGGATCAAAAAGGGCAAAGAGGGGGAATGTCGGGAGATCAATTTCATCCGGTCCTATCCTGAAGTGCTCTTTTATGCGCCTCACCTGGGCATCGAAGTTGCCGTGGGTGTATACCGCGCCTTTCGCTGGTCCGGTGCTGCCTGTGGTAAAGAGGATTGCTGCCGTGTCGTCTTGTTTTGTCATTACCTGAGGGTACGATTCCATTGCTCCCTTTCTTATCCTGTCAAAGGTATCGCCTCCCCAGAACAGGCGCCGTCCAACCGTTATCCATATTTTGACTGTTTTAAAGAATCCAGGGAATAACGTCCTGAGCATATGGGCAAGAGGTATTCCGATAAAGGCTTCGGGCCTGGTAGATTCAAGGCAGGAAAGCATCCTCTTTATACCCATGCCGGGATCAACCACAACGGGGACTGCGCCTGTTTTAAAGAGGGCAAAAACAAGGGCAAAAAAATCCGCTCCCGGTTTTACCATCAGAACGGTTCTTGTTCCCTTAACTATACCTGCGCTGTTAAGCCCGTGGGCTATTCTGTCCGATTCCCGTTCAAGCTGAAGAAAGGTAAGATGGGCATATGCGATACGGCCGTTCTTATCCCGTGAAACAGGGTAGACGACGGCTCTCTTGTAAGGCTGGATTTCCGCTATTTTTCCAAGATGAGATGATACATTTATAAAATCATCGTTTGGTTTTTGCATGGTGCCTTTTACTGTATCAAATCGTATGTCTTTTTAAGAAGTCCATTATAATGAAGGATACCTTTTCAGGTTCATCTTCAAGTATGTAAT
>JBFYVZ010000016.1:0-2991 GCA_041298995.1 Desulfobacteraceae bacterium
GACTTCTTCGTGAACGATCTGCTGAAGAAATTTTACGGCGCCAGGATCGAGCCCGTGCAGATGCCTGCCGAAGCCCCGCTCTTCCTCATGTACACCAGCGGCACGACAGGAAAGCCCAAAGGATGCCAGCACAGCACCGGCGGATATCTTGCCTACGTTACCGGCACATCCAAATACGTCCAGGACATACATCCGACGGACGTTTACTGGTGCATGGCTGATATCGGGTGGATCACAGGCCATTCCTACATCGTATATGGACCTCTGGCGCTGGCTGCGTCCAGTGTCATCTTCGAAGGCATTCCAACCTATCCGGATGCCGGCAGGGCCTGGAGGATCGCGCAGGATCTCGACGTGAACATCTTCCATACCGCGCCTACCACCATCAGGGGGCTCAGAAAGGTCGGTCCTGATGAGCCGAAGAAATACAACTATCATTTCAAGCATATGACCACGGTGGGTGAGCCGATCGAGCCGGAAGTCTGGAAATGGTATTATCACGAAGTCGGCAAGGGCGAGGCGGCCATCGTCGATACCTGGTGGCAGACGGAAAACGGCGGTTTTCTCTGCAGCACACTGCCTGCCATTAAACCCATGAAGCCCGGCAGTGCAGGCCCAGGCATGCCCGGAATTCATCCCATTATTTATGATAATGACGGAAATGTGATTCCCCAGGGAGCAGGAAAAGCCGGCAATATATGCATCCAGAACCCGTGGCCCGGCATGTTTCAGACGATATGGGGAGACCGAGATCGCTTCGTGAAAACGTACTTCGAACGGTACTGTAAGAACCCGAAAAGCAAAGATTGGCGGGATTGGCCTTACCTTGCCGGAGATGCCGCAGTGCAGGCCGAGGACGGCTATTATAGAATTCTCGGCAGAATCGATGACGTTATCAATGTATCAGGTCACAGGCTCGGCACAAAGGAGCTTGAATCTGCTGCCATGACTGTTGTCGAAGTAGCGGAAGCCGCGGTTGTTCCCGTCAAAGATGACATTAAAGGCGTCGTTCCGGATCTTTACATTGCGTTGAAACCCGGATACAAAGCGAGCGTTGAACTTGAGAAGAAGATTGTAAACGCTCTTGTAAAGGAGATCGGACCCATAGCAAAACCGAGAAAGGTCTGGATTGTTCCCGATATGCCGAAAACCCGTTCGGGAAAGATCATGCGGCGCGTGCTGGGGGCGATATCGAATAAAAAGGATGTCGGGGATGTCATGACGCTTGCAAATCCCGAGATAGTCGAAGAAATCACTAAAATGGTTCAGAAATAATATTTTCTACGAGAAATATTATCTTTCTGCCGTTTTCAATATCAAGGCAGGGCATGTAAAAAATGCCCTGCCTTCCCATTCCGGATTTCATGGGAGTCCGCCTCTGGCGGATTGGCGGTGCCTGAAATCGCATTCTCGCGGAAGGCCAAAGCCCATTACCCCTGCCAAACCCGTTTCAGGCTTTACTCTTTTATTGTTTTCATGTTAAAAGGATATGTATGCCGCCAAAAATACTGATTGCAGACGATGAACAGAGTATCGTCGTTCCCCTGGAATTTCTTATGCAGCAAAAGGGTTACCAGGTTATGGCCGCGTATAATGGTGAGGAGGCTATCGAAAAAATCATATCTTTCAACCCGGATCTTATTCTTCTTGACATCATGCTTCCCATAATAGATGGTTTTGAAGTCTGCCAGATGATAAGAAGCAACCCTAACTGGAAAGACATAAAGATTATTTTCGTATCCGCCATGGGACGTGAGGTGGATATAGCAAAAGGCCTGGCGCTAGGCGCCGACGCATATATCACAAAACCTTTTGCAAACGCAGAGATAATACAGAAAGTCAGGGAAGTTCTGGGTCATTAGCTGATGAAATCCATTCATAAATTCTGGTGGTTTGTTGCCATTGCTTTTGCAATTATAGGCATTGTCCTGTGCAGTTTCGGATGGCTTTTCTGGCAGCAGCTCGCACCTTCCGAAAAGATAATCCTGGAAAGCATTGCCGGAAAGAACTTTTTTTATATTTTCAGCTCGATATTTCTTCTATTCGCCTGTTTGATATTTGTTCTTGACGGGATTCTCCATGTTTATATCCTACCGGCAAAAAAACTCACCGGGGAAACGCATATCATAAATTCAGTAAATCCGTCTCATCGCATTAAAATAGAAGGAAGCAGCGAAATAATGCTCCTTGCCCGGGCTATAAACGAAGGCGCGGATCGTTATGAAAATCTCCAGCGAAATGTCGATGAAATGATCCATTTCGCGAGAACGGAATCTGAAAAAGAAAGAAACATTCTTGCCTCAGTCATGTCCGAATTATCTGAAGGTATCCTGATATGCAATTCCGACGGCCAGATAATACTATACAACAAACAAGCAAAGCAGTTGCTTGAAGGCGGATCGGACGGGAAACCTGAACGAAGCGTACAAAACGGGCTTATAGGAATAGGGCGCTCTGTTTTTGGAATTATCGAGAAAAAAATTCTGGTTCATGCTCTTGATGAAATAGCCGCCGGATTGAAGGCATCGAATAAGGGTGTTTCATCATTCATAACCGTTAGCAGGGAGAAGAAGCTGCTTCTCGCCGAAGCAGTGCCTGTATTGAATCATCTTAAACAATTAACCGGATTCATACTTATACTCCAGGATATCACGGAACAGCTTGAAAAAGAGAGCCGGTTTGATTCCCTTCTCCTTTCCTTTACAAGAAGTGTCAGGGCTTCTATTGCCGGAATAAGATCGGCGATAGAGATCGTACTCGAATATCCTGATATAAAAAAGGAAAGGCTTGATGAGCTTACAAGAATTATTCACCAGGAATCAATAACTTTAGGGAATATGATTGATGAAACTTTTTTTAATTATTTCGCCCGCTTTAACAGTATGTGGCCGCTTGTGAAGATGTCGGCGGGAGATCTCATTGAAACGGTTAAAAAAAAGGCTGAAGAATATCCGGGAGTGATTATTCACTATATTGAACCTGATCTTCCCT
>JBFYVZ010000075.1:0-3890 GCA_041298995.1 Desulfobacteraceae bacterium
AGGGAACATATCATATGAAAGGAATCATACTGGCCGGAGGTTCCGGAACCCGGCTTTTTCCGATCACAAGCGTTGTGAGCAAGCAACTTCTCCCTATATATGACAAGCCGATGATCTATTATCCTCTGTCAGTCCTTATGCTTGCCGGTATCCGTGATGTTCTTATCATTTCAACTCCGGAGGATCTGCCCAATTTCAGAAGGCTCCTCGGCGACGGTTCCAGGATCGGCATGCACCTCTCCTATGCTGTTCAGCCCAGGCCTGAGGGACTTGCCCAGGCCTTTATAATCGGAAAATCTTTTGCGGGAAATGAGTCAATATGCCTGATACTTGGCGATAATATTTTTTACGGCAACAGCCTTTCAAAAACACTGAAGAAGGCTGCAGAGTTAACAAGAGGCGGTCTTATTTTCGGATATGTGGTTAAAGATCCAGGAAGATACGGAGTCGTGGAGTTCGATAAAGAAGGAAAAGTTATAGGAATCGAAGAAAAACCATTAAACCCCAAATCAAATTATGCAGTTCCAGGCATATATATTTATGACAACGAGGTTATTAATATTGCGGAGAATCTCAAACCATCTGCAAGAGGTGAGCTCGAAATTACGGATGTAAATCTGGAATATCTGCGAAGAGGAAAACTCAAAATCGAGCTTCTGGGAAGAGGGGTGGCATGGCTTGATACAGGAACCATTGAATCCCTCCAGCAGGCAGCAAGCTTTGTGCAGGCTATTCAGGACAGGCAGGGGCTGAAGATTTCCTGTATCGAAGAGATAGCCTACCGCCTTGGCTACATAAATAAGGATGAATTAGAGAAAACAGCCTCAAGCCTGGTGAAAAACGAATACGGGCAGTACCTGATGGATATAATCGCGGAAGATTAATAACCGCATTTTTAATGAAAGGAATTATCATGAAAAAAGAAGATTGCATATTGTTTAGCGGCGGCATCAAAGGTGCCGAATCCGAATTTGGAATTAATGCGGAGCAGTTCGGAATAGAAGAAGTGAACTTTACGTTTGAAGGACATGCCATAGTTCGCCAGAGAGGCGTACGCATCCTGAATCATAAAGAGCTGAAAAATGGAGACGTAAGTCTTGAATACATCTCGAAATTAATGAATCGCAGTTTCACAAAGACTCCGATGTTTCGTAAAATTCTGCAAAGTATCTGGTACCAGATAAACAGCGGACAGGATATTTATGTGATAGGAGAAATACTGGAGGACAAGACCGTAAAAGGCGGAACAGGATGGGGCGCCGAGTTTGCCAAACTTTGCAACAAACCGCTGCACGTATTCGATCAGAAACGCGATTCGTGGTTCGTTTGGAATCAGGAAGATTGGGTCGAATGTAAAAAAGGAGGCGAGCCTGTTATAAGCCATGTTCATTTCGTGGGAACTGGGACGCGCTTTCTTGAAGACAACGGAAGAAAAGCGGTTGCAGAATTATTTGAAAGAACATTTGCATAGTTGAGCCGGAATACGAATGGAACGCCCAAATAAAAGCGCGGGCATTCTTGCAATGGCAGCCACGGCGTTTCTCTGGAGCATTGCAGGCCTGTTTATAAAAGTTATCGACTGGAACCCGATTGCGATAGCAGGCATGCGCAGTTTCATCGCATCAATCGTTATTCTCATCTATTTAAAACGCCCTGTGATTCATCTTTCTTTCCCGCAGATTGCCGCAGCGGTGGCTAATGCGGTGACTATGCTTCTGTTTGTCTCGGCCAATAAAACCACCACCGCTGCAAATGCGATCATTCTTCAGTATATAGCACCGGTTTCAACTGCCTTTATCGGAGCTTTTTTACTGAAGGAACGCACGCGGATTGAACATTATGCGGCAATCCCGGTTGTAATGGCCGGTATGATCGTCATGTTTTTTGATGAACTTGGCGGCGGAAGATTATTCGGCAATGTTCTTGCTGTCATGTCGGCGATCACGTTTGGTTTTTATTTCGTATTCATGCGCATGCAAAAAGACGGTTCGCCGCTCGAGTCGATCCTGCTGTCCCATTGGCTTACGGCCGGGATATGTATAATCATATCGCTTTTTCTTCCTGTGCCGCATGTAACGGCAAAATCGCTCGCTTCAATCGCGGTCCTGGGGGTCGTCCAGGTCGGTATATCGTCGATTCTCTTTTCCTTTGCGATTAAACGTATCTCCGCGGTTTCAGCGATCCTCATAGCAGTCATAGAGCCGATATTTAACCCCATATGGGTCTTTTTTGCGATAGGGGAAGCCCCGGGCGCCAATGCGCTTATAGGCGGAGGAATCATTGTGCTGGCAGTAACAATAGCTTCCATTATCAATGCGCACCGAAGGGAGTAATTTGCATAACATCCGTTTTTACCATACAAGATTATGAAATCAGCGACAACTTATAACTGGGTGATGATGAGCCTGTTTTTCCTGGTTTTTTTTCTTATATATGGCGGTAGCCATCTCTATTTTTTCCTCAAAGTGAAAGCGGCGCTTTCCCCGGGGTTTCTGACTTCCCTATTTCTGGCGCTCTTTCTGCTCTTAATGGTTACAACGCCGGTGCAGGTCAGAGTGCTGGAAAATCTGGGCCTGGAAACTTTCGCACGCTTTGCGGCCTATACGGGCTATCTCTGGATGGGATTCATCTTCCTCTTCTTTTCCGCTTCACTGGCGATAGATATTTACCACGGGCTTCTTCACGGGGCAGGATTTTTCTTTAACCGGGATTTCTCATCACTCTTTCTGGCGAAACGCACCGCTTTATTCCTGCCCCTTGCATTGGGAATGGCAACGGCGCTGTATGGATATTTCGAAGCTCGTGACATAAGGACCGAACGAATTATTATAAACACTCCGAAGGTTCCGGCCGCAGTTGGAAAGCTTACTATCGTCCAGATTTCCGACGTGCATCTGGGACTGATCATCAGGGAGGAGCATCTGAAGAGGATCATTGCCGGGATCAATGGAGCCTCGCCTGATCTTCTTGTTTCCACCGGGGACCTGGTGGATGGGCAGATCAACCGGATGACAGGATTGGCTGAACTATTCCAGGATATCCGGCCAGGATTCGGCAAGTATGCCGTGACGGGAAATCACGAGATGTATGCGGGACTGGATCAGGCTATCGGTTTTGCCGAACGGGCGGGTTTCAAAGTGCTTCGTAATGAAGGGGTAACGGCAGGCGGATTGATAAATGTCGTGGGGGTTGATGATCCGGCAATCGGTAGAATCGCCAGTTCCGGGCCGATCCCGGAAAAGAGCCTTTTGTTGAAAGCACCACCGGACAGATTTACCCTGCTTCTCAAGCACCGCCCGTCTGTTGACCCGGAGAGTCTTGGCCTCTTCGATCTGCAACTTTCAGGGCATGTCCACAAAGGGCAGATATTCCCCTTCAATCTCCTGACCTTTCTATTTTACCCCGTAAGGACAGGTTTTGCACAGTATCCCCAAAATTCCGCACTCTATGTGAGCAGAGGAACCGGCACCTGGGGGCCGCCGATCCGTTTCCTGGCTCCGCCTGAAATTACGGTAATCGAACTGATACATTCCGGTAAAGGCAAGTAAACGGGCCGGTTATCTTATCGATGTTTTTGGTCGAAATCCTCTTGACTCACAAGATCCTCCTTCATATACTCCCGCCGTGAAAAAGCAAAGCCTTATCAATCCAACTTCAGGAGTTATCCTCCCGGTAGTGCTCACTCTGCTGATCCAGGCTCTGGTTTCAATGAGCACGGTAGCCATTCCGGTATTTATGCCGGTCGCGGCCGGCGAATTAAACGTTCCCCCCAGCTATGTCGGTATCTTCATGTCCCTGATTTATTTGGGTGCGACAGTTGTCGCACCTGTCAGCGGATATCTTATCAACCGATACGGGGCAATCGGAGTAAGCCAAATTTGCCTGGTTTT
>JBFYVZ010000093.1:0-9782 GCA_041298995.1 Desulfobacteraceae bacterium
ATCATGGGATTTTTGTTCATCCCGGCTATTTTTATGACTGTGAGCATGGAACTCATATAATGATTTCCTGTCTGACGGAAAAAATGAAACTGATCGAGGGGCTTAAACGGATTGTTGCAGCAATTTGATTCTGCTGTTTCCGACTTGTTTTTGTTTGACGAAAGCATTTTGAAAATCTAATATATTGCAGTAATTGCAAGATTGTTTTCGACATGAAACGTGTAATAGAAAAGTAAGGAGAAACAAAGAATGAGCAAACAGAAAATGTCGCCCAGCGAAGCGCTTGTAGAAACACTGGTTGCAGAAGGAGTAAAATACGCTTTCGGGATTGTCGGTTCTGCATATATGGATGCGTTGGATCTTTTTCCGGATGCGGGCATCCGTTTTATTCCGGTAGCTCACGAGCAGGCAGCCACACACGCAGCCGATGGCCTGGCTAGAGTAACCGGCAAACCGCAGATCTGTATCGGGCAGAATGGACCCGGCGCCGCAAATTTCGTGTCGGCCATGGCCGCTGCTTACTGGGCGCATTCTCCGGTGGTCGCTCTTACACCTGAAACCGGTTCCATGGGCATCGGCACCGGTGGGTTTCAGGAACTGGATCAAATGGCAATGTTTGAAAAGCAGACGGTCTATCAGGTACGGGTCAACCGACCCGAACGCATGGCTGAACTCGCGCGGCGAGCTTTTTATATGGCAAAAAACCTGAACGGCCCGACCCAGCTCAATATTCCGCGGGATTTCTTTTATGGTGAATGCATAGACGAGATTTACGAAACGCCGATGATCAGTCGTGGCGCGGGTTCCATGAAAGATCTTGAAGCAGCGGCGAAGCTTATTGTCAAGGCTAAATATCCCGTGATAGTTGCCGGCGGCGGGATTTCCCAGGCCGATGCGGCCGAAGAAGTCAAGGCGCTGGCCGAATATATAACAGCCCCGGTGGTCAACAGCTACCTCCACAATGACACCTTTCCGGCCGGCCACGAACTGGCCTGCGGCCCGATCGGTTATTGCGGTTCAAAGGCAGCCATGCGCACCATTAAGAAAGCCGACCTGGTGATTGCCCTCGGCACCCGGCTCGGACCTTTCGGAACTCTGCCGCAGTATGACATGATATACTGGCCCGAGAAAGCCAGGCTGATCCAGTGTGACACCAACATAAATGTTCTGGGTCTTTCTAAAAAGGCCGATATTTACAGCTGCGGCAATGTAAAAGAGTTTTCCGCCCTTCTACTGAAACAGATCAAAGAACTGGCCCCGGCGCTTGTCAAGAACAAGAAGCGTCTGGCTGATGTTCAGAAGGAAAAAACTGTTTGGGATAAAGAACTTAACAAATGGAGTTCAAGCTCCCAGTCCCGGCCTATGCATCCTCGGCGTTTCCATCTTGAGTGGACAAAGGCTCTTCCCAAAGGCTCCATAGTGACTACCGATATAGGCAACAACTCATCAATGATCAACGCCTATCTCAAGTTTGAAGGCATCCGCCGGCATATATCCGCTCTTTCATGGGGCAACTGCGGATTCGCTTATGGCGCAGCACTTGGCTGCAAGCTCGGCAACCCCAAAGCGCCTGTCATCGCATTCCAGGGAGACGGGGCATATGGTATCAGCGGAGTTGCCGAGGTGATGACGGCAGTGCGTGAAAATATTCCGGTAATCGCAATCGTCGCCTGTAATTACGAGTGGGGCGCGGAAAAGAAAAATCAGATCGACTATTACGGGAACAGGTTCGTGGGCTCCAACCTGCCGGACAACCCGGACTACGCCAGGCTGGCCGAAGATATGGGAGCTCTCGGTTTCCGGATCGATCACCCCGATCAGGTGGGCGACGTCATGAAAAAAGCCATTTCCTCCGGGAGGCCCTGCGTCATCAATGCCATGGTTCAGGGGGGTGAGGAAGTGCTGGCGGAACCGTTCCGCCGAGATGCCCTCAAAATGCCTCACCGGCTGCTGACAAAATATGCTCATCTGAGCGCCAAATAGTGTCCATCCGGAAACCAAATTTGGACAATCTGATCCAAATTTAAGGAGACGAAAATGATAGTAGGAATTCTAAAAGAAATCAAAATGGAAGAGAACAGAGTTTGCATGACTCCGGCCGGCGTCGAAGTCATGAAGATTAACGGACACACGATTCTTGTTGAAAGTAAGGCGGGCTTAAGTAGCGGGTTCTTGGACGAGGCTTATCTTGCGGCTGGCGCTGAACTCGTTGATACACCTAAAGAGATATATGACAGAGCCGAAATGGTTATGCACGTTAAAGAACCTTTGGCTTCTGAATACGACATGATCCGCAAGGGACAGATTGTTTTCACATACCTTCACCTTGCAGCGGCCAAAGATCTGACACATGCCATGCTGAAGAGCGGTTGCATCGGCATAGCTTACGAAACCATCCAGAAAGCCGACCGTTCCCTCCCGCTGCTTACTCCAATGAGCGAGGTGGCAGGTCGCATGGCTATTCAGGAGGGCGCAAAATATCTTGAAATGCACCATGGAGGCCAGGGTGTTCTCCTCGGCGGAGTTCCCGGCGTTGACCCTGCAACAGTCGTTGTTATCGGCGGAGGTGTAGTAGGTACAAATGCGGCTAAGATGGCCTGCGGTCTTGGCGCCAAGGTCTATATCCTGGACATGAATCTGGATCGTCTCCGATACTTGAGCGATGTCATGCCGGCAAACTGCTTTCCTCTCATGTCCACTCCTGCCATGATCCGGAAACTGCTCAGAGAGGCGGATCTGGTAGTGGGTGCCGTGCTTATTCCCGGCACAAAAGCCCCGCGCCTGGTGACCAATGATATGATAAGGGAAATGAAGAAAGGCGCCGTGCTGGTTGACGTTGCCATCGACCAGGGTGGTTGCTTCGAGTGCTCACGGCCTACCAGTCATTCCGAGCCTACATTCAAACAGGATGGCGTCGTGGTTTATTGTGTGGCCAACATGCCGGGTGCAGTTGCCAAAACCTCGACGATGGCGCTGACCAACGCTACTTTGCCATATGCGGTTCAGATTGCAAATAAGGGATGGAAAGAAGCATCCCGTCAAAACGTTGAGATCAAATCCGGTCTCAATATCGTAAATGGCAACATTACTTTCAAGGGAGTTGCAGAGGCCTTCGGGATGGAATATGTTGATGCCGATACCGTAATCACCGGTTAACAATTCCAAATAAAAAGAGCTGTCGGAGCAATTATGTTCTTCATTTCCGTTACTCCGACAGCCGGAAATTTCTTCTTTTCGAAATTCGAAATTCTATTTTCTATATTCGGTCTTTATCAGAAGCGGTCCTGTAATCCCATCGGATCCTTGAATTCAAGAGTCGGATTGAAACGTATCTTCTTTTCACCCCTCTGGTCGACATATTTCATCAGTTCAAGATCAACTTTTACAGGAACATTGACACCGGCCTTGGTAAGAAGCTGTCGTAAAAATGCCTCTGCTTTTGTGGCAAAAGCCACAGCATCACCGAGGATCCTCATGCCCTCAGTAGGATTGTGAAATCCCACCGAGTTTTCAGCTCCAATGAAAAGACTCCTGTAAAAAGCCTCTTCATAAAAATCCTTTGCCTTGTCATAAAGCTCCTGGTCGATGGGTTTCCCTTCATCCTTCGCCGTGTGCGTTATCTCAAATAGTTTCGCGACTGTGGCTGTGGCATACCCGGCGCGTATCATCAAAGAAACCGTCCGGTCCTGAATCGCAAACACGCGCTCTTTCAGCCATCCGGGATTTGCGGCGTGACACTGCTGGCAGGCCCGCATTTCGTTCTGGATCGGGCTCATCACTCGGTGATCGGAAATTTTATATACACCCGCCTTTGTATAAGGCATATGGCAGTCCGCACAAGATGCCCCTGCCTTGAAATGAGAGCTGTTGTTTGTAAAAAATTCATATTCTGGATGGCGGATAAAGCCCATCTTGAACCCGGTTACCTTCTGTTTCCATTCCCTTACGGTCTCGTCGCTGCGGATTGTCTTGATTATATCCTCAACCGTAATTGCTCCAAACTTGCTGTTTTTCCACGGGAAGAATAGCCCGACTGATTTTCCTTCGGCATCCTTGTTGATATTGTAAGTCACGTGGCACTGGGCGCAGATTACCGAACGCAGCTCCTGCCGGGTGAATTTATCGGACTCCTTCCCCATATCCTTAAGAGCGTTTACGAGGGTAAATCCCCTTGAAATCCTGAGCGTCATATCTTTGTTGTTATGGCAGTCTATGCAGGCAACCCCCAGAGTTCTGTCTTTTTCAGGAATCTTTTCAAGAATTTCCTTGAAAGGTTTCTTGTAATAATCCTGCCCGAGCTCTTTCTGCAGACCGGGCGCGTAGGGAGACTTGCAGCTTAAGCAGACTCCGCCCGCCTTTAAGCGGGAAGAGTCTATTTCAAGCTGATCCCGCACCATATAGGCATGTCCCCTCGGTTCGTTATATTCGACTCCGAACCCCCAGCCGTTAAACAGGAGGGCCATATACGGAAACGCTGAGAGCTTATCGACTGTTATTGCGCTCCCGTCCATACCCGTTTTATATTTGCTAAGCCTTGCGCTCACCGGGGATTCTGTTTTTTTCCAGAGCTCATATTCTTCGTTATAGGCTTTTCCCCAAAGTTCCGGATTCAACTCGTTGTCCGGAATCACGACTGTCTGCCTCGGTTCGGGCTTGGATGGCTGACAACCCAAAACGGCAATCAGGATCAGCAAAACAAGGCATGTGATAATTCGTTTTTTATTATAAGGATAAATCATTTGTCCCTCCTGTTTTTCCGAGATCTTTACATAACTCTATCTTTATTTTTCAGTCAACCTGGTACCTGCAAGACTATGCTGAAGCCAGCGATGGCATTCCCAGCAATTGCGCTCCCTGTCTATTTTTTCAACGGCAGCTTCATGGCACCTGTTGCAGTTGGCCTGAACCGTTTTCTCTCCATGCTTTGAAAGCCTGATTGTTTCGGGTACTCTGCCGGAATAAAAGACATAAACATCTTTCATTCCATCAATCGATTTCCATGCGTAATATTTGCCTATATTATCGTGAGGAAGATGGCAGTCAACACACCTGATGTTCCGGTGGGCGCCCGTATGAAACCATGCTTCATACTGTGGCTCCATGACATGACAGGAGGCGCAAAAATCGGGAGTCTCGGTTCTGGCCATCAGTTTGGGAGGCCCGAAATTTACGAAAAGGCCGCCCGCCGCTCCCAGCAGAATAATCGCAAAAATTATTTTTTTCGACCTCAGGTTCATGCACTTATCTTCCTGTATTATATGGTAAATATTGGGATTTTTTTGTCTGTGGAACTGTTTCAGAACCGTTTATTGATAAGACTTTAAAAAAAGATATGTATTCATTAATTAATTTAGGATAATATTTCAAGATAAAAAAAGAGGCTGTTTTCAGAAATATACTACAAGGCAGGGAGAAAAAATATGAGCTCTGAAAAAAAAGATCATGACGATACCTTTTTGTGGCTGGCTCCGTTTGCTCCGCCAAAAGGATATACAAATGTTCCGGCGGGAGGAATGTGCCTCTGCGTTTTCCTTTTTGTCATCAAGGGACGACAAGTTCTTCTCGGAAAATACAAAGAGCATCCGGCCTGGGAAAAAATCACAGGAATGGATGAAAAACGCGTAAAGAATAACCAGCATGGATTGACCCTGCCGGCCAGCCATCTGAAATTCGGTGAAGATCCTTTGGATGCCGCCCGGAGGATTGTAAAAGAAATCCTGCTGCTCCCCGAGGGGCTCTCATATTCGGAACCAGTTGTTCAGACTTTTTTCTACGAACCGTCCATTGTTCCAGGTGAGATGCATTTCGATGTTCTGTTTTTATATGACGTAATTCTTGATGATAGCGTCAAAACCACCCTTCCTCCCTGGTACGCCTCGCTTGAATGGTTCGAAACCGATATTCTGATGAACCAGAAATTTGCCCGCCAGCATGAAGATGTCGTTTCTGCGTGGCTTAAGAAAAGAGTAAAATAATTCTCTAAACTCCAGGGTTTTACCTTGAAATATCAAAGATAGAGCTTGATTTTTCAAGATAGATTGTATAAGCTGCAATCATGAGCCTTATAGACAGAAAAACAGACAGAGCAATATTGGACAAATTAATGTCAATATTTCCAGTCACGGCGATTCTTGGCCCGCGGCAATGCGGAAAGACAACGCTGGCCCGGACTCTTGCCGCCGATTCCTATTTCGATCTTGAAAACCCAAGGGATATTGCCCGTCTCGAACAGCCACAGCTTACCCTGGAAGACATGACGGGGACGATTGTCATAGATGAAATCCAGCGGTTGCCGGATCTTTTCCCCCTCCTGCGCTATTTGGTGGATCAGAAAACAAACTGCAAGTTTGTAATTTTGGGAAGCGCCTCCCGTGATCTTATTCATCAGAGCTCGGAATCTCTTGCCGGAAGGATTGCCTATTTTCAACTGGGCGGTTTCCGGTTGAGCGACATTGATCCAGGGGCCGTCAAGGCATTGTGGTGGCGCGGGGGATTGCCCCGGTCCTTTCTGGCCGGATCGGACGAAGAAAGCCTGCTCTGGCGAAATCAATACGTGACGACCTTTCTGGAGCGTGACATCCCACAACTTGGGATTACGATTCCGGCCCGAACGCTGCGCCGCTTCTGGATTATGCTTAGCCATTACCACGGCCAGATCCTGAACTTCGCGGAACTGGGCCGCTCCTTCGGCGTCTCCGATATGACCGTAAGGAAATACTGCGATATTCTGGAAGGCACGTTCATGATCCGCATCCTCCAGCCCTGGTCCGTCAATATCGGAAAACGTCTGGTTAAACGCCCTAAATTATACCTGCGCGACTCCGGGCTGTTCCATGCATTGCTGTCCGTTGAAACGCCGGAACAATTGCATGCGTCACCCCGCCTCGGCGCTTCGTGGGAGGGGTTTGCTCTGGATTGTGTCTGCCGGGCTTTAAGAAAGGAAGACGGGGAACTCTATTTCTGGCATACCCATGCAGGCGCGGAACTTGATCTTTTCTGGCAGGCCGGAGGACGAAACTGGGGTGTTGAATTTAAATATGAAGACGCTCCCAGATTGACCAGATCCATGAAGACGGCCGTTGAAGACCTTGAATTAAAGCGGATGTGGATTGTCTATCCGGGGAAAGTTGCCTATAGTCTTACGGAAAATATTCAGGTGTTTCCAATTTCAGACATAGGCGATTCATGGACCTATGGATAACAAATTAATGAAAATTAACTGGATCATTGACCGTGATTTGCAGGATGCTGCGGGAGATATTTCCACTGACTGGCGGTTTGGAATTGCCTACAATAACGCTACCGCACGATTAAATCCTTACCCCTGATTTTCGTAAGGAGGTTTTCGACTTGACCATCATAAACAAATAGTTTATAAGACTACCAATGATTAGAACATTCGCGGATACTGAAACCGAACGTTTTTATATCACCGCGAAATCCAGACGTTTTCCGCCCGACGTCCTGAAACGAGCGATAAAGCGTTTGACGCAGATCGACGCAGCAACGGTTATCAACGATCTCCGCATGCCGCCGTCTAACCGCCTGGAATCTTTAATAGGAGCTCGCGCCGGGCAATGGAGCATCCGCATCAACGAACAATGGTGTGTCTGCTTCCGGTTTGAAAAAGGCGAGGCTTACGATGTTGAAATTGTTGATTATCACTGAGGAGGTAAAATCATGAATCCGAAAAATAATCTTCCTCCGGTCCACCCGGGTGAATTTCTTAAAGAAACTCTTGACGAATTGCAGATCTCTCAGGCTGAGTTTTCACGCACCATTGGGCTTTCGGCCATGAGAATATCCCACGTCGTCAAAGGGAAAAGACCTGTCACCGCTGAGATGGCCTTACTTTTCGGCAAGGCCTTTGGCCAGACGCCTCAATACTGGATCAACTTGCAGGCGACCTATGACCTCAAAATAGCCGAGAAGGTTGTCAGCCGAAGGATCGCCGGAATTCGTCAACTTGCACATGCATAATGTGCTTAAGGGAAAGAGCCCTGCAAGAATTGTGGGCTGTTGCAAAAACAGATAATGTTGAGAAACTTGTTTCTTGGATCAAAAATTTTATTCAGAATAAGAAATGACATTCTGCCTTGTCGGTACCGGTTGAAAGCAAAGGGAAAGTAACGACTGAAAGGCCAGCAATGAAAAAGAAGAAATACACGCAGGCTATTACTAATTGGCCTTTGAAAGAACGCCCACGTGAACGACTTCTTGCGGAAGGCCCGGAACGCCTGACGGATGCCGATCTGCTTGCAATCATCCTTCGAGTTGGATCAGGCACTTTTAAGGAAGGCATTCCAGGGAAGAACGCCTATGAATCGGCCCTTTCAATCCTGAGAGATTTTCGAGGCCTTCGCGGTCTCGATCGCACCCGTACTAATGACCTGTTAAAGGTGCCCGGCCTTGGACCTGCGAAAGTCGCTCAGATCAAGGCAGCATTTGAGCTCGGAAAACGCCTGTGCGCTGGAAAACTCACAGCACCCGCCTTTGAATCCTCTCTGGCCGTTGCCAATCATTTCCGTCCGCGTTTCACCGGTAAACGTGAATAGCTTGTGGTTGCCGTGTTTTTGAACGGACAGAATCAACGCCTTGGCGAAAAAGACATCACCGTGGGAACACCAACCCAAGCTACCGTGTATGTCCGAAGCATTCTGGAAGAAGCCCTTCACGAATCGGCGGCGGCTATCGTTTTGATCCACAACCATCCCTCGGGTAGTCCTGAACCGTCTGCCGGTGCCGATGAGATAACACAAAACCTCTTGCGCGCCTGCAAAATGGTGGGATTGATTCTGCTTGATCACATAAGACAAAATACCTTCTGGATCAGCAGCTCAGGGCGCTTGAAAAAGAGTTTTTAGAAGAAGGCGGCTTTACCGAGAGGCTTTATCGAACCCGATCTCAAAGAAGAAAGGCATAGGTCTTATATGACCAATATGACCTATAAAGACAATGAAGAAGACCTCATACAGCTTTCATCATTGCAGCACATGGCTTTCTGCCCGCGTCAGTGTGCTCTCATTCATGTTGAACAGGTCTGGGCTGAAAACCGTCAGACTGCCGAAGGCAGGATCATGCATGAGAAGGTTCACGAGGAAAACAGAGAATCGCGCGGCAGCCTGAGAATCGAATACGGTGTGCCGCTCCGGTCTCTCCGGCTCGGGCTAATCGGAAAAGCCGATATAGTTGAATTTCACCATCAGGAAGATGTCGTCTGGCAGCCTTTCCCGGTGGAATACAAGCGAGGCAAACCGAAGGCGGATGATTGCGATAAGGTTCAGCTTTGCGCCCAGGCACTCTGCCTTGAAGAGATGCTGAACATCCCGATTTCAAAGGGGGTACTTTATTACGGCAAAACCCGCCGTCGGCTGGACGTTTCCTTTGATGATAAACTCCGGCAAAAGACCGAAGAAACATCCCGGAATGTTCGTCTGCTTCTTGAGTCCGGCATTACCCCTGCCCCGGTTTACACAAAAAAATGCGAAAGCTGTTCGCTGGTTGCCGAGTGTCTTCCAAAAACAATGGGGAAAAAGAAGTCGGTTAAAAGCTACATGACAAGAATTTTGAACGAATCATAAACGATACTTTGGGATGAGGTGAGGCAATGACATATTCCCGCTTTGAAGATCTTCCTGTCTGGCAGGAGGCTATCCGTCTGGCTGAAGATGTCTATGGCATGACTGAAAGCAAAAACTGGCGTGGCAGTCATAGTCTGCGCGACCAGTTGGAAAGAGCCGCTCTTTCTGTTTCCAACAACATTGCCGAAGGATTCGAACGCG
>JBFYVZ010000102.1:0-6387 GCA_041298995.1 Desulfobacteraceae bacterium
CCCCCCGATAAAGGAGAATCGAACATGACGAAAGCAGAATTAGTTGATGCAATAGCCGCCGATGCAAAAATCTCAAAAGCTGCTGCTGGTGCTGCCCTTGATTCATTTATTAAAAATGTTACCAAGGCATTAAAATCAAAAGACGGCAAAGTCACTCTTGTTGGTTTTGGAACATTCTCAAAAGCAAAACGAGCAGCTCGCAAAGGCAGAAATCCCCAGACCGGCGCAGAAATCAAAATTAAAGCACGTACCGTTGTAAAATTTAAAGCAGGGAAAAAGTTAAAAGAGGCTGTGTAGGCCAGAAAACAATCTTTCCGCCAAAAAAGCCGCAACTTTTAAGGGAAACCTCTATTGCTTCTCAATAGTGGGCCGTTGCAAATAACGGCTGAACTTTGCGGCGCGGCTTTTTGCATCCGCACCAGTGAAAGGTTATGCCGCTTTTTGAATTTCTTTTGATTCGTATTCAGGAAACATAATTATAGCAGGATGTACATTAAATGCCTTGGCGAGTTGCTCTGCCCTTTTTTTACCGATTTCTAATTTATCGTTTTCAAGCATACTGATATTTTTTGCATTGATAGAGCAATATTTTGATAATTCCTCTTGAGTCCATCCTTTTAATTCACGCAACATTTTAATTACTTCTCCGGTAGTTAAGATCGTATGCTGTTTTGCCGGTTTAAAATTCGATTTTTTAATTTTCATTATTTTAGCTCCCTAATATTTATGCGGTGTTATATCAATCACATAAACAGAAACTATCTCTCTTTCGATAGAATAAATAACACGATATTGAATATTAAGCCGAGATGATCGTTGTCCTTCAAACTCTCCCTTTAATTTTTCGTCATGAAAACCAGGAAATTCCCGTAATTTATCTGGCCCATGCCGAAAAACGATATCTTTCCAAAGCTCGTATTTTTTTACGACCTGTAACGGTAATTTTGCAATAACCTTATCTAAATTGTGATGTTCTCGTATGTGCCACATTATTATAATTGATAACTTATTATATTTGATAAGTCAAGGCGTTTTTAGGCATTATAGGGGACGTTCATCAATATATAAATACAGCCGGAATGTATCGATATATTTGAATAATATTCGGTCATAATTCCTGATTGCGAGTGCGGAACAGGCAGTGCGGTAAACCTGTATATAAAAAGAAATGGAAAATCTTCTTATTTAAAATAAACGACCATACGGTCAAATTGTTCAAATAAAGCAAAGCCGAAGAAAACCTTTACGGTATCTCGGCTGAAGGTCGCAGGGTTTAATTGCCGGGGATAATGGTAAACCGGAAGCCCGGAAAAGTTATTGCCGGGTGAAAGGGGTTTATGTATAGTACAAAAAACTTCGGTTTTTGCGAGTTTAATTAAAGCGCATTATTATAATAAACAGCAGAGTCATACATGGATTTTAAAATTGTTTTGGCTGATCTATTAAAGCGCTTCAACGAGCATAAGGTTTGCTATGCGCTTATCGGGGGTTTTGCGCTCGGTGCCCATGGGGTCGTGAGAGCAACGGTAGGCATCGATTTCCTTGTGAGCCGTGATGACATGGCAAGTGTCGGCGTGATCATGCATGAATTGGGCTATGAATGCATACATCAAACTGAAAATGTGTCTCAGTTTATATCCCCTCTTAAAATTTTCGGTGAAGTCGATTTTTTGCATGCCTTCCGGGAAATATCCGTCGGCATGATAAAGCGGGCTGAAGAAAAAATGATGTTCAACGAAACATTAGCTGTTAGAATTCTGAAGGTTGAAGACCTTATAGGATTAAAGGCGCAGGCAATGGCAAACGACGAGAGGCGAAAAGCAATCGATCTTGCCGATATCGAAGCGCTTGTAGCGCTGCATAAAACGTCGCTTAACTGGAATACCGTGGAAGAATATTTCTCCCTGTTTGGGTTTGAAAAATTGT
Organism: Desulfobacteraceae bacterium; assembly: GCA_041298995.1. Taxonomy (GTDB): domain Bacteria; phylum Desulfobacterota; class Desulfobacteria; order Desulfobacterales; family RPRI01; genus RPRI01. The sequence goes on from JBFYVZ010000102.1 coordinate 1,927, forward strand.
TTGCTGAACTAAAGGATCGATACCGGTATGCTCAGTGATAAGGAAAAGCAGGAGATGCTTGAAACGGCTGGATCACAATCCATACGAGAGGACTTGTGCCGCATGGCGGCCGGCAGACATAATCCGGTTCTTTATAAAGAAAAAGTAGATCTGGACAGATATATAGAATATTTAAATTGTTATAATGAATTTATCAACCATCGGCGAAGATCGTTCAAGCCAATGATTGACCGGTTAATGAAATTGTAGGGGTCCGGTGTGTTCATCAATATGTAAGTTGTCGGCGGGAGTTGTCAGAGGTATTGACAAGAAAGAAGCAAAGGTCTCGGCAAGCGGTTGAAAGACAGGAAGAGCAGCGATGTACGAAGAGGGTATTATTCTGGAAAGAAAAGGCAGTATTGCTGTTTTAACGATAGATCGCTCTAAGCGAAGGAATGCGTTTAATGAACATATGTTCTCCGGCCTTGAGAAGATATCGGGTGAATTGAAAAAAACCCTGCCGCGTTGCCTGGTAATAACGGGAGCCGGAGATAAGGCGTTCAGCGCCGGATTCGACGTAAGCCAGGACAACCCTATGGTATCAAATATCGCCGAATCTGCAGGTAAAGAGGATAGCGCTCCGGCAGAAAAGGTAATCAGGCAGATTAGGAAAGCGGTAGATGAGCTTTTTTCCCTCCCTGTCCCGATCATAGCAGCCATAAACGGCCTGGCTTATGGCGGAGGTGCTGAACTGTCGGTTCGATGTGATATGCGGGTCATGGATCCTGGCGCGGTGATATGCTTTTCGGAGGTTCGGCTGGGGCTGATGCCGGACTGGGGAGGCGGGCCGGCGCTCGTTTGGCTGGTGGGACCATCAAGGGCCGCGGACCTGATTTTAACTGCCCGCAAGGTTGAAGCCGGTGAAGCGTTAAGCCTGGGTCTTGTTAACCGGATCAGCAAGCCGGGGCAGGCTCTCGCAGAAGCCGTTTCGCTTGCTGAAATGATCGCCGCAAACGGGCCGAGGGCTGTGGGCCATGCCCTTTCGGTGATACGGCAGAGCATGAATCTTTCTTTCCGCAAGGCTCTCGATCTGGAAGCCGAAAAAGCAGTTTCTCTTATCATGTCCGGTGAATGTATTTACGGCGCGGCGGCTTTTTTAGAAAAAAAGGAACCCGTGTTTCCGGATATCGTATCCGAAAAAAAGTAGAAGATTCTTTTAAAACACCCTCCTGAGGTTTTATCGCTTTTTCCGGGGCATTATCCGGGATGCTCCAAAGGTTCATAATTACCGATTTCAGCCTTGAGCCAAAATCGGTAATTATGCTCCATTGGTATAAACAAACAGCTTACCACGTCTTACCTGCTGAGTTTCATCTTACGGCGTATGCAAGGGCGTTTACGTTTTTCAGGGGGGAGTATCCTGGACGTCCAAAAACATATAAATACAGCTTTAACTCATTTGAATTAATGATATAATTATTTAATCAGAGAGGCTGATTTCGGTTCAAATGTTTTCTTCTTATTCATAGTACCTTGCCTCGATGCGGTTATCATCGGGGTCTCGAAAATACACGGATGTTCCATTGCCGTGAGAACCCCACCTTGAAACGGGACCCTCTTCAATCGGAATTCCGAAGGATGCCAGTCGTTCGCAAAGATCCGACCATGCAGCCTTTTCAAGGGAGAGACAGAAGTGGTTGAGGTTGGAGATGCCTGTCGAATTTTGGTTTTGGGCCCACATGCGTTTTGGGAAAAAATCGATAATCGTGTCGGCGTTGATTCTGACCGAAGGAAAGGGAACTTTTCCCATGCGGTATTCATCAAGCCGTTCTGCGGAGAGTTGCAGCACAGCAAGGTAAAAATGGATCATTTCGATCTCATTGGTCATATTCAGGGCAAGGTGATCCAATTGTATTCTCATCGATTTTCTCCAGTACTGTCAAATATGCAATGGGTGGATTTTATCATCGAACCAGGCTTACACGAAATGGATTTGGGGCCTGAAGTCCTCGATTACGCATGATTCCTGAGTTTCAAGGCAATGGGATGAGGATTCAGGTACACCTGCTGTTTCAGGTACGGCTCGCCGAATTTTCTAACGTAATGGTTCAGAAGCGTTATCGGCACGATCAGCGGAAGTTCCTTGTCCATTGTGAAATACACCAGGAACTTGGGGCCTTTGTTTTCATCGGTGTATTTGCGGCGTTTGATCTTCCGGATCAGTTTCGGGTTGTTTTCCTCGCGGACTTTTTTCAGAAACAGACGTTTGCCGTTGTAACCCTGGCCATCTTCCATAAAGAGAAATGTGGCATGGGGGTTGGATTGAAGATTGTGACGGGTCAGGCGGTCGCGCATGATAAAGGCCAGGGTTCCCTCCTCAAGAAAATGCGGGCGGGAATATATGGCAGCATCCACTCTTCCGCTGTTGTCGGCGGCAGCCAGTACGCCCGTACCTTTTGTGCTCTCAAAGTATTCCTCAAGTTTTTTCATGTTGTCTCCTTTTGTTGCTGTTATATAGGAAACAGTATAATACGCTCACTACAAAAGTAAAGCCGGCAGTATTTAAAAGGGCACCCCTCACCCGGTGTGGCTAAAGGATCCGGGATTACGGCTTTTCGATAATGTCTCTTGCCTGAAGCTTGCGCCGAAGGTCGGTTACTCGGCGACGGTTAACGCCAAAGTCCCAGTATCCGGTTTGAGCTGCCGAGCGAATCGAGATAATCCCGTTTGAGGGATTCAGTAAAAGCTCCAGATCATCCATAAATCCTAATATCCGGCTCTTGAAAGTTGCGTGGAGATACGTTTTGTCAGCCTCGGCAAGGTTGCTCCGGGGAAATTCTGTAACTATGCGCTGAATTTCAAGCCAGTTTTTGCCGAAATCGCCCTTCAGGCGAAACGCATCGATTTTATGCCGGTCGCTTGCTGATTCCGTCGACACACAATTGGGGCTTTCGGGGCAACTCGAAAGATGTGGAGAGTCAGTCAATATTTCCGTGCGTCTGCCGATTTCTATGTTAAACATTAATAAGAATCCCCTTTTTGTGACTTGATATATCTCTGAAATCGACTTGTATGTCAAGTTTTAACAGGCACTTTATGTTGTAGCGGGTGGGTTGATAGTTATTGGAAACGAGGCAGGTTGAAGCTAAGGAATTGATGCATCCTGAAAAATCCTGAAAATCTGCACCGTTTTCACAGGAGGATATCAGGGACGCCCCAAATATTTGATTTCTGAGAAGTAATACACATTTAAGCGGATTGCCATAATATAGCCGTTTGAAAGACCTGTAAATACTGCATGTTAAATTTGAATGAGCTGTCATTTTTACAAAATATAGAGTTACTTCTCACGAATCACATTTGAAGTTTCGGGAGATATCCTGCTGATCAAAGAATCTCACGTTATTTAAACCTGCCTTAAAAGGTCTTCCGGCGCGCTATTCCATCGAACAGTCTGCCAAAATTGAAAAATATCAATTACTTCTGTTAACAAATTTCTGACACGCAACAAAGCTTGCATATCACAAGTTGTAAATGATAAAGAAAAATATAGTAAAAAATACGGCTGGTTTGAATCCGATCGCCGGCAACAATTAATCTTTTTGTCACCGCTAAAACAGCGGGTTTTTTATTGGGGGTTTGATTTTGCTCGGTACTATTGTCAACACAATTGCAATCCTTGCAGGATGTTTCGTCGGAATTATGCTGAAGGGAGGAATCCCTCATAAATATAATGAAACGGTCATGCATTCGATAGCCCTTGCGGTAATTCTTATAGGCGTAAAGGGCGCTTTGAAATCGGACGATATTCTGCTTGTGATAATCAGTCTTGCAACAGGAAGCGTTATAGGTGAATTTTTAAAGATAGAGGATAAAATTGAAGCTCTCGGTAACTTTTTGCAGAAATTGTTTGCAAGAGCAGGTGACGGAATATCAAAAGGATTCGTAACGTCGAGCCTTCTTTTCTGTGTAGGCTCAATGGCTATTGTCGGCTCTCTCGAAAGCGGACTCACGGGAAACCATCAGACTCTTTTTGCTAAGTCGATGCTGGACGGAATCGGTTCAATAATACTGACATCAACACTGGGAGTAGGTGTATTTTTCTCTGCCGCATCTGTTTTAATATACCAGGGAGCTATAACCCTCACTGCCAACTATGCAAAACAGTTCCTCGTTCCGGAAGTGATAAACCAGATGTCTTCCACCGGCGGTCTTCTGATTGCGGCTATAGGAATCAACATGCTAGAAATAAAAAGGTTAAAGGTCGGGAACATGCTTCCCGCCATATTCATACCCCTTATATATTTTATCATTAAGCAGATTTTAACCTCGTTCTAAGACAAATAAGGTATAAAAAACATGCATTATGAAGGCAACATAATACGTCCCCCAAGCGAAGCGGACAGCATTCTCCTGCAGGTAACAGTCGGCTGTTCCAGGAACAAGTGTACCTTCTGCGGTACATATACCGGCGAGCGCTTC
>JBFYVZ010000116.1:0-6494 GCA_041298995.1 Desulfobacteraceae bacterium
CTTCCGGTTTCTATTGAAAATGGATGCCTGACTGTAGCAACCCCGGATCCGTTCAACATTGAAGTTTTTGATGATATTGCGCGGGCAATACAGGCTAAAGTCAAAGTGGTTGTGAGCTCTAAATCTGATATCGTTAAACTTATTGACGAGTTCTTTGGTTTTAAAAGGTCTATTGCTGCTGCCGAACACGAGTTTGCAGGACCATCGGTGGATCTCGGCAATCTTGAGCAATATTTTCGCCTCTCATCTGCTGACGAGCTGCCTTCAAATGACAAACATATAATTAATGCAGTAAACCATCTTTTTTCCTATGCCTTTGACCAGAGAGCAAGTGATATACATATTGAACCCAAGAGGAATATAAGCCTTGTCAGAATGAGAATTGACGGTGTTTTGCACTCTGTTTATGAACTTCCCAAAAATGTGCATTCTGCTGTTGTGAGCAGAATAAAGAACATGTCGCGACTCGATATGTCCGAAAAACGAAGACCTCAGGACGGGAGAATAAAGACGGATAAAGGCAATACCGCGGTGGAGATAAGGGTTTCAACGCTTCCGGTGGCATTTGGAGAGAAAGTTGTGATGAGGATCATGGATCCGGACATTCTTTTCCAGGAGCTTGAACAGCTCGGTTTTACCCCGACCGACCTGATCCGCTACAATAAGTTTATTAATATGCCTCATGGAATTGTTCTGGTTTGCGGTCCTACAGGGAGTGGAAAATCGACAACTCTTTATTCTACCTTAAGACATCTTTCTTCACCCGGTATAAATATTACAACAATAGAAGATCCGATCGAGATGATTCACGAGGATTTTAACCAGATCGCCGTGCAGCCTGCCGTGGATATAACATTTGCAACGATATTAAGAAATATTTTGCGGCAGGACCCGGATATAATAATGATAGGAGAGATGAGAGACATTGAGACAGCCCAGAATGCAGTTCAGGCGGCTATGACGGGTCACCTCGTTCTTTCGACGCTCCACACAAATGACGCTCCTTCATCAATTACCCGCCTTCTGGATCTGGGGATACCTCCTTTTTTGATTCAGGCTACAATGGTAGGGATATTGGCTCAACGGCTGGTCCGCAAAATATGCTCACATTGCATAGAATCGTTTGAAATGGAATGCGCCGAATTAAGCGCGATGGGGCTTGAAGTGGGAGGAAAAAGCCGGGTGAGGTTGTACAGGGGAAAGGGCTGTATAAATTGCAGGGGCACGGGATATTTTGGCAGGACATCCATATTTGAAGTACTTCCTTACAGTGAAGCCATAAAAAAATTGACGACTGCCGATACTGATTTACAATCCATAAGGACCAAGGCAAGGGAAGAGGGGATGATTACCTTGAGGGAAAATGCCGTTAAAAAGCTCCTTAAAGGAATAACAACATATCAGGAAGTATTACGGGTGACATGGGAGAAGGTTTGAAATTTGCCGAAACAGATTTATTATAAAGGTAACTATTCAGAAGCCGGAAGCCAGAATTCTGACTCCTGAATAGTTACGAAAATATTGCTATTTGACAGGGCTTCTGATTTTTGCTCCGGGATTAATATCCTTATCGGACTTGGTTATCAGGACAGACGATGTTGTCTGCTCTGTACGAAGCACAATAAGCGATCCGAAATCAACCGGATCAAGATATATTTCTTTTTTGCTTTCAGGAGATATTCTCTTCTTTTCCTGATAATAGATGCTGTAAGACTGCCCCGGCTTGATACCGTCTTTTTTGCCCTTATCAATAAATACGACTGTATTATCACCAATTATTTCTCTTTTTTCCTCGGCGGATATAATAGCCCCATCGATACCTTTTTCGCATTCTATTACAGGTATTTCATGAGATCTCGGCTCATACGGCATCAAAAGATCATTGACGGCAATTGCCCTGTATGTCTTGATAACTTCGGCCAGGGCATATACTGGTTCAATCTTTTTAATTTCCACAATCCCGGTTAAATAATGCTGGCTCCCGATTAAAGCTTCCGTTTTCTCATCGACCAATGGCCCAATAATCCTGAATACAGTATATCTTGCTCCGGGATAAAAATTTATATTTTTACCGGGCTTTATGTAAACCAGATCACCTGTGCTTGCCAATTCTTTGTCATCTTTGATCTTGAATAAAGAACCGCTTGGGATAACAGGCTCTTTTCTGATGAAACCAACCGTATCTATGGGAAAGTACTTAAAGGATTTAATTTCTTTCTTGATTTCCTTTAATTGGGGTACGGCAATTATTTCTTCTACTTTAGGGCTAATTATTGTATCTGTGTCTTTCTTTTTAAACAGGAGTATCCTGTTGCCCGGGTAAATCAGGTGAGGATTTGAAATGTGCTGGTTATCTTTCCACAGATCAGGCCATTGCCATGGAGAATCTGCAAATCTGTTTGAAAGATCCCAGAGCGTGTCGCCTTTTTGGACTGTGTAATAGAATCCCACTTCGTTTTCAACGCTCTGCGAATTTCCCTGAGCGTTACAGATGGGTACAATAATCAATGTGGTTAATATACAAATAAACGTAAAAATTTTTTTGTTATTTGATATATTCCGCATATAATGCCTCATTTTGTTATGTTGCAGGTTAAAGATAAATAGCAGCCGGCTACAAACTGTTTATAAAGGCTTTTGATTAGCATTGAAGATAACTATTAGTCTGAAATTGCTTGTTTGTCAAGTATTTAAGTTTAAATCCATTTTCAATAAAAAAAGCCCTCGTGTACAGGAACACAAGGGCTTTTATAGTTCAGCTATGGTTCGTTACCGGGTTACATCATTCCGCCCATTCCACCCATTCCGCCCATTCCTCCGTGACCGCCGCCACCGGGCATTCCTTCCTGTTTGGGTTCTGGTTTTTCGGCAATCATGGCTTCCGTTGTAAGCATAAGGGATGCAACACTTCCGGCGTTTTGAAGCGCAAAACGTACGACCTTTGTAGGATCAATAACACCTGCTGCGATAAGATCTTCAAAAGTGTCGGTTTCGGCATTATATCCGAATGAACCTTCGCCTTTCTTTACCCTATCAATTACAACTGATCCTTCCTGGCCGGCGTTGTTTGCAATTTGCCTTAGGGGCTCTTCAATCGCCCGCATAACCACCTTTACGCCGAGCTTCTGATCAGCTTTGATCTTGATTTTCTCCAAAGCTTCGAGACAGCGAACCAGCGCCACTCCGCCGCCGGGAACAATGCCTTCCTCAACAGCAGCACGGGTTGCATTAAGAGCGTCTTCAACGCGGGCCTTTTTTTCCTTCATTTCGGTCTCTGTCGCAGCGCCGACATTAATAACAGCCACACCGCCGATTAACTTGGCAAGGCGCTCCTGGAGTTTTTCACGATCATAATCAGATGTGGTTTCATCAATTTGAGCGCGAATCTGTTTTACACGTCCTTCAAGTGCGGAGCGTGAACCTGCGCCGTCAACTATTGTTGTGTTATCTTTATCGATTACAATTCTTTTTGCCTTTCCGAGATCTTCAAGGGAAATATTCTCCAGTTTGATTCCAAGATCTTCAGACACAGCTTGTCCTCCGGTAAGAATTGCGATATCTTCGAGCATCGCTTTTCTCCTATCTCCGAAGCCGGGAGCTTTAACTGCAGCCACATGAAGAGTTCCTCTCAGCTTGTTAACCACAAGTGTCGCAAGTGCTTCACCGTCAATATCTTCTGCAATAATAAGAAGCGGTTTGCCCATTTTGGCTATTTTCTCGAGAATGGGGAGGAGATCTTTCATGTTGCTGATCTTTTTTTCGTTGATGAGAATATAAGCATCATCAAGAGAGACCGTCATTTTTTCAGGATCTGTTACGAAGTACGGAGAAAGGTAGCCGCGATCAAACTGCATGCCTTCAACGACCTCAAGGGTGGTGTCCATGCTTTTGGCTTCTTCAACGGTGATTACGCCTTCTTTTCCAACTTTGTTCATTGCTTCGGCAATAATGTTTCCGATAGTCTCGTCGTTGTTGGCGGATATTGTACCAACTTGTGCAATTTCGCGCTGATCCTTGGTCGGTTTGCTCATTCTGTGGAGTTCTTTAACCGCCACGTCAACGGCCTTGTCAATACCACGTTTTATCGCCATTGGATTATTACCGGCTGCTACGAGTTTCTGCCCTTCTTCATAAATGCATCTGGCAAGAACTGTCGCGGTGGTTGTTCCATCACCGGCCATATCGCTTGTTTTGCTGGCGACCTCTTTCACCATCTGTGCGCCCATATTTTCGAACTTGTCTTCAAGTTCGATCTCTTTGGCAACCGTTACGCCGTCTTTGGTAACAGTTGGTGATCCCCATGATTTGTCAATAACTACATTTCTTCCTTTTGGGCCGAGAGTTACAACTACTGCATCGGCAAGTGTTTGCACGCCCTTTAGCATTGCCTCGCGGGCTTTCATGTTGTACTTAATGATTTTAGCACCCATTTTAATCTACCCTCCATTTATATGTTTATCGCAATTAAATTACAATTATTCGATTATTCCAAGCACGTCATCTTCCCGCATGATAAGATATTCATCGCCTTCGATCTTAACCTCTGTACCGGAATATTTACCGAACAGAATCCTGTCTCCTTTTTTGATGTCCAGAGGGATTTTTTTGCCGTCTTCGTTGATCTTCCCGTTTCCGACAGCTATTACTTTTCCTTCAGCCGGCTTTTCTTTGGCCGTATCAGGAATAATAATTCCCCCCTTTGTTGTTGTTACTTCTTCAACACGCTGTACCAAAATACGATCATGTAATGGTCTAAGTTTCATGGTGTAGATTCTCCTTTTTGTTTTTCGAATTGGAATTGGTTATTTTTAAAAGAAATCGTCTAATAATCGGATTATCAATGACCGCATTAACTACTCCCGGCCCGGAGTCACCCCCCTTCAAAAATGATAACAAATGATATTAATTGCTTAAATAAGTTTGATTTAAGATATGCAAATCTTTTTTTGAAAACTATAATCACACATTCCTGTTTGTAAAGGGATGTTTTGGAATTTTTTGACAAATTATCGCATTGGATTATTCAATAATAAAACACCGGGTTATTTTGAGATACCAGTTATTCAATAAACAGACTATTCTGAAGTTTTAACGGCGCTTTTATCAGATTTATTTGAATCAGATGTTTCCCCGGTTTTTTTTGTAGGAGTGGAACTGCTTTGAGATCTGCTTGAATAGTCTGTTACATACCAGCCACTTCCTTTGAGCTGAAAGCTGTTATGAGATATCAGCTTATGCAGTTTTCCAGAACAAAACCTGCACTTATTAAGCGATTTATCCGAAAATTTTTGTATGACTTCTTCAATATTGCCACATTTTGTGCATTCATATTCATAAATGGGCATAAACTATTCCCTCCCTGATTTCACTAAATACCTGCATATATGCGTGGTATTTTTATCTTATATAAATCGTAGTTTACTAAATATAGTCAGCATAACATGGTTGTCAAGACAATGAACAGATTTTGTTTGCCGGCTATGCCTCTTGCAAAGGCAATTCATCAAATTCATCAACAGGGATGCGCCATTTGTCATAAAATTTAAGTACATTTGAAAGCCCGGGTAATTTGACAGTTTTGAGTATTTCATGTGTGTTGTTGTGAACCCTTGTCTCTTCCGCTAGTTTTTCTTCATGCGATGCGTTAAAGTTCTGGAGGAACTCACTGAATCTGACTATGTGAATAAGTTCGTGCGTAATTATATAAAGTGTAAAAGGGTTAAGTTTTATATCCTTAAAATCGCGGATAACGGCAAGAATGGAATTGTCCTGCAGGCATATTTTATAAAAATCATACGCGGAGGAGCCGAGAAAGGAATCTTTCGGATGAACTTTATACCTGATTATCTGGGCAAACGGTCCGCTGACTATCTCTTCCGGCGAAAGATCAGCCAGTGTTTTTATATCGTACCTCCGGCGAAGCCATTGACTCGAAGATAACTTGTAATAATCACTGACAAGTTCTTCTGCCATTTCAGCCGCTTGATTAACGATTTTTATCTGTTTTTTGTTGAAGTCATCAAATTTTTTCTGATTAAGCATTCTGATATCTTATTAGAAATTCATATATTTGTACATAGCAATTATTATAATATACATCTCATTTATATGAGAATACAGGAGTCAGAATACAGAATACAGAAGAAAAACAATACCATGGTTATTCCGACTCCTGGCTCCTGGCTCCTGTATTCTCATGCTGAGTTGTGCTCGCACCGGGTATGTGGGTCAGTTGGGAGAAAGGGCCAAGGATTTAGGAGATATGTTTCTTGCGCGAAGCTGACCACATGCCGCCGATATATCCTGTCCCTTGCTCCGGCGGATTACCGTTGTATAATTTTTATTCACCAGGATTTCCTGAAAGTTTCTGATCGCAGTTTCTTCAGGCCTCTTAAATTCGCTCATTTCATGCTCATTAAAAGGAATAAGGTTTATTTTTGACTTAACAGGCCGGAGTAGCTTTGCGAGACGTTTTGCGTCATCGGAAGAATCAT
>JBFYVZ010000135.1:0-3815 GCA_041298995.1 Desulfobacteraceae bacterium
TGCGGCCAGTGCAACCCCTGCCGGGAAGGCATGAAGCAGATGCTCGAGATCCTGACCAGCATCTGCCAGGGCAACGGCAAGGAAGGGGATATCGAACTTCTGGAAGAGTTGGGCGTCATGATCCAGCGCTTCTCGCTCTGCGGCCTGGGAACATCCGCTCCCAACCCGGTTCTGACCACGATTTTATATTTCCGGAATGAATACGAAGCCCATATCCGGGATAAAAAATGCCCGGCGGGCGTGTGCAAGCCTCTATTTCATTATGAAATTGATCCGGAAACCTGTACCGGCTGTCGCAGTTGCGCCAAAAAATGTCCCCAGGAGGCGATCACGGGCGAAAAAAAGCAGCCGCATTCACTCGACCAGTCCAAATGCATCAAATGCGGTATCTGTTATGATGCCTGTAAATTTGACGCAATTGTGATTCGATAAATTATAAGGGGCATGTTTTATGATAACATTCAAACTCAATGGTAAAACCGTTCAGGGCGAAGAAGGTCAATATATTCTTCAGGTCGCTCAGAAATACGGGGTTGAAGTTCCTACCCTTTGTCATCACAAGGCGCTTGAACCGGCCGGCATGTGCCGGTTGTGTACGGTAGAGCTGTTTGATGGGCGTCGAAGCCGGTTTGTCACTTCGTGCAATTATCCGATATGGGAAGGCATGGAGGTGAAAACCGATTCCGAGCCTGTTCACCAGGGCCGGAAACTGATTGTCGAGCTTCTGATGGCGAGATGTCCGGATGTGCCGATTCTGAAAGAACTGGGTATAAAATACGGCATTACAGAGACCCGGTTCAAAAAAGAAGAAGACACCTGTATTCTCTGCGGTCTGTGTACGCGGATCTGCACGAAAATGGGAAACAGCGCCATCAGTCTGACCGGCCGCGGTGTGGATATGAAAGTGGATACTCCGTTTCATATCCAGACGGATGTTTGCATGGCCTGCGGGGCCTGTGCATCGGTCTGCCCAACGGGCCATATCACCCTGGAAAAAATCCGGCAAAACGTCACCACGCATCCATTCAGATCCATTCCCTCCGAATATGACATGAGTCTGAAAGGCCGCAAACCCGTGTATGTGCCGTATGCCCAGGCCGTACCCAACACCCCGGTCATCGACCGGTCGGTTTGTATTCATTTTAAAACCGGCGGGTGCAAGGTCTGTACCGAATTCTGCGGGGTGAACGCCATTGATCACACCATGCAGGATGAGGTGGTGGAGTTAAATGTCGGCTCCATCATTCTGGCGCCCGGATATCAGCCTTTTGATCCGTCCAGATTTGACGCCTATGGATACGCCAAGCATCCCAATGTCGTTACCGCTATGGAAATGGAGCGGATTCTGTCCGCCTCAGGCCCCACCGCCGGCCATCTGGTTCGCCTTTCGGATCATAAAGAGCCTAAAAAGATTGCCTGGTTCCAGTGCGTGGGTTCCCGGGACATGAACAAATGCGATCATGCCTACTGCTCGTCGGTCTGCTGCATGTACGCCATCAAGGAAGCCGTGATCGCCAAAGAGCACGCGGGAAGCGATCTGGACTGCGCGATATTTTACATGGACATGCGTACCCACGGCAAGGATTTTGAGCGCTTTTACAATACGGCCAAGGAAAAACACGGGGTGCGGTTTATCCGCAGCCGGGTGCATACCATTGATCCGGTCGCAGGAACCGATGATTTAAGCATCCGCTATATTACCGAAAGCGGCGAGACGGTCACGGAAGTCTTTAATCAGATCGTGCTGTCCGTGGGAATGGAAATAAACCCGGATATCGCCAGCCTGGCCAAACAACTGGATATCGATCTGACCGCAGGCAATTTCTGCCAGACCACTTCATTTGAACCGGTGAGTACTTCAAGAGAAGGCATCTATGTGTGCGGCGCCTTCCAGGGACCCAAAGATATTCCTCAATCGGTTATCGACGCCAGCGCTGCGGCGGCAGTGGCTGGAGAGAATCTCAGCCTGGCAAGAAATACCCTTACTCTGGCAAAAGAGATTGTTCCGGAGATCAATGTTGCCGGCGAGCGGCCCCGTATTGGCGTATTCATCTGCAGGTGCGGCATCAACATTGCCGGCGTCGTCAATGTTCCTTCTGTTGCGGAGTATGCGGCAACCCTTCCCTTTGTGGAATTTGCAACCGATAACCTTTATTCCTGCTCTCAGGACACCCAGGACAATCTGGTCAGCATCATCAAACAGAAAAACCTGAACCGGATCGTTGTGGCTGCCTGTACCCCCAAAACCCATGAACCCCTGTTCCAGGAAACCCTGATCAACGCCGGTCTGAATAAGTACCTGTTTGAAATGGCCAATATCCGGAATCACGATTCCTGGGTCCATAAAGCCTCTCCTGAAAAAGCCACGCAAAAAGCCAAGGATCTGGTGCGTTCGGCGGTGGCCAAAGTGGCATTGACCCATCCGCTCAAGGAATCCGATCTTCAGATCAAGCCATCCGCGATGGTCATCGGCGGCGGTATCTCCGGGATGGCTGCGGCCCAAAGTCTGGCGCAGCAGGGCTATGAAACCCATCTGGTTGAAAAAAGCGGCCAGTTGGGAGGTCAGGCCCGAAATCTTTACCATACGGCTAAAGGCGAGAATGTTCAGGAAAAACTCTCTGAATTGATTCAGGCGATTCAGAAAAATGAACGGATACATGTTCATCTGGACTCGAATCTGGTTCAGGTGGATGGATTTGTGGGAAGCTTTAAAAGTACCCTGAGCTCCAATGGAAAAGAAGAGGTTCTGGAGCATGGCGTTGCAGTGATCGCCACCGGCGCCACCCCTTTGATGCCTTCCGAATATGCCTACGGCAAAGATGCCCGGATATTGACCAGTCTGGAGCTGGACCGCAGGTTCATGAATGATGATCCATTGCTCAAGACGCTGAAATCCGCCGTGTTTATCCAGTGCGTGGGTTCCAGGGAGCCGGATCGTCCCTATTGCTCCCGTGTCTGCTGTACCCATTCCGTTGAGAATGCCCTGGAGCTGAAACACCGGAACCCGGACATGAATGTCTATGTTCTATACCGGGATATCCGGACTTACGGGGAGCGGGAATATCTCTTCAAAGAGGCCAGGGGGAAAGGGGTTATTTTTATTCGTTTTTCCGTGGATGATAAACCACAGGTAGCGTTGGATAACGGTCGATTGACGGTTCGGGTGAAGGATCACATTCTGGGCCGTCCCCTTGAACTGGAAACCGATCTGATTACCCTGGCTACGGCAATTGTCCCGAACCGGGATGAGAAGCTGGCGAATTTCTTTAAAGTTCCGCTGAACGCCGACGGCTTTTTTGTGGAACGTCACGCCAAATTGGGGCCTTCGGAGTTTGCAACCGACGGCGTATTCTTATGCGGCATGGCACATTATCCCAAGCCCATTGATGAATCCATTGTTCAGGGGAAGGCGGCCGCCTCCCGCGCCGTAACGCTGCTGGCCCGTGAAATCATTCAAACCAGCGGCACGATAGCCGAGGTCGTTCCGACAACCTGCAGTTCATGCGGAGTCTGCGTTTCGATATGTCCGTATTCCGCGCCCTCGTTTATCGAAGAAGCCGCCCGTTTCAACCCGGGAAAGGCACAGATCAATCCGGTGCTTTGCAAGGGATGCGGGCTTTGCGTGGCGTCCTGCAGATCCGGGGCAATCCGACTGAAAGGCTTTGACAACGATCAGATATTTGCGCAGATATATGCGTTAAATGAAGCCGTTTAAATAATTTTAGATTTCAGATTTGAAATTGTATGAGGAGATCAATATGTCTGAGTTTGAGCCCAAAATTGTCAGTTTTTTATGCAACTGGTGCAGTTACGGA
>JBFYVZ010000142.1:0-16038 GCA_041298995.1 Desulfobacteraceae bacterium
CCTGTCGCTTATCAGCGCCACGAAAATATTACGCCTCGTAGATATCGGGAGGCGATCTATGGCCATCATGATCGGATTTAATTCATTGTTGGGAGTATCAAATTTTTCATTAAGAACAATCAGGTCATATACATGATAACGCATTCTTTTAAGCACGTCCCTTGAGTTGTCCGCCTCGTTAGTGTTGAATTCCATGATATGGAGCGCTTCAATAATTTGTTTTTTACGCTCAGGGTCGGATTCACAGACAAGAGCTGTTTTACCTTCCTCTTCCACAAAATCGAACGGCTTATCTGAAGCATCGTATGAGTCTGATATTTGGGCTTCATCAAAAGAGAACTCTTCACTATCAGAATGACCGGCGGGCTCTTCTTTCAGGTTTAACTCTCCGGTTTTCTGGCTGGCGCTTAAGACTATTCTGTTTTTGCATTTGGGGCAGGGGATAGATTCAATCCCGGCAGGAATTTTTTCATCCTGGATCCTGAATTTGCTTTTACAATTATCGCAGGTGATATCCATAGTCTCTTTAACAAGCCTCCCTTAAGA
The DNA here is from genome assembly GCA_041298995.1 of Desulfobacteraceae bacterium. Classification (GTDB taxonomy): domain Bacteria; phylum Desulfobacterota; class Desulfobacteria; order Desulfobacterales; family RPRI01; genus RPRI01. The sequence goes on from JBFYVZ010000142.1 coordinate 547, forward strand.
CTTTATAATATTTAACTGTCTCTAGACATTTTTCCTTGCCTTGGATGAGGTTCTGCTCCGAATGGATGTTTCTTTTCATCTTTTCCATAAGATTTATCAAGCTCAAGCCTATCTATATCGGTTGTCGCCTCTCCTCTTGAGCTTTTAACCGAATCTATTCCACGGCCGACAACACCTTTGCGTGAAGCATAAGAAAGAGCAGTCTCTTCAGTAATTTGTCCTTTAATAAAAAGGTCTGTGATATAATCATCGAACGTCGTCATTCCGAAGGCTCTACCATCCTGCATGATTTTGTAATATGATTTCCCTTCGGATTCACCTTGTAAAATCAGTTCTTTAACGCTTAAATTCATTCCAAGGATTTCAAATGATGCAACCCGGCCTCCGCCGACTTTTGGAAGAAGCCTCTGGCAGACTATCCAGCGCACTGTATCGGCAAGGCGAATTCTAACCTGGTTTTCTTCTTCAGTGCTGAACATGCCGAGTATGCGGTTAATTGTTTGACCGGCATTTACGGTGTGAAGTGTTGAAAGAACAAGATGTCCTGTTTCAGCAGCGCTTAATCCGATTTCGACACTCTCCCTGTCGCGCATTTCCCCTACCAGGATAACTTTGGGAGCCTGCCTCAAGGCAGCCCTCAAGCCGTTTGCAAATGTATCGAAGTCAAAGCCAAGCTCGCGCTGATTGAATGTAGATTTTTTATGCGGATGCTGGTATTCAATAGGATCTTCAAGAGTTACAACATGAACCGATTTGTTTTCATTTATCTGATCAAGAATAGCGGCAAGGGAGGTGGTTTTTCCTGAACCGGTTGCTCCTGTTACGAAAATAATGCCATTTTTTTCCTGGGTAATTTTAAAAAAAACTTCAGGAAGGTTCATTCCCTTTATGGTCGGCACTTTAGATTCCAAGCGCCTCAAAACAATCGAATAATTTCCTGATTGAGAGAAAACATTTACCCTGAAACGAGCTTTACCGGGAAGACTGTAAGACAGATCGCATGAGCCTTCTTTCAGGAGGACTTCAGTCAACCGGTGGTCCCTGTTGATGAGGTTTAACGCGAATACTTCAGTCTGATAAGGGGACAGGGATTCAATCTTTGGTGTCATGTCAACACTTACAAGCTGGCCGGCGCTTTCGACCTGCATTGGTTTGCCTGTGGTCAGATTAAGGTCCGATACGTATTGATGGGCATCGAGCATCTTTGTTAAGATATGATCTGTTTCCTGTTTTCTCATGGATTGACCTCATGATTTATTATGCGTCTGTGAAATCTGCAGGCGGATTCTTCAAAAGCGGCCTGAACTTTGACTTGTCGTTTGCTTTTGCATAAGCTTCGTCGGCGGAAATCCAGCCCTTGTTCAATAATTCCATTATTGCATCATCAAGGAGCTGCATCCCGTATTTTTTTCCTGTCTGCATCATGGAATTAAGCTGGTGTGTTTTTGATTCCCTTACCAGATTCCTGACAGCGGGAGTTCCGATAAGGATTTCGAGGGCGGGGCACCGCCCCTTTTTATCGATTCTTTTAAAGAGAACCTGCGCAACTATAGCCCTGATTCCGTCGGATAATGTTGAGCGGATCTGAGCCTGTTCGCTTGCGGGAAATACTTCGATAATACGGTCAACCGTTTTTGCCGCGCTTGAAGTGTGGAGAGTCGCAAAAACAAGGTGTCCCGTAGATGCTGCTTCAATGGCAAGGGATACGGTTTCAAGGTCGCGCATTTCGCCGACCAGGATGATATCGGGGTCTTCACGAAGAGCCCCGCGGAGAGCCGCGCTGAAGGTCTTTGTATGAAGTCCGACTTCCCTGTGATTTACTATGCAGCCCTGACTCTTGTGAACAAATTCGATTGGATCTTCGACAGTAATTATATGATCTTTTCTCATGCGGTTTGCGACATCAATTATTGCCGCGAGCGTTGTTGACTTGCCGCTTCCTGTCGGTCCTGTTACCAGCACTAGCCCCCTCGGAAGAAGGGCAAGCTTTGATATTACAGGAGGAAGCCCTAGCTGCTCCGCTGTCGATATCGTACTGGGGATTTCCCTGAAAACAGCTCCAACACCATATTTCTGCATGAAGAAGTTTGCACGGTAGCGCGCAAGGCCTGGAATTTCATACCCAAAATCCACATCCCCTGTTTCTTCAAAATGCTTGACCTTCTCTTCAGGGGTTATTTCATAAATCATGCTTCTCAGTGCATCCGTATCAAGAACGTTATACTTGATTCTTTCAATGTCTCCTCTTATTCTGAGCGCGGGAGGCTGTCCTGCAACAAGATGGAGATCCGAAGCACCCTGTTCATTCATCAGTTTGAAAAAAGCATCAATCTTTGCCATCGTGAAACTCCTGATTATTTCAATATTGTTTATAAGAGTTGAAAGAAAAGCATAAAATTAATTATGCGGGTTGTTTCATCGGTTTTATCTTTAAATCATCGTCATCAATAGCTTTCTGCTCTTCCCTGCTCATTTCAAGCAGTCTGGAGTGGGACTCAATTACAGAGGAGAGCTGGATTTCCATTTGCATTCGCCGGCGTTTAAGCTCGGATATTTCTTCCTGTAACCGGACCAGCCTGTTATTGGCCCTGCTTATGATTTTTTCAGCTTTTACTTCGGCCTCGGCAATAATTAATTCGGCAGATTTCTGGGCGTTTTCTTTTATCTGCTCCATAACACTCTGGGAATTCAACAAGGCAATTTTGAAAGTCTCTTCCCGTTCGGTGTATTCTTTTATATCACAATTTAATCTGTCTATGTCACTTTTCAGTTTCTCATTTTCATTGAGTAAAAGCTGAAAAGCATCAGCCGTATCGCCAAGGAAGGCATCTACTTCCTGGACATCGAACCCTCTGAAACTTGTTTTAAACTGGTGTTGAATGATATCCAGAGGTGTCAATTTCATATACTCTCTTGAGTTTATAATAATTAGTGTCCATCCGGAAGTAATTATGAAAACATAAAAGCCAGCCTTTGAAGGCTCCCAACCAGAAATTTTTCCAGAAACATTATAACGAGGAGAACAATAATGGGTGAAACATCAATGCCTCCCATGTAAGGAATCCTGGATCGTATGGGATAAAGAACCGGCTCTGTTACGTTATTAATGAACTGAACAATCTGATTATATGGGTCCGGGTTTACCCACGACAAAACAGCCCGTGCAATTATTATCCACATATATAAATTTAAAATATAATAAATTACTGTAGCAGCAGCTCCGATAAAATTACCCAGTATGAACATGAATATTTAACCCTTTATTTTATAAATATATAAGGTCTTTTTCTCAACCTCCACGCTGTCTCTTTTGAAGTTCTGACAGCAAAGTAAAAAGCTCATTATGCAAGGAGAACCGAAACAGCGAGCGCATTCCCCGCTCCTTTTTTGCGGGGATAGTGAGCGAATCTTAAATTGGTTAATATTCCTTACGGTCGAAGCTGCATCGCTGCTTTCAGCGAAGAGATTCAATCTTGAGGCCGGAAACTAAATTTGGCTACATGCAAGTTTCCAATTCGGAAATCGGCAATTTTAGGCAAGCTCAAGAAAATCAAGGTATTGCGCGGAGACATACGCAATGTATGTCGCACAAGAAATTCCGCAGATTGACGCCGAGATTGCACAAAAGGGCCATTTCCGAATGGAAACTAACTAATTATATTTCAAAAGAATAGTCAAGAGTTTTCATTAAATTTCACAGGGCGACCCCATTTGAAAATTAGCCGGCCAGGAGGTTTTATGAGATACTCATTATTCCATCCAGCCCTTAGAGACCAAGTCAAAATTTCAAGACAACACTTGACTTATAGCAATCATAACGGTTAAAATAGTTCATCTGTTGATGTCCGGAATCAGACCAGAGAATTAAGGAGGTGACAATATGAAAAGACTGTTATGCATTATGTTGTTTCTTCTGTTGACCGCAGGAACCGTATTTGCCGGAGGAGACCAGAATCAGGGAACGACAGGGACAGGAACTGCATCTACCGGCGGAGATTCACAGGGCCAAGCATCTCAACCACGTTCGGGCCGTTAATAAGGGCAGACCTTGTTTTTTAATGGCAGAATTTTACAGGGGCAGGAAAGGTTCTGCCCCTGCTGTTCGTTAGAACAACCTTTTATAATGCAGCTTGCCGTTTTTAACTTACAGAAAAAACTTTAAATGGAGTTATTAATAATGAAGAAATTCGGCATAATTCTTTTATCTCTGACGCTGATTTTCCTGCTTTCAACTGGCTCGGCCCTGGCCGACAAGTCAGTGGTTAAGGTCGATGCGCCTGAATCAGTGGCAAAAGGCACAGAGGTTACAATCAGGCTTAATGTGATTCACCACGGGAACAATATGTTCCATTACACCAAATGGGTGTATGTAAAGGTAAACGGGAAAGAGATAGCAAGGTGGGATTTTTCGGCAACAAAGACACCAGAATCTGAAAACTTCACAAAAGAGATAAAATATACGGTAAACGAACCTGCCCAGATAGAAGCTGAGGCGAACTGCAACATTCATGGAAGTACCGGGATTGCAAAAGCAGCCATTTCTGTAAAATAATAATTGCTGTTTTTTCAATTACAGGCCCGGTTTTAACTCATCAGCATTTCGATGTTCGATGTTCAAAATTCGATATTCGTTAGCTTACCAATCCATACCCAGACATTAACGCAGCTACAACCGGAACGTCATTCTTATTATCAAAATGGGAGATGCGATTTCATGACTATAGGAGAGGTTTCAATCATCCTGATCGGAGGCATAATCAATATGATTTTGATCATATTTCAACTTCTGTCCGGTCTTCGTTATATCAAGGTGCCTTTTGGAGTCCACAGGAAAACAGGCATTCTCCTGGTTTTTTGTGCTATAATTCACGGCATACTGGGCTTTATTGCCCAAAGCTGAACTATTTCTTTATACTTCCTTGCTTATTCATGACGAAGCGCTTCGATAGGATCAAGCAATGCGGCCTTCCTTGCGGGGAAGAACCCGAAGACTACTCCCACTGCAGCAGAAAATACAAATGCGATTACAATTATTCCAATGTTAAGAATAAGGGGCACCTTCAACGCGCTTGCGCCGGCTGCGGCAGCAGCGATTCCGAGTATTATTCCAATTATACCCCCGAAGCATGAAAGAACAACCGCTTCGATGAGAAACTGCATCAGAACCTGTTTTTCCATGGCTCCTATGGCAAGCCTTATGCCTATTTCCCTTGTCCTTTCAGTAACTGAGACAAGCATGATGTTCATTATGCCAATCCCACCGACCAGAAGACTGACCGCAGCTACAGCTCCGAGAAGAGTTGTGAGCAGGCGCGTTGTCCCGGTCAATGTTTTGACAATTTCCTGCATATCCCTGACATTAAAATCATCTTCTTCATTTTTTCCGATACGTCGTCGTTCACGCAGCAGCCGCTCTATATCCTCCTTCACTTTTTCGGTTGAAACGCCGTCTTTTGCCGATACTGAGATAGAACTGATATCATTGTTGCCCACTATACGCCGCTGCACCGTACGCAATGGAATGAGCACAAGATCATCCTGATCCGTTCCGAAACTTGACTGCCCCTTGGATTTAAGCTCGCCTATAACCTGACACGATAATTTTTCGAGGCGGATTTTATGGCCTATCGGATCCTGTTCCCCGAAAAGCTGTTTGCGTATTGTGGCGCCTATGATGCATACAGCCGCACCGGCCCTCAGTTCCCCGTCGGTAAACAGTCGCCCGCCTAATAGTACCCAGTTCCTCACCAGCAGGAAGCTGTTTGTGCTTCCAGTAATATTTGTTGCCCAGTTTTCATTTCCATAGATAGCCTGAACCGACCTGCCGGTCATAGGCGCCACACCTGCAAGCCCGGAAACATCTCTTTCAATGGCTTCCGCATCGGCTATTTTAAACATCGGAGCGCCGGACCTGGTTCCGCCCGGTCCCCGGAAGCTCTGCCCGGGACGCACATCAAGCAGATTGCTTCCGAGACTGGCTATTTCGTAGGCAACCTGTTTCGTTGCTCCGTCCCCGACAGTTACCATCGTTATAACTGCAGCAACCCCGATAACAATTCCTAGAATGGTAAGCGAGGATCGCATGACATTTCGGCGTATTTCACGCAATGCTATAAGGATTGTTTCAATAAACATTACTCTTCAGCTCCCGTTTTGCTCCTCTCTGTCAATGATTCCGTCCATGAAACGGACAATCCTCCTCGCGTATGCTGCCATGACAGCATCATGGGTCACCATGACTATGGTTATGCCCCGGTCACGGTTGAAAACGGTCATAAGCTCCATTATTTCACGGCTACGGGCCGAATCGAGGTTCCCTGTCGGTTCATCGGCAAACAGCACTTCAGGGGATGCAACAATAGCCCGTGCTATTGCCACTCGTTGCTGCTGACCGCCCGAAAGTTCTGCAGGGGTGTGACTTTCCCAGCCATTGAGTCCAACGGCTGCAAGGGCTTTTTTTGCCATTTCCCGGCGCTCAGCCGCAGGCGTTCCACGGTATATAAGGGGAAGTTCGACATTTTCCAGAGCTGACGTGCGGTTTAAAAGATTGAATCCCTGAAAGACAAATCCCAGATAATGCCGACGCAAAAGTGCGCGCTGGTCACGGGAGAGGGTTCCAACTTCAACTCCTTTAAATCTGTAAGTGCCGGATGATGGAGTATCCAGACAGCCCAGGATATTCATGCAGGTTGACTTGCCGGACCCGCTCGGTCCCATTACAGCAACAAAATCTCCGTGATCAATCCGCAGGTCTATGCCCTGCAGAGCGCTGACAGAAGCCGTCCCGGTTCCGTACACCCTGGTCACATCATTGAGCTCTATTACCGGATGCATATTGCCGGTTACGGAGGTGTTCATTATCATTGCACCGCCTTTATGGTGTCGATAACAATCTTCATGCCCGGCTCGATATTTCCGCCGGTTACTTCGGTCATTACCCCGTCACTCTCACCGGTCGTTACAGGAATTTCAGAAAGCTGCCCGTCTTTAAGAACCCAGACCTTTGATTTTTTCCTGTCGGCCTTCGTTTCCTTTTTCTGTTTTGTCTGAGGTCTCCTGGGTCGAGGGAAAAGCTTGCCGATTATACTGCTGTTTCCCGATAATTTTTCGTCATCTTTTTCCGGCGGGATAAAACGAATAGCGGCATTAGGTACAAGAATCGAATTATCAATCTTGCCGACCACTATATTTGCTGTGGCAGTCATACCCGGCCTCAATGATAAATCCGAATTGTCAACGTTCATTATGGTTTCATAAGTAACTACACCGCTTACTATTTTTGATCCGAAGCGGACCTGTGTAATCTGTGCAGTGAATATCCGGTCAGGATAACCATCAACCGTAAATGTTGCCTTTTGACCCTTCTTCACCTTGTCAACATCAGCCTCATCAACGTCAACCTTGAGTTCCATCTTGGCAAGATCTTCAGCGAGGGTGAAAAGAACAGGAGCCTGCAAAGATGCTGCAACGGTCTGTCCCGGTTCAACAGAACGCTTCAGGACTACGCCTTTTATCGGCGAATAGATTATCGCTTTCGAAAGATCCGTCTGGACAATTCTGAGGTTAGCTTCAGCCTGTAAGACAGAAGCTCTGGCAGATGTTTCATCTGCCAGAGAACGTTCAAGAGCCGCTTCCGCAGCATCGATATCATGCTGAGATGACAGCCTTTTACCGCTTAATTCTCCGACCTGTTTCAGCCGGTTCAGTGCACTGCCTGCCTCCTTAACTGTCGCCTGCACCTGTCTCACTTTGGCTGTTGCAGCTTCCAGCGAGGCTTTACTCTGCTGGACCTGGGCTTCAAGCCTTGAAGTATCGAGTCTTGCCAGAACCTGGCCGACTTTCACAATGTCATTGTAGTCTCCTTCAACCGTCCTTATTATTCCCGAAAGCTCGGAGCCGACTTCGACCTGATTGGTCGGCTGAAGCGTGCCGGTTGTTGCCACATTGACAATGAGGTCCCCGCGCTGCACAGTTTCAGTCTTGTATTCCACCTTGTCGGTTCTGTCACCCGTTCCCAGTTTTATCACCGCGAATGCCGCCACGATCGCGATTAACAACCAGACAATCCAGCGCGCCAAGTGTTTGCTGCGCCCTGATTTGGAATTAATATTTAAGGTCCGGTTGATATCGGAATTGTTTTCTTTATTTAAGCTGTTCATATCATCAAATTCCTATTTCCGAATTGGAAACCTATATGTGTCCAATTTTGATTTCCGGATGGACACTAATTTGTTTGCGGATGGACACTATTTATCAGGCTCATTATTGATATCTAAAGGAGCCAGAGATGTCCAGCCCCCACCAAGTGCTTTATAAAGGCGAACCAGGCTGGATATGATATTCCCTTCGTTCTGAATCAACTGATCTTCAAATGACAGAAGCGACCTTTGCGCATCCAGCACGCTTGTAAAATCAGTCAATCCGGCCTTATACAGGTCTTGTGCCAAAGCTGTTGCCTGTAAAGCGGCCCGCTTTGCATCGCTTAATGACTGCCGGCGATTCTGCTCTTCCATATATGCCACGAGAGTATTTTCCACTTCCTCCAGAGCATTGAGAACAGCAGTTTCATACTGGATCAGATACTGCTCCTGCAGCGCTGATTGCACCTCGATATTGCTTCGGATCGAGCCGGCTTTGAAAATCGGCCACGTGATGCGCGGACCAAAGGAATATGTTCTGCTGCCGGCTGAAATAAGATTATCAAGAGTCAGGGATTCAAAGCCAATCGAACCTGTAAGGTTAATTTTAGGATACATCTCTGCAGTGGCCACGCCTACTCTTGCAGTTTGTGCGGCAAGCCGGCGTTCTGCCCGGCGGATGTCGGGCCTCTGCCGCAGTACGTCAGCGGGTATTCCCACAGCAAGATCCGGCCTGCTGACCGGAATAGGCTTCTGTTCCTTCAATTCAGCATGAACCGCGCCTGGATTATCACCCATCAGAGCGGCAAGGCGGTTCATTGCCTCATCAAGTACGGCCTTGAGTGGCGGTATATTGGAACGGGTATTTTCAAGGTTGTATTTTGCCTGATGAACAGCAAACTCGTTTGCCAGGCCTGCCTCGTAACGCAATTGTGCCAGTTGGTGTGTTTCATCCTGGATATTAAGGTTTTTCTCCGCCACTGCAATCCGGGCCTGAAAGGAGCGAACTTCGGCATAATTCAAGGCAACCTCGGCAAGAAGGGAAACCAGAACATCCCGCAAATCTTCTTTGCTTGCCTGAAGGTCCGCGGTTGAAGCTTCAACTAAACGGCGGGTTCCCCCGAACAGATCCAGTTCCCAGCCTGCATCGAAATCTGCTGAGTAGAAATCCGTTTCTTTCCCGGCCCCCGTCTCTTCGCTGCCTTTCCTCCTTGTAAAGGATCCTGACGAATCAATTGTTGGAAACAGACCGGCATCGCTGACATTCCGGCGCGCACGCTGCTCGCGAATCTTAGCGCGGACTTTTCTTATATCCGGATTATTCGCAACCGCCCGCTCTATAAGGCCCGACAAGACAGGATCATTTAACGTTGCCCACCATTTGGCAAGCATTTGGGGATCCTGAGCTTCTGCGGTTATCCCCCACTTTAATTCATTGTGCCATTCAGCCGGCATTTTGGTTTCCGGCGAAATATAATCAGGTCCTACTGTTACGCAACCTGACAGTATGAGGTTAACAACTATGCAGGATATTAATAGAAAAATCCCTCCGCTGTTCACCCTTTTAAAATATTTCAACTCGTTCATATTCCGGTCTTTCGTCAAGTTTTATCATTTATGACTGATGGTTGTTTTTTCATAACGGCATTCTTTTTTCAATACAATATCGATAACCCCATAAAAAGTCAAAAAACCGATTGTTGTTATCGTTTTCATAGAGTACAGCACCGCTGAATTTTAAAATATCGACTCCTATAGACGGATGAAACGTTTAATTTGTTTACATGCGCTTAAGCTTTTTTACGGATTAGCGACAAATTAAATGATATATTTTTTTCTTGCATTTCCTGAAGTTGTAATATAGTTTTCCGAGCTCGGATAATAAACAATTGTTTGCATCCGCCTTCAAATGTTGCTTTATTGCTGAAAAAAGGATGCATTAATATGAACAGAGATGACCTCAGGAGGTGCAGGTATAGCTATATCCAAACAACCAGGAAAACCGAATAAAACTGATAAAACAAATATTAACCAGGATATAAGGGCAAAAGAGGTAAGGGTCATAGATCCCGAAGGAAATCAGCTTGGTATTCTCCCTACCTACAGAGCTCTTGCTACAGCATCTGATTTTGGGCTTGATTTGGTCGAAATTTCTCCTAATGCGAATCCGCCGGTATGCAAAATAATGGATTACGGGAGATACCGATATGAAATGACCAAGAAAAAACAAGAGGCAAAAAAGAAACAGAGCACATTTCAGGTTAAAGAAATAAAGATACGACCAAAAACCGGTGAACATGATCTTTATGTAAAAATTGACCACATAAAAAAGTTCATTGAAAAAAAGGATAAGGTAAAAGTAACGGTTGTATTTCGAGGCCGGGAAATAACGCTGATGCAGCTGGGCAGAGAATTACTTGAAAAAATTGTGAATGAAACTGCAGAGACTGCAATAGTTGAACAGCTCCCGAAGTTCGAAGGTCGTACTATGATAATGATTTTAGCTCCAAAATGATTAATTAAGCCCTTTATAACATCGGCTTAACTTTTTAATAAATCTGAATATTGTTTGAATATGGTTCAATAAAAACCTTCTGGCGTGAGTCCGTCATCATTACTCACGCCAATTATTTTTATATATTTTATGTTTATTTTTTGATATTGGATGAAAAACTGAAATCTGAAATAATGATGATTTTGTAAAAAACTGCAGATAATTTATTTTTCGCAAAGTCGTTAAGTGTTAAGGAGAGATTTATGCCCAAGATAAAAACAAATCGTGCCGCTGCAAAGCGCTTTAAAAAGACCGGTTCCGGCAAATTTACATACTCAAAATCAAATGCCAGCCACATACTTACAAAAAAAACGACCAAACGCAAAAGATCTTTGCGAAAAGGGCACATTATAGATAAAACAAATGAAAAAGCTATCAGGCTGCTCCTTCCTAATGGATAATATTGTAAAAATAAGATGTCCATATTTCAAAGCGGCCTGCTTTATATTTTGAAGGAGAAAAACTATGCGTATTAAAAGAGGATTTAAAGCAAATCATAGACGGAAAAAAGTATTAAAACTTGCCAAGGGTTTCCGTGGAGGTCACAGCAAACTATTTCGAACCGCAGCAGATACCGTTGACAGGGCTCTTGCGTATGCATACCGTGATCGCAGGGTCTGCAAGCGCGATTTCAGAAGGTTATGGATCATAAGGATAAATGCTGCTGCGCGAATGAACAATCTGTCATACAGCAAACTAATTCACGGTCTTAAAATAGCAGACATAGCTCTTGACCGTAAAGTCCTTGCAGATCTTGCAATATCAGATCCTTCCGGATTTGCACAATTGGCCGGCATTGCAACAAAGCAGATCTAAGTTTACATTTGACATTTAATAATATGACGTATCAAAAGACCGCAGATCCTTTGATACGCTTTTCATTTGTTTTGTCCTGAACATCTTAAGCAAAAGCAAAGACAAATAGATAAAAGTGGAAAACACTATAGATCAGATTTGCACCGAAGCTCTCAGAGAAATTGAAACTGCAGAAAGCAAAGACAGCTTAAATGCAGTTTCAGTAAAATATCTCGGACGAAAAGGTATCATTACACAGTTTTTAAGAAATATTTCAAAGCTTCCCCCCGAAGAAAGACCAAAAGCAGGAGAAAAAGCCAACGAGATAAAGAAAATACTTGAAAAGGCTTTTGCCGACACAGCAAACAGGCTCTCTTTTCAATCACCTGAAATGCATGACTTTATTGATGTCTCTTTACCGGGAAAATCTGCTTTGCACGGTTCGCTTCACCCTATTACCCAGATTACAAGACAGATTTGCGACATATTTATCCGGATGGGTTTTGATATTGCGGAAGGGCCGGAAATTGAAAGTGACTATTATAATTTTGAAGCCCTTAACATACCAAAGTATCATCCGGCAAGAGATATGCAGGACACTTTTTATGTTTCAGATAATATTGTTTTAAGAACCCACACGTCACCTATTCAGGTTCGGGTTATGGAAAAACGCAAGCCGCCTGTTAAGGTTATTGCGCCCGGGAAGGTGTACCGGAGCGATTCCGATATCACACATACGCCTATGTTTCACCAGGTTGAAGGTTTAATGGTTGGTGAAAACATATCTTTTGGAAACTTAAAGGGCATACTTACAAATTTCGTTCACCTGATGTTTGATGAAAAGACGAGCTTAAGATTTCGCCCCAGTTTTTTCCCTTTCACTGAACCAAGCGCTGAAGTTGACATACTTTGCGTCATGTGCAGGGGAAATGGTTGCAGGATATGCTCCCAGACAGGATGGCTTGAGGTTCTTGGCTCAGGCATGGTTCATCCTGCCGTTTTTGAAAATGTAGGGTATGACACCACGAAAATCACCGGTTTTGCTTTTGGTATGGGAGTTGAACGCATTACAATGCTCAAATACGGAATTGATGACATTCGCAAATTTTTCGAAAACGACTTAAGGTTTTTAAGGCAGTTCTGATATGAAAGTTAGTTTAAGCTGGCTGAACGATTATGTAAATATTGAAATGGACGTCCTGGACCTGGCATCTGCTTTAACGATGACAGGCCTTGAAGTTGAGTCCATAACCAATTCATTCGACTATCTCGAAAATATTGTAGTTGGTCGAATAGTTGAAATCAGTCCTCATCCTAACGCCGAAAAACTGAAGATCTGCCGTGTTGATACAGGCAACAGTATCGTGCAGGTTGTCTGTGGCGCGCCCAATATAGTCGAAAATATCCTTGCTCCGCTCGCACTTCCCGGAACAATATTTTCTGACGGATCTGTTATTCAGAGATGCGATATACGCGGACAAACTTCAGAAGGCATGCTATGCAGCGAAAAAGAGCTTGAGCTGGGCGACGACAAAAGTGGTGTTATGTTTCTATCCGGCACACCGAAAACAGGCACAAAGATTTCAGAAGCCCTTTCTCTTTCCGACTTTGTCCTTGAAATCGGACTTACCCCAAACAGATCCGACTGTTTGAGCTTAATAGGAATTGCAAGAGAAATTGCCGCCATTCAAAGAGTAAAGATTAAGTATCCGGTTAAACAGCAACCGGATAAAAATAAAGACATACTGAAATATACTTCTGTCAGAATAGAAGCCCCGGAACATTGCCCGAGATATGCCGCCGCGCTTGTTACAGATATAACAGTATCCGAATCTCCTTTGTGGCTGAGAAAACGCCTTATATCAATCGGGCAAAGACCTATTAACAACATAGTCGATATTACAAATTTCGTCATGATGGAATTCGGTCAGCCTCTTCATGCATTTGATTTTAACCGCCTGGCCGAAAACAGAATCGTAGTCCGTACTGCAGAAAAAGGTGAGACCTTTGTAACTCTTGATCATAAAGAACGTATACTTGATCCGGAGATGCTCATGATCTGCGACGGGAAAAAGCCTGTTGCAATAGCAGGAGTCATGGGAGGGCTTAATTCTGAAATAGGAATTTCAACCAAAAGCGTTCTGATTGAAAGCGCTTATTTCAATCCTTTAAGCATAAGAAAAACCTCCAAAAAGCTGGGGCTGAGCACTGAAGCCTCTTATCGCTTCGAACGCGGTCTGGATCCCCTGGGAACCGTTAAAGCTCTGGCAAGAGCCGCATTGCTTATGACTGAGATTGGAAACGGAAAATTGACAGGTGGTGTCATCGACGAAAATCCCCTGATTCATGATGTAGTGCCAATTGAGCTTAGCGTCAGTGAAACAGGCCGTCTTCTGGGCATTGAAATGAACAGGGAAAATATTAAATCCTGCCTCGAATCAATAGAGTTTGGCGTAGAAAATGCCGATTCCGACACTCTAAAGGTAACCCCGCCCTCTTTCAGGGTCGATATAACAAGGTCTGTTGACCTTATGGAGGAGGCGGCACGCCTTTATGGATATAACAATATCCCGACAACTATGCCTTTTATGCATGCTGAAACCAATCAGCCATTAAAAACTCTCGTTCTAAGGGATAAGATTAAAAACATTATGACCGGCCTCTCGTTCATGGAGGTAATTAATTACAGTTTTATTAATGAATCATCCTGCGATCAACTCAGGCTCCTTTCAAATGACACGAAAATAAAACTCCTGCATGTCATAAATCCTCTAAATGAAGAGCAGGGCGTAATGAGGACATCGCTTATTCCCGGACTCCTTGAAACCATGCGCCGGAATTTATCACAGCAGGTAAGAAATCTTAAGCTGTTTGAAACCGGAAATATTTTTTTGAGCAGGGGGCAGGAGACTCTTCCTGAAGAAGTTGAAATGGTGGCTGGATTATGGACAGGAGACCGTTATAATTCTGCCTGGTACGCAAAGGAGACCGGTTGTGATTTTTACGATATAAAAGGAATCGTTGAAGGACTCATATCTGGCCTTAATATAAACAATAGCTGTTTTACAAAAATGTCTTCCGAATTGTGCCGCTACACAAAGCAGGGATATACTGCCCAGGTTACAATAGAAGGCAGGCCCATAGGCCTCGTTGGAGAAGTACATCCTGAAGTTCTACGCAATTTTAATTTGAAGCAGAAAGCCTTTATTTTTGAATTGAACTGCAACACTCTTCTTGATGTCGCAAACAATGCGAAGACATCTAAACCATTGCCAAAATTTCCTTTTACAACAAGAGATATTACCGTTATAGTCAGCAAAGATATTGAAGCCATGTCCATACTGGGAAAACTTAATAGCTTCGGTGAAAAGCTTATTGAAAATACGCAACTGTTCGATATCTTCGAAGGTGATCCTGTTCCGCCTGGAAAAAAGAGTGTGTCTGTCAGGATAATATACAGGTCTCCGGAAAAAACCCTCGAGGACAATGAGATAAATGGTATCCACATAAATATAACAAACAGGCTTTTAGGGGAATTCAATGCATCACTGCCGGCCTGACAACCTTTTCTCAAGCCCGAGCCATAAAGATGCAAAACGACACACAAACTGAAATAAAAATACCCGATAAACTCTATTTCAAGATCGGACAGGTCGGAGAAATTGCAGGGCTGCCTACGTCTGTCATACGATTCTGGGAAACTGAATTTTCTAAAATAAATCCCAAGCGTTCCTCTTCAGGGCAGCGCCTATACAGAAAGAGCGATGTTGAGATTATCCTCAAAATTAAACATCTTCTCTACGATAAGAAATTTACCATCCGCGGAGCAAAAAAACACCTTGGCTCCGACACAGTTGAAGACAAAATTTCCTCAACCACAATGGAAGAGCTGCGCCAGGAACTCATCAGTATAAAAAAGATGCTGGCTTAATTTCATGTCATTTTTATCCTGGAATCCTATTTTTTTCACTCGAATCCTTGAACCGAAACAGCGAGCGCATTCCC
>JBFYVZ010000145.1:0-5032 GCA_041298995.1 Desulfobacteraceae bacterium
TCGTTATCTTATCAACCAGATCAGGGAGGGTTCAGGGCTTGACAAGACACCGGTAAAGATAATTTTCAGGAAGCGGGAAGGGGACAGGCATAAGAAATAATAGAGGGTTCGAGGGTTCAAGAGTTCAGGGGTTCAAGTGACAGCGCATACATTATAGTCCTTTGTGCTCTTCGTGCCCTTGTGGTGGTAATTTTGCTTTTAAAGATACCTTATTGAGGTAAGCTTGGATCTATTTGAATACTACAGCTCCCAAAAAGCGGGAAATGAATCAAGACCGCTTGCGGAGAAGATGCGTCCGCGGAACATAAATGAGTTCGCAGGGCAGGAGCATGTTGTCGGCAGCGGGACACTTATCCGGCATGCGATAGAAAAAGACCAGGTTTTTTCCATGATTCTCTGGGGTCCTCCCGGATGTGGTAAAACCACTCTTGCAAGAATAATAGCGCTTGAAACCAGCTCATATTTTGTTCACTTTTCAGCCGTATTGTCAGGCGTGAAGGAGATAAGGTCTGTTATTGAAGAAGCAAAAAACCAGCTCAAACTTCATAGAAAACGAACCATACTCTTTGTCGATGAAATTCACAGGTTCAACAAGGCCCAGCAGGATGCATTTCTTCATCATGTCGAAAGCGGGCTGATAACGCTTATAGGAGCTACAACTGAAAATCCTTCCTTTGAAGTAATTTCTCCTCTTCTTTCACGCTGCAGAGTAATAACACTCAAGACATTAACCGATGATGATATTTCCCGTATAATTGAAGCAGCTTTAAAGGATAAGGAAAGAGGGCTCGGAAATTTGAATCTCGAACTTTCGGATGAAGTTCTGTCACACCTTGTGAGAATTTCGGACGGGGATGGCCGTATGGCGTTAAACAGCCTTGAAGTGGCAGCCGGAATAGCAACCGGAAATAAAAAACCGGGTGATGGAGAATCGATCGGCATAACTATTGAAGATCTGGAAAAAGCTCTTCAGAAGAAAGCCCTGCTGTATGACAAGTCGGGTGAAGAACATTACAACCTTATTTCGGCACTTCACAAGAGCATGAGAGGAAGTGATCCGGATGCCGCTCTTTACTGGCTTGCACGCATGCTGGCGGCAGGCGAGGACCCTCTTTACATAGCAAGAAGGATGGTAAGATTTGCTTCTGAAGACGTCGGAAACGCCGACCCGTATGCTTTGAGCGTCGCGATGGACGCGATGGAGGCATTTAAATTCATCGGGCAGCCGGAAGGAGAGCTCGCTCTGGCGCAGGTTGCGGTTTATCTCGCGACCGCTCCCAAGAGCAACAGCATATATACTGCATACGGAAGGGTAAAAGAGGCAGTAAGAAGCGGAGGGGCGCTTCCGGTACCGCTTCATATCCGGAACGCTCCGACAGCCCTGATGAAAGATCTCGGGTATGGAAAGGATTACAAATATGCCCATGATTACAAAGAGGAATATGTTTTCCAGGAATATCTGCCGGATAAGCTTGAAGGGCGTCATTTTTACTTTCCGGCTGAAAAGGGGTATGAAAAGACGATTAAGGACAGACTTGAGAAGTGGCGTAAAATAAAGGAAGAAAAAAGAAAAGAATCAAAAAAAGAAAGCGGGAATTAATCCGTAAAATCAAACGAAAATTGCCGTGTTTCATGTTTCATGGAGCCGGAATCATTTTTGATATATGTCCGTTCCATGAATGTTATTTTTTCTTTCCCGATTAAAACTATGGAAGATGAGCGGGTTCCGTAGATATCGCTTTTGATGAAAAGTGGCGATAGAATCCTCTCCCATTCAATGCCCACGCCTGTATCGGGAAGATTCGCGTCGGGAGGAATGTCTTCGTCTGAAAGAAGGGCAAAAATTTCCTTGATGTCTATTTCATCTGTAGAGAGAATTTTTTCAAAACGCTTCTTTCCTTTAGCAACTTTCGGCCATGGGGTGTCGAGAAGATTGTTGCTTAAGCCGTGAATGCCGGAAGAAAGTCTTGATATTTCGCCCGACCTGTTTGAAAACCAGAAAATACCGGATTCGTCTCCGGCCAGAAGATTAAATCCGTTGTATCTTTCTCCTTCATCCATTACTTTCTTAAGATATCTTTCAGGGGGTTCGCTTCCTTTCAGATAATCTGCTACAAGAAATCCTCTTGATGGGGCGTCAGGCATCTGGACAGCGGGATCTCTGAAATTGGTTATGGCACATATGCGTCCTGTTTTCGTTACTCCGAGCCATGTTCCACCGCTTTTTAAATCCTTTCCTGCTAAAACATGCGGCGCTTCATCCCAGAAACCGAGCGGAGCCGTCGGGCGGTCATAAAACTCGTCCCTGTTAGCCGCAAGTATCAGCCTGTAAGACGGATGGTTGAGGTATGATAAAAGAATCAGGCACATATTATTGATATTGTTGCCGGCTTGAGCTCTGTGCCGCCAATCAACAAGTACTTGATATTATGGGCGTTCAGTAATTTCAAAAATTCTTTGAAGTCTGGAGGCAGCACTATGTCCATAATTTATCCTTCTCAATATTTCGATATGTTTCAATCTTTCAACTGGTTTTTTTCCGAACCAACAATATTTATCATCAGATGAATCTGATAATGATATAATTGAAAAGGAGCTTTTGTCCATTTTCAAATCAAATAATTCTTTTTCCATATCTTCCTCTTTCATAGTGACGGGGCTAACGAAAAAATCAGCGGGATCACATCGATCCGCTGGATTGACCTGGTTATCTTTTTTTAATATTTCTCCTTTGCAGGTTTCTCTCCCCTGACAGTTATATATGCAAATCTCCAGGCGCATCTGTTTGTGAATTTTTTGGTATGAATCCTGATGAACAAATCAACAAACATGAATCAAGTTTAAAAGATTAATACGTTCCGTATTTATCCCAACGAAAAAGCTCAGCGGCCGAGTTTACGAGGTCGGACGAAGCGACATGTTCGCCGGCGAACCTTGCTGCGTATTCATCCATTCAGGTAGAGGGGAGTTCGTTGCCTCAGAATAAAGAGTTTCCGGTGCAATATCGATTTCATCCCCCCAGGTCAGTACTCCAAGTTCCTCATTAATCTTAAAATTCTTGAAAAACACCATATCCTTGAATTTTTCAAATACCCCGCCTTCAAGTAAATATTTTGAGAAATCGACAACTCCAGAGGCACCGTCCTCAAATGTTACTTTAATTTTATATCCGCCCTTATAGTTTGCTGAGATTACGTCCCTAAGCATGACTTACCTACCTTATTTCAACGGTTCAATTTTCTTTGGAGCCTGATTGCTTTTCGCTAATTCTCAGTTTTACCGAAGCTCATTCCTGTGCTGAACGGCCCATTCGATTACAAGACCCAACGCACGGGGCGAAAAATAACCTTCCAGAATCCGAAGAGACTCTATTTCTATTGCCACTTTCTCTCCGCCATACCGTGCATGAAAATGCGGCGGGTTATGATCATCGAAAAACATAGCAATTATTATACCATAGAACCTGCTGATCTCAGGCATTTTAGTTTTCCTTTTTAATCCGGCGAACGGTAAGTTCACCGGCGAGCTTCAGCGAGTCCGGTGAAACGATTGGTTAACGAATATTTTTATTCTATCAATAAAAGACCGTAACAATTTTCTTTCTCTTCTTTTGATGTGAGAACGTTTATTGGAGAACCGGCGTATTCCCGAATTTAAGATTATTGTATCTCCTTATAATCTATCATAATATTCCTGACAAGTTTTTTCCGGGTTTTTGCTGCTCTTTCATGCCAATTGTTTGAATATACAGACAGGCGCCAGGAGTTAGAATAACCATAGTATTGTTTTTCTTCTGTATTCTGTATACTGACTTCTGAATTCCTATATAAAATTGATTGATATTACATTTGGAATATTCTATATGGTGTCCATACGAAAACAAAATTTGGCATATGTAAGTTTCCATTGTTTGGTTATATCAAATAAATCAGGAGGATTTAATCATGAAAGAGGTTGTTATTGTCAGCGGATCAAGGACCGCTGTTGGAGCGTTTGGCGGCGGATTGAAAGATGTTACGGTTGTTGAACTTGGTTCGCTGGTTATCAGAGATGTTCTGAAAAGAGTAGGTTTGAGGCCTGCTGCCGGTACGGAGATGATTGAAAATACCCCGGAAAAATTGAAAGGGATCGGGTTGACGGAACTTGAAAAAAAATGGTTCAAATGGGATAATGCAAACACTCCTGTTGTAATTGATGAAGTTATAATGGGCAATGTTCTCCAGGCCTGTCAGGGGCAGAACACTGCAAGGCAGGCCATGATTCATGCCGGACTTCCCAAGGAAACGCCGGCATATACTGTTAACAAGATTTGTGGTTCCGGTCTGAAGGCAATCGCATTGGGCGCTTCTTCCATTATGGCCGGACAGGCTGATGTGGTGATAGCGGGAGGGCAGGAAAATATGAGCCTTGCTCCCATGGCTCTTCCTAAAGCCCGCTGGGGTCACAGGATGGAACTTACCGGAACAGGCCAGATCTATGACCTGATGGTTTTTGACGGGCTGTATGAGATATTTTACGGTTACCATATGGGCGTTACTGCTGAAAATATTGCGGCAATGTATAATATCGGCAGAGCGGAGCAGGATGAACTTGGTGTTTTAAGTCATAAAAGGGCCATGGCTGCCATAAATAACGGTATTTTTGCCCAGGAGATCATTCCTGTTGTAATAAAAACCAGAAAGGGTGAAACCGTTTTTGACCGGGATGAACGTCCCATGGAAACAAGCATTGAAAAGATGGCTAAACTGCAGCCGGCATTCAAGAAAGACGGAACTGTAACTGCCGGAAATGCTTCAGGCATAAATGATGGGGCTGCCGCGGTCCTTTTGATGAGTGGTGAGAAAGCAAAAGAGATGGGGCTTGAGACCATTGTTTCGATAAAGGCTTTTGCGGCCGGCGGCGTTGATCCGGCTTATATGGGACTCGGGCCGGTTCCGGCGGTTAAAAAGGCTTTGAAATCAGCCGGAATGACTATGAAAGACATTGATATGATAGAATTAAATGAGGCATTTGCTTCACAGGCGATCGGCTG
>JBFYVZ010000196.1:0-9366 GCA_041298995.1 Desulfobacteraceae bacterium
GGGAGGGGTATTAGGGACATCTATTTAAACTTTCTCATCTTTTATCAGGCGAAAGGCGTGAGAAGCAGAATATCGGACATCGAATATCGAATCAGGAACAAAGACCTGTTAACAGTTTTCATCGTGACGACACCCCATGAAAATCAAAAATAAGGAATTCATAAAGACAATCGGTGTAGATGGAAATGACCGTCTAAGAATCCGAATTGGCACAGAAAAGGGGCAAGTAGTCAATATCATGGTGCAATATGAGGCCAACATTGTCGGCGCCTGGCGAGAAATTGTACGATACGATTGTGCACATGGATTCCTTCATCGAGATGTGATATTACCAAAAGGCAAAACTGAGAAGCAACCTCTTTCGATTGCAAATTTAAGTGATGCCTTGCAGTATGCGGAGCAGGACATCAAAGACCGATGGCAATGGTATAAAGAGAGATATATCAGGGGATTAAAAAAATGAGAAAAGATGAAGTAATTAAAAAGAATATCGGGTTGACCTTTGATTTTATTCGTGCAGCCGTCGCCGATCCTGATTTGCTTGATAAAATTCCGGATGGCGCTGAGATAGAATTTCTTGATACCGATCTGCCCCGGATTGAAACAGAAAAACGGACGGACATTGAGAAGCAATTTGTCCTTTTCAAAGTGGAACGAAATTTTCAGACGATTTGAAAGATATTTATTTCATGGGGAGTGAATGGGGGACATCCCATATTAAACTTTTAAACTTATTCATCTTTTGTTAGGCTGAATGCGAGAGAAGCAGAGTATAGAATATCCCGCCATAAAGATTGGCGGGCCTTTGGCGGACATCGAATATCGAAAGACTATTAACTATTTCTTCCAGCTCGTTCAAAAATTCATATTTACCGATTTCAGCCCGCCATAGATATTGGCGGATCTGAGACCTTGAGCCGTTTTCGGTGGCGAAATACAATCGACTGCTAACATATTGCTTATAATCGGCAACCTTTACTTCAATTCCTTATATAAAACTGAGGACTCGTAGGTGGAGACAATTTTTTACATACACCAGTTTTTCTTCATAAAGCCTCGCTGATTTCCCTGTGAAAGGAAGATTCTCTCGCCAACGACAACCGTTGTTCCTGCGCCGGACATGGTAGGTGGTATCGCAAAAAACTTTTCGCCAAAAAATGGGAGATAGGAAAAAAACGAATCCCATCCCAAAATTCGCTCAGCCTACAGAACATCTTTAAAAAAACACGAAAACGATTCATCATAAATCGGGAGACACTTCGTATCGGTGGTTACGACACAGATGGGACTCCGGTTTCGAATTCAGGGTATCCCCCCCATCCCCCACCCCTTCGGATTGGGTCCCATATTCCAGCGCCTTACTTCCCTTCCGTCCTTTCATTGTCATCGGCAGATTCACTCATCCTTAAAACATATTTTTTTTCCGCATCCTCTTTATGGATATTCTCTGTGAATGTGGGGAATAGTGTTGGGAATGTAAAGCAGAAATAAAAAAGAGTTGCAATAATGCTTGCAACTCTTTGTATTTAATGGTGGTCCCAACGGGATTCGAACCCGTGTTACCGGCGTGAGAGGCCAGCGTCCTGACCACTAGACGATAGGACCATTTTTATGAGAACAATTATAGAAAAGGACGGGGATTGTCAAATCCTATTTTGATCAGCCGTTTGGAGCAATTTTCTTCCCTTTCCTGTAACCTATTACAAAATATATGACCGGACCCAGAAAAGGTATGAGAGCGGTAAAGCCCCACAAAGCTTTTTTTACAATGGAGCCGAAATCCTTCTTTGTAATATCAATCACAGCCCACCAGGTCAGGAGAAGAAATAAAATCCCGATTCCGATCCATATTTTTATTACCATACCATATCCTTTATATGAGAAGGGGGGGCCAGGATTAAAGATGATTTTCTCTTGAATCCCCGACCCCTTGACTCCTGAAATCCTCAACTCCTAATAGGATCACCGATTAATTTGGAGATGATCCGGTTATTTAAGTAACTGCGCCACTTTCAAAATCGTATCAATATAATAACTGCTCGGGTTATATTGCCGGATAACTTTTTTAGCTTTCTCCTCATTTATTCCTCTATACCAGCCGGATTTTTTAAGAAAGTTTGCTACACTGGCTATTGCGTCGGTATGTTGAAAAAGGTCTATCCGGCCGTCCATGTTTCCGTCCGCTGCATATCTGCTTATGTTGCTTGGCATAAACTGGGGAATTCCCATGGCCCCGGCATAAGATCCCGTTATTTTAAAAATGTCCATTTCTTCCTTTTCTGTGTACCTTAATAAAGCCGTAAGCTCCCTGTAAGCCCAGTTTGATTTATCCAACGCCTTTTTTTCAAATGCTTCCAGTGAAAGCTTTGTTGAATCGGAAATCTCTTCCCAGAACCTTTTCCTTACAGTAGGATCTGAAAGGGAAGCCATGGTTGAAAGAGTATTTATAACCTGTCTCTTACCGAGTGATTGCCCGAACTTGGTTTCAACAAGAATTATTGCGGTAATTACCTCTCTGTCCACACCATATGTTGCTTCTGCCCTTGATAACTCTTCTTCATAACTTTTCATATAAATTTTTGCGGCTGCCAGAGAAAACTGTGATGGAAACTGACTGTAATTCAAACCGGCTTCCCTATGCACGAAAAAAAGAGAGACTCCTTTCGTGTCAAAAAAAACCCGGGGAGACTTATATATCTTAGCAATCTTTTCCCTTTCAAATCCTTCTGAAATCAATTTTTCCTGTAACATTCCAAAGTAATTGAAATCGGCACAAACTGCTTTTTCAAATGGTAAAAAGAACACTATAAATAGTAAGGAGGCGGAAACATAAAAATATTTTTTCATTAAGAGGCAAGTATCATGCATGATAATATTATCCTTTTCGGCTAATTAATATCCATCCGGAAAAATAACTTGGACACATGCAAGTTTCCAATTCGGAAATAGGCAATTTTGGGCAAGCTCAAGGAAATCAAGTGATTGCGCGGAGACATACGCATTGTATGTCGCACAAGCAATCCCGCAGATTGACACAGAGATCGCACAAAAGTGCCATTTCCGGATGGAAACTAATTATTGCCGTAACTTGCAGGCAGGGGAATTCCTGATCGTTTTCTCTGTGTAAACACAGATATTTGCTTGTAACCCGCCTGAAGAATCAGAGGCAATACAGTATCATAGTGCTGCCCTATGCTTTCCGGATCATGCGCATCTGAACCCATTGTTATTTCAACACCTGCTTTGCAGCATTCTTTTATAATATCAAAAGAGGGGTATGCCTCTTTTGCCGGGTGGATATATCCGCTCGTGTTTACTTCAACAGCAAGTTTTTTCCTGCTGATTTTTTCTATGATACAATTAAATTCATTTTCAAAGCTTCGCGAAGGATTTCCTCCGAATTTTTTTACAAGATCTAGATGACACACTACATCAAAATAGCTATGATCGAGCATTTTATCAAGAGATTCAACATAAATACCATAAATGTAATCAGAGTCCTTTTCACCCCTGCTCCACTCTGATTTGCGGCTGACCACATCTATTCCTCCGGGAAAGTGAAGAGAGCTTCCGATGACATCAAATGCATATGACTCTGAAATTTTTTGGAACAGGTCAACGCAAGAAGGATTAAAATCAATCTCAAGGCCCGCTTTAATATTTATAATTCCGATATAGCGCCTTTTCAGCATTTGAATCGCATTAAAATAAAGAGGCGCCTCTTCAGGGGTCATGGAAAACTCATTCCCAGGCTCCGTCAAAGTTAAATGATCTAAAAAGCATATTTCCTGAAATCCCAGGGAAACAGCTTTATTTATATAAGTTTCCATGCTGCTTTTAGCGTGGTTGCAAAGTATGGTATGGACATGATAATCGACCGGAAAGGAAATGTTTGTTTTTTCCTGATTCATAAATAGCCCTCTATAATATCTGGCATAATAGACATGTTATATGCTATATTGTCAAATAATAATGACGGCTAAGGTATTTTAGACAGGATTGACAGGATCCGGTTGAAAAAGAAGACTATACTCACAACGTGATAGGCTGCGATTACCACCCTCCGCGAAGTGGATGAGTGTTTCGGGACGCTCCGGAGAGGCCCGACAAATCATC
Source organism: Desulfobacteraceae bacterium (assembly GCA_041298995.1). Taxonomy (GTDB): domain Bacteria; phylum Desulfobacterota; class Desulfobacteria; order Desulfobacterales; family RPRI01; genus RPRI01. The sequence continues at coordinate 4,117 of JBFYVZ010000196.1, forward strand.
ATGTCAATCCTGTTAATCCTGTCAGATAATTTGCGGATAATCTTTCAAATTGAAAAAAAACACAAAAACAATCTATTGTTGCCAGTCCTGCGGATATCAGGCTCCAAAATGGCTCGGTAAATGCCCTGACTGCGGACAATGGCAGACCTTTGTCGAAGAATACCAGAACACAAAACCCCCCGCTTCCATAGAAGGCCTCCTGTCTGCCCAGAGAGAGCCTGTTTGCATTGATGACATTGAGTTTGACGGCGAGGAGCGTATTTCAACAGGAATCGGCGAGTTCGACCGCGTCCTGGGAGGAGGGCTTGTCCCCGGAACAATGATTCTCTTGGGCGGTGACCCGGGAATAGGAAAATCGACTCTCATGCTCCAGGCCCTTTCCGGACTGTCGAAAACAGGATTAAAAGTTCTGTATGTTTCCGGCGAGGAATCGGTCAAACAGATAAAAATAAGAAGCAGAAGACTATCTTCAGAATCGTGCGGCCTTCTTGTTGTTTCAGAAATTGATGTTGAAGCCATATTGTCGATGGTCTGCTCGGTCAGGCCCGATGTTCTTGTAATAGATTCAATACAGACAATGTTCTGTCCCGATCTTTCTTCAGCGCCGGGAAGCGTCAGCCAGGTTCGGGAATCGGCCATGAAGCTCATGCTTAATGCAAAAAAATCGAATATCCCAACATTTCTGGTTGGCCATGTTACCAAAGACGGAGCAATTGCCGGCCCAAGGCTTCTTGAGCATATGGTTGACACGGTTTTATATTTTGAAGGGGACAGGAACCATGTTTACAGAATATTGAGGTCGGTGAAAAACAGATTCGGCTCAACGAATGAAATTGGGGTCTTTGAAATGAAGGAAAAAGGTCTCGATGAAGTTGCCAATCCATCTGCTGCTTTCCTTTCGGAAAGGCCGCTTGGTTCACCCGGCTCCGTCGTATCAGCCAGCATGGAAGGCACAAGGCCGATTCTTGTCGAGCTTCAGGCTCTCGCCAGCAGCACGAATTTTGGGACTCCCCGCAGAACAATCCTCGGACTCGATAATAACAGGGTGGCCCTGCTGGTCGCTGTTATGGAAAAAAAACTCGGAATGCATCTCATGGGCTACGATATTTTCATGAATGTCGCAGGAGGAGTTAAAATATATGAGCCTGCGGTAGATATGGGAATCATAGCTGCTGTCGCATCGAGTTTTCTGGACCGCCCTGTGGCTGAAGGGACGGTTGTGCTTGGTGAAGTCGGTCTGACCGGCGAGGTAAGAGCCATAAGTCATGTGGAAACGAGAGTTTCTGAAATTCAGAAGATGGGCTTTAAAAAATGCCTTGTACCGGACAGCAATCTGAAACGCATGGCGAGAATCGAAAAAATTGAGCTTGCCGGAATAAAAAACATATCGGAAGCTATAGAACTGCTCTTTTAAATCTTATCTTTCTTAACTATTCAGCCACAGATTTACACAGATGAACACAGATAGATTTAAATACAGTAGCTATTCAGGATCCGGAATAAAAAGAAAACCTGCTTTGGTTAAGGTGATACTTTGCTGATGTTCAGATTGAAGAAGTTGGTAAGTTGCGGGGGACTACATTGCTCCTATTCTGGATTCTGACTCCTGGATTCTGACTTCTGAGCAGTTACCATCTTTCTTGACTTGGAAAGTGCTTGAGTATATGAAACGTCCATCTCAGAACAAGTGGGAAGATCACTATTCCCGCCAGGCCAAAAAAGATAATTATCCTGCAAGATCGGTGTACAAGCTGCAGGAAATTCAAAGCCGGAATAAAATTATTAAAAAGGGGGACAGGGTTCTTGACCTGGGATGTTCCCCAGGTTCATGGCTACTTTACGCGTCAGTCCTGGCAGGCGAAAAGGGATCTGTAATCGGATTGGATATAAAGCCGGTCACTGTTGATATCCCCCCCAATGCCGGGATTTATATATGCGATATTCTGTCCATTGACGATGCAATGCTCTCCTCAATCGGAGATGATTTTAATGTCGTGATAAGCGATATGGCTCCGGCTACAACGGGAAACAAGTCTGTAGATGCGGCCAGATCATATGATTTATGCATGGCGGCATTTAATATTGCAGACAGGGTTCTTGCGGCGGGCGGCTCCTTCTTATGTAAAATTTTCCAGGGAGATGATTTCAAAAAATTTTCAGAAATGGTTAAGGCTGCTTATAACACTCACAAAATATTTAAACCGCAAAGCAGCCGCAAGGCCAGCAAAGAGATATACATAATAGGATTGGGATTCAAGGGGTCAAGGATTCGAGGATTCCAGTGACATGAAAAGCCGGCGTAGCTGTCTTGGTATTGAACCGAAACAGCGAGCGCATTCCCCGTCCGCTCTGCGGCAGGGAGCTTCAAAGCCTATCAGAATTTAAAAAAAGAGGGATCAGGAGGTAAGCATGTCAGGTCACAGCAAGTGGTCTTCCATAAAACATAAAAAAGGTGCTGCAGATGCCAGGCGCGGCAAGGTATTTACAAAGCTCATAAAGGAAATTACGGTTGCGGCCCGCATGGGAGGCGGGGGCGATCCGGCTTCAAATCCGCGACTAAGGGTGGCGGTGCTTGCAGCAAAGGCCGAGAACATGCCGAAAGATAATATCGAAAGAGCCATAAAAAAAGGGACCGGCGAGCTTGAAGGTGTCAGCTACGAAGAGATCACTTATGAAGGTTACGGTCCCGGAGGCGCCGCAGTGCTTGTCGAATCTTTAACGGACAACAAGAACAGGACTGTTGCCGATATCCGCCATATATTCAGTAAAAGCGGTGGAAATTTGGGCGAAAACGGATGCGTGGCCTGGATGTTCAGCAAAAAAGGATATATTACCGTATCAAAAGAGCATGCAAATGAAGAGGCTTTGATGGAAATCGCTCTTGAAGCCGGGGCTGAAGATGTAAGGGAAGACACCGGAAGCTTTGAAATAATAACCGGTACAAATGATTTTGAATCCGTAAAAACAGCCCTCGATAAAGCATCAGTCCCCTGCCAGGAGTCTGAAATAACCATGCTGCCACAGACAACTACAAATCTGGCAGGAAAAGACGCGGAAAAAATGATCAAGCTGATGGAAACGCTTGAAGACTGCGACGATGTCCAGAAGGTTTACACTAATGCCGATATTCCGGAAGATCTGGCAGGATAACAGGAACAGGTTGACGTTGCCGTGAAATCAGCATTGAGATGCGAACAACGACCTTCGAACATCTGACTTCGAAGTACGAAAAAATTATTCCCTATTGAAACTTATTTAAGTGAAAGATCTATCATTTTGCTGACGGCTTCTTTTGCCGGGATCCTGATATCCTCGGGAACTTTGACTTCACCTTCCATATTCTCAAGGCTTCTTATCACAGCCTCCAGGCTCATCTTTTTCATGTTCATGCATTCCATATCCCGTGAAACGGGATAGAATGTCTTGGACGGATTGGCTTTTTTCATGGGATGAAGTATTCCGGTCTCCGTTCCCACAATAAAGAATTTGCTTTCAGATTCGCCGGCATACCTGATCATTCCGGAAGTGCTTAAAACAACGTCGGCCAGTTCAAGGACTTCAGGCCGGCATTCGGGATGCGCCATGAAAACTGCCCCCGGATGCTTTTCTTTTGCAAGGAGAACGACTTCCGCAGTGAGCATATTGTGAACAATGCAGTAGCCGTCCCAGAAATGTATCTTCTTTTTTGTATGCAATGCGGCATATTTTGCAAGGTTTTTATCGGGAACCATCAGAACCTCATCTGCATCGAGACTGTTCACTACCTTGACCACATTTGCCGATGTGCAGCATATGGTTGAAAGCGCCTTTACCGCTGCGGTTGAATTCACATAGGTGACAACAGGCATTGGTGGCAGCTCCTTCAGTTTCCTTGAAAGAGCTTCAGGCGTAACCATATCGGCCATTGGGCATCCCGCATCTTTACGCGGAAGAAGCACTGTTTTTTCCGGTGACATTATGGAGGCTGTTTCTGCCATAAAATGAACTCCGCAAAATACTATGACCTCGGCATCGGTCTGGGACGCCTTTATACTCAATTCAAGGGAATCCCCACAAAGATCCGCTGCATCCTGTATCTCGGGAGGCTGATAATTATGAGCAAGCATGATAGCTTTTCTTTCCTTTAACAAACTTCTTATTTTGTCCTTCATACAGATTTCTCCAATCATCAATATAATGTCCATCCAGAAAACAAAGTTTGGACACATTTGAGTTTTCAATCCGGAAATCGGCAATTTTGGACAAGCTCAAGAAAATCAAGGGAGTGCACGGAGGCATACGCAATGTATGCCGCACAAGAAATCCCGCAGATTGACGCCGAGATCGTACAAAAGGGCCTTTCCGGATGGAAACTAGTCTATTCTTATGACCTCAGCCCCTTTAGGTATAGTAAAGGTGAAAGCAGAATCAGGGCTGGTTACAAACTGCGAATCAAAAAGATCTATTACCGTTTCATCACCATATGCATTATTTATTCCGATTCTTGAGATTTCATAATCTCTTTTTAAAATAGAAATATAAATCTTTGCAACATCAGCCTTTTTCTGTTTGGGCAGAAGATCTAAAATAACATAACCATCTTTATCATTTGCAATGGAAACAGAAAAATTGCGCCTTATGATTCTTATATCCGATAAAAAGGACGCCCCTTTGCCTGCCCCGAAAAATTCAGGGGCCTTACCAACCATGACCTGGTTGTCGCCGGGTCTGTATATCCACAGGCTTTCACCATCTGTCACGACGACCTGTTTTTCCGGTTTTTCGTACTCCCATCTCATCATTCCAGGGCGCTTGACAAACATCTTCCCTGTTGCAACATCGGTTATCTGCATTGCTTTTAAGGTCGATTCCTGGATAAACCGTGCAGAAAAACCCGGCACCGAATACCTGTTTTCAATCTTTGTGATTACATCATCCACCGTCAGAGGAGCTTCCGCTCCCTTTACGTAAGTACCGAAACAGATTTGCCCGAATATAACTGAAAGGCATAAAATGACCGCTTTTAATTTCATACTGTTTAACTCCATTATGTTTATCAATACTGTGATTCGATAATTTTTTATCATAATATTCCGTTTTCCCGAAAACGGCAAGGCAGATTTTATCTATAATCTTTATGTTTATTAACACCACATCCGACTATTTCCCTCCTACCATTTCAGACAAAAGCTTCTCGAAGGCTTGCCGTTAATCACGCAATACATTATTATATAAAACATGATCAGATCATTCAAATGTGAATACACTGAG
>JBFYVZ010000043.1:0-12980 GCA_041298995.1 Desulfobacteraceae bacterium
GCACTCTCCCGTAACACCGTCTTTCATTTTCAGAAGTATCAGAGTCCTGATTTCGGCAACAGAGTGCCTGAACCAGATGCCTATATTGAAAAACCCCCGGAAGCGGATGAACTTCTTGACATGGTGAACAGACTTGTAACTGTAATCTGATTACCAAAAAGGCGGGAAGATGGCTGTAAAAATTGGCTTTTATATTTGTCATTGTGGGATCAACATTGCCGGAAAAGTCGATGTAAAAGAGGTTGCAGCATTTGTTCGCAAACTTCCCAATGTGGTTATTTCCAGGGATTATAAATTCATGTGCTCCGATCCCGGCCAGGAAATGATCGAGAAGGATATCAGAGAATATGGTCTGAATCGGGTTGTGGTGGCTTCCTGTTCACCCCGTCTTCATGAAAAAACATTTCGCGGGGCCTGCGAGCGTGCCGGGCTGAATGCTTATATGTTCCAGATGGCCTCTGTACGTGAGCAGGTTTCATGGGTAACTCCGGATGGGGATGAAGCCACCCGCAAGGCAAAGACTCTCGCATCAGCTGCCATTAACAGGGTCAATTATCACCACAGACTTGAAACACGCGAGGTCGATGTCCATCCGGACATATTGGTGGTGGGCGGCGGCATCGCTGGAATGCAGGCGGCGCTGGACATCGGCAATTCCGGCCATAAGGTTTATCTGGTTGAAAAACAGACAACCATCGGCGGCCATATGCTGCAGTTCGACAAAACATTCCCCACACTTGACTGTGCCGCCTGTATCGGTACGCCCAAAATGGTCGAGGTGGTTCAGAATCCCAATATCAAGCTTTTTTCTTACAGTGAAGTAAAGGAAGTCTCCGGGTATATCGGCAACTATACGGTTAAAATACACCGCAAGCCACGATACGTAAAAGAAGGCGTTTGTACGGGCTGCGGTGAATGCACAAGCGTCTGCCCGGTATCCGTTCCAAGTGAATGGGATGAATCTCTGAGCAGCCGCAAGGCCGTTTACCGGTCTTTTCCCCAGGCCGTACCAATCACCTTCTGTATTGACAAAAAGGATCGGGCGCCCTGTGTGATCACCTGCCCGGCAGGAATCAACGTTCAGGGTTATGTCCAGCTGATCGGTCAGGGTAAATACAAAGAGGCTGTTGAGTTAATCATGGAAAGGCTCCCCCTGCCGGGCGTATTGGGACGCGTGTGCCCGCATCCCTGTGAAAAGCAATGCCGGCGCCAGGAAACCGATGCAGCCATCTCCATCCGGGAATTAAAGCGTTTTGCCGCAGATCAGGTTGACCTGGCTGAATTGCCGTTACCCGAAATCAAGGATCGTTCCGAAAAAGTAGCGGTGGTCGGCTCAGGACCGGCCGGGTTGACGGCAGCCTATTACCTGCGACTGAAAGGTTACCCAGTAACAATTTTTGAAGCCCTTCCAAAGCTGGGCGGCATGCTCCGGGTCGGCATTCCCGATTACCGCCTGCCACCGGATATACTTGATAAAGAGATCGGCTATATCCTGCAGTTGGGCATTAAAACAGAAATTAACAAACGCCTTGGCCGGGATTTTACGCTGGATAGTCTTAAAGAAGAAGGGTACCGTGTTATTTTTCTGGCAACCGGCGCCCATAAAAGTATGGATATCAATATTCCGGGCGAAAAAAACTTCAGCGGCATATTCAATGCGGTAGACTTCTTAAGGGAAATCAATCTTGGGGGCCGCGCACTACCGGGCAAGAATGTTGCCGTTATCGGCGGCGGCAACGTCGCCATTGACGCTGCGCGGATTGCTAAACGCCTGGGTTGTAATTCCGTAACGGTGGTTTACCGGCGCACCCGCAACGAAATGCCGGCCTATCCCGAGGAAATTGAAGACGCCCTGGCAGAGGGAATACAAATCCATTATCTGACGGCACCTGTGGAAATTTTTGGCGAAAAAGGCAACGTCAGCGGCTTGAAATGCATAAAAACCGAGCTTGGGGCTCCTGACGGCAGTGGACGCCGTCGTCCGTTGCCGATAGAAGGTTCAGAGTTCATCGTCGAATGTGATGCAATTATCGGCGCCATCGGGCAGCAAATGGATATAGGTTGGGTTGCGACTGGCAACGGTCCGGATCTGACCCCAAGGAATACTTTTGCGGTACACCCCCATACCATGCAGACATCTATCCCCCAAGTGTTCGCGGCTGGTGACGCGGTTACCGGGCCGGCATCGGTTATCGAGGCGGTTGCGGCCGGACACAAGGCGGTTGAGGCGATTCATCGGTATCTCAACGGAGAAAATCTTGATGAATACGCTCTGAAATTGGCAGCGGCGGAAGCACCTGGCCAAAACTGGCAGGAAATCCCCGAAAACATTTCCAGAGTAAAAAGAGCTCAACCCTTACACCAGGCACCATTGGAGAAATCTGCGGCTTTCAGCGAATTGAACCGCGGCTTTTCGGAAGAGCAGGCCCGGCAGGAGGCCCATCGCTGTCTGAATTGCGGCGCCTGTTCCGAATGTATGGAATGTGTCAAGGTCTGCGAGGCCAAAGCCATTGATCACACCATGGAATCAGAAGAAATTGAAGTGAAAGTCGGCAGTATTATTATCGCCACCGGTTATGACCTCATGGATCCTACCCCAATGCAACAATTCGGGTATGGTTCCTATCCCAATGTGTTTACCAGTCTTGAGATCGAACGGCTCAGCAATGCAACCGGACCGACCGGGGGTAAATTTCTGATCAGGGATGAAAAAGGTGAATTCACCAAAACCCCTGCCAGCGTGGCCATCCTTCACTGTATTGGCAGCCGTGATGTGAATTACCATGAATATTGCTCACGCGTCTGCTGCATGTATGCGCTGAAATATTCCCATCTGATCAAGGAAAGGTCGGCCACGATACGGCTGTCTATGATTTCTATATTGATCAGCGCTGTTACGGCAAAGGCTATGAAGAGTTTTATAAAAGATGCCAGGAAGAGGGCACCACCTTTATCAGAGGAAAAGTCGCTGAAATCACGGACCGTGCGATCAGGCCGGAGGAAGAGGGGAAACTCATTGCCATTGCTGAAGACACCCTCCTGGGAAGCATTTTGCGTGTGCCGGTTGATATGGTCGTTCTGTGTGCCGCAATGGAGGCACGTGAGGATGCCAATGAAGTCGGCAGGATTTTTGGTGTCAACCTAGGCGCGGATGGATTTTTTCTTGAGGAGCATCCCAAATTGGGTCCGCTGAACACGGCTACGGACGGCGTCTTTATAGCCGGCACCTGCCAGTCTCCCAAAGACATACCGGATACCGTTGCACAGGCATCGGGCGCCGCCGCTAAGGCGCTCTCACTGGCAACCCGGGGAATCGTCCAGGTGCCGTCGGCAATATCATGGATCGACCCGGATGTGTGTGCCGGCTGTCGGATCTGTATAGGCTTGTGCCCATACTCGGCCATTGAGTTTGATGAACGCCGAGGGGTTTCTGTTGTCAACGAAGCGGTCTGTAAGGGCTGTGGAAGCTGCTCCGGCTTCTGCCCCAGCGGCGCCGCCCAGGTCAGGCATTTCCTGGAAAACCAGGTGTTTGCAGAGCTTGACGGAATTATTTCAGCGATCGCATCCGTTGGAATATAACGTACCGGTTAATTATTAATATCATGGAGGAAGAGATGTCAGAGTTTGAGCCGACTATAGTTGCCTTTGTCTGCAACTGGTGCACTTATACTGCCGCGGATCTGGCAGGTACTTCGAGACTGAACTATCCGAAAAATATCAGGATGATCCGTCTCATGTGTACAGGCATGGTGGACCCCCAGTATATCATCAAGGCATTCCTTGAAGGGGCCGACGGAGTCCTGGTAAGTGGTTGTCACCCGGGCGACTGCCATTACATCAACGGAAATTACAAGGCCCGGAGGCGCATAAAGCTTTTAAAGGAGATTCTTCCACAGTTTGGTTTTGATCCAAGGCGTCTCAGACTGACATGGATAGGCGCAAGCGACGGTATCCTGTTCGCCGAAATTATGAGGGATCTTTCCGCACAGATAAAAGCTCTTGGCCCAAGTGAAGCAAAATTGAAAATGGTAATTTAAATTCTTTCGGAGAAGACCGATGGCAAAAACAGCAAAAATAAAAGTAAAGGACGGGGATCTTCTCTTTTGTCTCAGAGAATTTTTCAGGTCGGTTTTTAAGACTGGTGAAGTGACTGCAATGCTGGTTCCGATGCATCTTCCCATGAAACAGGTTATCATGCCTGTCCTGGTATCCGACCCCGAACGGCTGGATGATGCCGATCCTCTGGCTCCTTCCTTTCCAATGAACAGCGCAACTCTTGTTTCAAGGCTTACGCGCAAACCTTCCGGAGGAAAAATTGCAGCGGTGTTGCGGTCCTGTGAAATAAGAGCATTTACGGAACTTGTCAAGCTCAACCAGGGCTCCAGAGACGAACTGGTTATTATAGGAATTGACTGCATGGGCGCTTATACGAATACAGACTACCGCAGGTTTTCGGAAAAAGAGACAACTGTAACCTTTTACAGGAGTGTCCTTTCCGGGAAAGGCACTGCAGTAAGCGGAGCCGATCTTGCACCGGCTTGTAGTATATGCGAACATCCTGTGCCGGCAGGTGCCGACATCATTATCGGGCTCTTTGGAATCGATGTCCGGAACCATCTGTTGATCCAGGGGCTGACTCCCAAAGGAGAATCGCTGTTAAGCAGTCTCGGCCTTCCGGAATCCGGCGAACCTGAAGAGCGCAGATCTGCGATTGAATCCTTAATCGGCCTCCGGACGAAATTGAGGGATAACATGTTCGACAAGACCGCTCATGCAGTTGATACGCTCGAGAAACTGACGGTCTGGTTATCAGGCTGCGTCAACTGCTATAATTGCCGGGTGGTATGCCCCGTATGTTACTGCAAGGAATGCGTATTTGTTACGGATGTGTTCAGGCACGAACCGTCTCAGTACCTCCAATGGGCTGCGCGCAAAGGCGTAGTCAAGATGCCTACCGACACTGTTTTTTATCATCTTACCCGCATGGCCCACATGAGTACCGCCTGTGTCGGATGCGGCCAGTGTTCAAACGCCTGCCCCAATGACATTCATGTAATGGAACTTTTCCGGACAGTTGCGCACAATACGCAGAAAGCGTTCAATTACGAAGCAGGAAGAAGCCCCGATGAAGCGCCGCCGCTTTCCGAATTCAGGGAACAGGAGTTCGGCGAAGTGGTCGGCATAAATTAGAAAGGTATGGTGATGGAAGAAAATATCGGCACTGCACTTGTGGTCGGCGCGGGAATCAGCGGCATTCGCTCCGCCCTCGACCTCGCGGAGTCGGGTCACCGCGTTATCCTGGTTGACCGCGCACCCCACATCGGCGGAATTCTGAGCCAGCTCGATTACCAGTTTCCCAATGACAGGTGCGGGATGTGTAAAATGCTTCCAATGATAAACCGTGATTCATCTTCACAGTATTGCCTGCGGAAGGGACTTTTTCATGAAAATATAGAGCTCCTTTTAAGCACTGAACCGGTTTCGGTGCAGGGAGAAGCCGGTCATTACAGAGTGGCGCTGCGCAAAAAATCCTCTCTCGTAAGTGAAGATCTCTGTATAGGGTGCGGTGAATGCATAAAGGTCTGCCCGGTTGAAGTCCCCGACATTTTCAATGCCGGCTTTACCGCCCGGAAAGCTATCTATCTCCCGGTTCCTCACCGGATTCCCAATACGTTTGTAGTTGACACCGATTCGTGCACTATGTGCGGCGCGTGCGAACCGGTATGCCCAACCGGAGCCATCCGGCTTTCTGAACGGGAACACAGGCAATTTAGGATTCTGGTGGTGGATGATGAACTTATTGTGCGTGATTCTCTCAAAGAATTGCTCGAAGATGAAGGATACTCCGTCGACATGGCCGAATCCGGCGCCGTTGCGTTAGAACGGCTGTCAGGACAAAAATACAATCTTATGCTCCTTGACATCAAAATGCCCGGCATGGACGGCGTTACGGTTCTCCGGAAGGCAAAAGAAGAGTTCCCGGACCTGACGGTGCTCATGATGACCGCTTATGCAACGGTTGAAACCGCCGTTGAAGCCATGAAAATCGGGGCAATCGATTACCTGCTCAAACCTTTTGAAACGGATCTCCTGATTCCGAAAATTATGGGCATCTACAATGAATTCGAAGCTGCAAGAGCGCGGTTTGTCGATGTAGAGGCAATTGTTCTTTGCTGCGGCACAGGTTTTTTCAACCCGGCTGATGGAAAGGATACCTGCGGTTATCACACGCTTCCCAACGTCATAACGGGTATTGAATTCGAAAGGATAGTTAGCGGCACCGGGCCCTGCGGCGGACAACTGGTACGTCCTTCGGATGGAAAACGGATCGAAAAGATTGCATGGTTCCAGTGTGTGGGATCACGTGATTTGCAGAACAATGCCGATTTCTGCTCCAATATATGCTGCATGTACGCCATAAAGGAGGCTCTTCTGGCAAAAAGCAGTACAAACGGAGAGGCCGAAACAGTCATTTTTTATATGGACATGCGCACATTTGGAAAGTCATTTCAGAGGTATAGAGACAAGGCACAGGATGAATATGGGGTCCGTTTTGAGAATGCGCGGATACATTCGGTCGTTCCTGAAGACGGAACCGGCAATCTTCTTGTCAGGTACGTCGATACCTGCGGGAAGATTCATGAAGAATGTTTCGGCATGATCGTGCTGGCGACAGGTCAAAGACCGGTAAAGGGGACCGCGGAACTTGCAGGGATAACGGGAATTTCCCTCAATCCGTGGGGGTTCGCCGAAACTGCTCCGTTTTCATTAACTGAGACAGCCAGGCCGGGAATTGTTATAGGCGGTTCATTTTCGGGACAAAAAGATATAAGCGAATCGGTTATTCAGGCATCTGCCGCAGCAGCTTGTGCATCAGGTGCTATACTTGCATCCGGGAAAAGCCCGATGCCCGAATCTCTTCAGGAAACGGTTTCACCTGAACTCCTGCGGGAACCGTCGCGTATATTGGCAGTGGTCTGTACCTGTGGCAAATCGATTCTGGCGTACACCGATAAAAACATGCTTTCCGAGAAATTTAAGACCGATCCGGAAGTTAAAAATGTTATTTTTTCCGAGCGGATCTGTACTGCGGGCGGATGGGATGAACTCGTCGGACATGTCAGGAAGTACAAGCCGAACCGCCTTCTGATCGGCGCCTGCCTTCCGTACATGTATGGCCGGAAACTGAAGGAATTGGAAAAAGAAACAGGATTGGCTGCTTCGCTTACTGAAATAGTGGATATACGGACGCCGGAACTTCGGTTTTCAGGAGAAAACACAGGAGAAAACCAAGCTGCTGTTGTCATAGAACACCTCCTCGGGATGGGGCTCGTAAAGCTCAAACATGCAAAACCGTCAACAGCTCCCTCTTTGCCGGTGACCCGGAACTGCCTTGTAGTCGGGGGCGGAATTGCAGGTATGAGGGCAGCGCTCGCCATTGCGGATTCCGGGTACAGGGTCGATCTTATCGAACGCTCTGAATGCCTGGGCGGAAATCTCAGATGGATTACGGAAACGATTGAAGGTTTTTCAACTCAGACCCTTTTAAACGATACCATTCAAAGGATCGAAAAAAATCCTAAGATAGAGGTACACAAAAATACGAACGTCCTGGCCTCTTTTGGAGAAGCAGGACTTTTTATGACCACTGTTGAAAACAGCGAAAAGGAAGTCCAGACAATAGAACACGGAGCGATAATTCTCGCTACCGGAGGAAAGGAAACGGAAATAACAGCATACGGCCACGGAACAAGCGAAGCGATTGTCACACAGAAGGAATTTGAACAAAGAATCACAGCCCGTTCGCTTGATCCTTCAACGCTCTCTTCGGTGGTCATGATTCAGTGCGCCGGGACTCGGGAAGAGCCGAAAAACTACTGCAGCCGCATCTGCTGCACCGTTTCAATCAAACAGGCTCTTTTTTTGAAAAAACAGAATCCTGAAATCGCCGTTTACGTGATTTACCGTGACATGATGACATACGGTTTCACCGAGACCTTCTATACGCAGGCAAGGAAGGCTGGAGTTATTTTTATCCGCTACACAAAGGATCGCAAACCCGAAGTCATGGTTTCCGGCCCCGTACCGAAGGTTAAGTGTTTTGAGCCGACACTGGGAGAGGATGTTGAAATCACGGCAGACCTTGTGATTCTTGCCGCCGGCGTGATTCCAGAACTGCCGGCCGGTCTTGCTTCCGCATTCGGCGCATCATGCGATACGGACGGCTTTTTTCTGGAGGCCGAATCGAAATGGCGCCCTGTCGATTCCATTAAAGAAGGAGTTTTTGCCTGCGGGCTTGCACTTTCTCCCAGGACTATTGCAGAATCGGTTGCGACAGCGGAAGCTGCGGCCCAGCACGCGATCCGCATTATTTCACGAAACAGACTTCCTTTTGGAAAAGTTACGGCAATAGTTCGCCACAGCCTTTGCAGTCTGTGCAGGCAGTGTATCGAAGCCTGTCCATACGGCGCAAGAATCCTTGATACTGAAAATGAACAAATCTTGGTTAATTCCGTAATGTGCCAGGGGTGCGGAATATGCGCTTCTGTTTGTCCTAACAAGGCATCCGTAATTGAAGGTTTTTCGACCAGGCAGATACTCGAAGTAATAGATGCGGCAATCTGCATCTGATTGGAGCTTTATGGAAAATCTGACGCAAAACGAAACCTTGCATGATGAAAGAAGCTGCGATCCCCTTGTTACGGTTCAGAAAATGGTGAACTCATGTTTGCAGTGCGGGACCTGTACCGGATCATGTCCCAATGCCTTTGCCATGGACAAGACACCTCGTCAGTTGTGGCACTTGGTGCATTTAGGATACACGGATGAAATTTTTATCAGCCGGACATTTACTCTCTGTTCAACATGCTATACCTGCACTCTCCGCTGCCCCAGGGGACTTCCGCTGACGGAAGCGATGTCCGCACTCAAACAAATAGCCGCAAAAGAGAATCCTAAATTTTACCGCCGGTCGATACTCTTCTACAAGAATTTCATAGAAAGCGTCCGGCGTCACGGGCGTGTGAGGGAGGCGGAGTTTATGACGCTTTATTTTGCAGAGCTTAAAAATCCGCTCGTCCCGTTTCAGTTCGCACATCTGGGAATAAAGCTGATGCTCAAAAAAAAGATTTCAGTCCGGTTTCCTTCCAGGGGAAATCACCAGCTTGAATCTGTTTTCAGGAAAGTGGAAGAGATGGAGCCGAAATCATGAAATATCAATATTATCCGGGATGTTCGCTTGAAGGAACCGCGCTCGAATACCAGATTTCCACAAGGGCCGTAATGGAGGCGGCAGGGCATGAACTTATGGAAATAGAAGACTGGACCTGCTGCGGGGCAAGCGCTGCCGAATCACTGAGCCATTTTCTTTCCCTGGCGCTCCCTGCAAGAATTCTTGCCCTTGCCGAAAAAACTGAAAAGCCGGATGATATCCTGGTTCCGTGCAGTGCCTGTTACCTTAATCTGAAAAAGGTGGAAGAAAAAATAAAAAAGGATCCCGGCCTTCTTGAAAAGATGAATGAAATTCTCAGTGAAAGCGGGCTTACGCTGAAAGGGAAGGTACGGGTCCGTCATTTACTTGACGTGATGGCAAACGATGTTGGAGCAAAAACAATTAATTCGCTTGTGAAAAAAAGACTCGAACGATTTTCCTTTGCTCCGTATTACGGCTGCCAGTGCCTTCGTCCCTACGCTATATTTGACGACCCGGAATCGCCACGCTCCATGGAGCCGCTCATCGAAGCGACCGGCGCAAGAATTCATAAATGGGCGATGGGCTCAAAATGCTGCGGCGCTTCTCATATCAATACAGATCCGGAAGTCAGCATGGAACTTGTCAGGGTGATACTTATGGCAGCCAGAGGAGCTGATGCAATTGTAACGGTCTGTCCCATGTGCCAGATGAACCTGGAAGCTTATCAGGGTAAAATATCAAAAATCGGTCATGAAGACCTCCATATCCCGGTGCTCTATCTTTCCCAGGTTATCGGGCTGTCACTGGGGCTGCAGGCAAGGGATGTAAGGCTCGATCTGAATCTTTCGGTCACGGATACTTTCTGCAAAGTCCTTAATACCGACATTACCCCTGACT
The DNA here is from genome assembly GCA_041298995.1 of Desulfobacteraceae bacterium. GTDB lineage: Bacteria > Desulfobacterota > Desulfobacteria > Desulfobacterales > RPRI01 > RPRI01. The sequence continues at coordinate 10,091 of JBFYVZ010000043.1, forward strand.
GAAATGAAAAAGTGAACGCAAACCCTAATGTATTGGTAAAGCCATGTTCAAGCAATTGATCCCTTTTCGTCACAGCATTGTCCTGAAGCTGATTGTAACGGTGGGACTCACACTGCTTATCTCAATCTCCGTCTGGGCGTATTTCAATATCCGGTCACAGAAAACAAATGTGATGGAAAATTTTACTGCCGGAACAAACCGTCTTAGCGCCACCATAAAACTCGGCACCCATTATTCCATGATGTTAAACTCCCGTCATGAGATCAATGAAATAATCAAAAATATTTCAAAGCTGAAGGAAATAGAGAACATCCGCATTTATAACAAGGCTGGAGAGATCAAATTCTCAAACCGTCCTGCCGAGCTTGATCTTGCCACTAATATAAAGGCAGAAGCCTGCGATATCTGCCACCGTTCAGAACCTCCCCTTGATAATCTGGATATTTCCGAGAGGACAAGGATTTTTTATTCTCCGAAAGGGTACAGAATGCTCGGTATTATCGATCCGATCTACAATGAACCGGGCTGTTCCACCGACGCATGCCATGTCCATCCCAAGAACAAAAAGATACTTGGCGCACTGGATGTGGTAATCTCACTGGAAGAGACCGACAGGGCAATTTTTTCGATTGAAAAAGAGATGACTATCCTTGCGTTGTTTGTCTTTTTTATAACCTCCGCCATTATTTTCCTTTTTGTCCTGAAATTTGTGAATGAACCAATCAGAAAACTCATTGCCGGAACACGCCGGATAGCCGGCGGTGATTATTCCGGAAAAGTTGAAATTGATCAGGATGATGAGATGGGCCAGCTTGCAAACGCCGTTAACAGTATGGGACAGAAAATCGGTGAAAAGCAGGCTGACCTTAATGCTCAGAGGGACGAATACCAGAACCTGTTTGAACATGTGCCATGCCTTATCACGGTTCAGGACAGGAATTTCAGACTTCTGAGATATAATCATGTCTTTGCCAAAAGCTTCAACCCCAAGCCCGGTGATTTTTGCTTTCATGCATACAAAGGAAGAAGCGAAAAATGCCCGGTATGCCCGGTTGAGAAGACATTTGGAGACGGATTATCCCATTTCGGTGAGGAATCCGGTATAGATAAAGAAGGAACGCTTACCCACTGGCTTTTTACAACCTCTCCCATTCTGAATGAAAAAGGCGAAATCGTCGCCGCGATGGAAATAAGCCTGAATATTACAGAAAGAAAACGCCTCGAGGAAGAGCTCAAAAAATCCGAAATAAAATATCATGCCATCTTCAACAATATTCCAAACCCGGTATTCGTTCTGAAACAGGATACGCTTGATATTCTCGACTGCAATGACAGCGTAAAAGGGGTATACGGATTCGACAAGGATGAAATCATGAACACTCCTTTTTTAGGCCTTTTCATGGAAAAAGAGAGGGCATCCGTTGAAGCAAAAATCAGAAATTCACAGGTCATCACCCAGGTTAAACAGCTCTCCAAAAACGGAGGTGCAATTTTCGTCAATATCCGCATTTCTCCATCCGAATATCCCGGGGAAAAAGTTATTCTTGTAACCACAAGCGATATAACGAAGCGTCTGGAAGCCGAACAACTTTTAATTCAGGCAAGCAAAATGACGACTCTGGGGGAGATGGCATCAGGTGTCGCTCATGAACTGAATCAGCCTCTTTCGGTCATTAAAACGGCGAGCAGCTTCATCATCAGGAAGACAAACCAGCATGAAAAGATTGAGGATCAGATCATGTCTACTATGGTGAGCAAGATTGACACAAGTGTGGACCGGGCAAGTAAAATAATCAACCACATGAGGCTCTTTGCCCGTAAATCGGACATGGAGCTTGAGGAGATAAATGTTAATGTGATTCTGGGAAATGCTTTTGAAATCTTCAGCCAGCAGCTTAAATTAAGAGATATTGAAGTTATTTGGGACACGGAAGAGAATCTTCCTGAAATAAAAGCCGATGCGAGCCGTCTGGAACAGGTCTTTATCAATCTTCTGATTAATGCCCGGGATGCTATCGAAGAGTTATATCCGCCCGGACCGGATGCAAAAGGAGATAAAAAAATCATTTTAAAAACCCGTTTAGCCGGCGGGATCGTCATTGCAGAAGTCTGCGATACCGGTATCGGAATTCCTGAAGCAATTCTCGACAGGATATTCGAACCGTTTTTCACAACAAAGGAGGTCGGGAAAGGAACCGGGCTTGGATTGTCGATCAGTTACGGAATCATAAAAGAGTGCGGCGGAAACATCACTGCCAAATCCGAGCCTGGAAAAGGAACGTGTTTTATCATGAAGTTTCCGGCGGCAGCCTAATAAGTCGTCAATCAAAAATACAGATTATTTCGTAACGGCTTCTAAGCCGTCGATCAAAAATATGCGGATTATTTGGATGCAGTGAACGGCATAAGGAGCCGTAACAAAATGTTTTGTAACGGCTCCTAAGAGAGGTTATATGGTTTTAGAATTCGAAGTTATGACATATCCCAGGTCCGGAAAATTGAATAAAACAATTCTGCTGGTAGACGATGAGGAGGATATCCGTGATATACTGGGAATAACACTCTCTGATTTCGGCTACCAGGTGATTGCAGTAGGCAACGGCGAAAAAGCTTTTAGTATCTTTTGTGAACTGAATCCGCCGATTGTGCTCACGGACATTAAGATGCCCGGCATGGATGGAATTACCCTTCTCCAAAAAATCAAGCGCCAGAATCCGGAAGCCGAAGTCGTAATGATTACAGGTCACGGCGATATGGATCTCGCTATCAGAAGCCTCAAGTACGAAGCATCCGGATTTATCACGAAGCCTATCAATGTAGATTCACTGGAAGTGGCATTGAAAAGGGCCTGCGATAAAATTCTCATGCGGGAAAAATTAAGGGAATATAC